>JBFFZZ010000084.1:0-10947 GCA_041568335.1 Candidatus Polarisedimenticolaceae bacterium | reverse complement strand
GGACGACGTTCGACAACCTTTCATGGAACCAGTTCCGAGCGGGCTTCAACGGCGTCCTGTACCTCAGCTCGGGGTACGCGACGGGGTACCGCCAGGGACGGTTGCAACGGTTGTTTGACGACATCCTTGCCGGCGGCGGCAAGATGTCCCAGGCCGAATCGATCGCCATCCAGGGCAACAACCAGTTGCTCGATGCCGAGATCCTGATGCCCTACTTGCAGGGTGCTTACACGAACGCGACGGCGGCGGGCGCGCCACCGGAGCTGACCGCCATCGTCGCCGATCCGCGCGTCGCAGAGGCGATCTCGCGTCTGGGCGCGTGGGACTTCTCCACCCCGACCGGCATCAACGAGGGCTTCGATCCCGGTGACAACCCGCTCGCACCCGGGCCACCGAGCCCGGCCGAGATCGACAATTCCGTCGCGGCGACGATTTATGCGATGTGGCGCGGCCAGTTGGTTCAACGCGTCATCGATACGACGCTGGCCTCGCTGCCGATCCCGCTGGATGCCTTTGCGCCGGGTAGTGGTCAGGCCATGGCCGCGATCCGTCGCCTGCTCGACAATTACGCGATCAACGGAGGCACGGGTGCCTCCCTGATCAACTTCTTCAACGTGCCGGGGGTCGCGGATCAGCACGTCGCTCGTGACGTGATCCTGCTCCAGGCGCTGGTCAACGGCTTGGATCTGTTGGCGTCGGACGAGTTCAAGCCGGCGTTCGACAACTCGACCAACCTCGAGGACTACCGCTGGGGCAAGCTGCATCGCATCGTGTTCGCGCACGCTCTCGGCCCGGCACTGAGCATCCCGCCGGCGGGATCGCCGCTCAATCTGGCGCCCGATCTTCCGGGGATCTCCCGCGCGGGCGGGATGGGCGCGGTCGACGCGTCGTCGCACAGCGCGCGCGCCGACGGCCTCCACGAATTCACGTTCGACAGCGGGCCGTCGCGGCGTCTGCAGGCGACGATGGCGCCGACCGGTCCGCAGGTGCTGCAAGTGATCCCCGGCGGCCAGAGTGGGATGCCGGGAAGCCCGTTCCAGATCGACCAGCTGTTCCTGTGGCTGGTCAACCTGTACAAGCCGTTGCCGATATCGCTGGACGACGTCAACGCCCTGGCGGTGCGGACCGAGTCCTTCGTCTGCGGCGACGGCGTCGTCGGACCGGGCGAGACCTGCGACGACGGTAACGCCAACGACGGCGACGGGTGCGACTCGCAGTGCAACCCGACGCCGATCATCAGCTGTCTCGACCCGTCGGCGAACGCCGATCCGCAAACGTGCGACGCCTCGATCGCGTGCGCCGCGGTGGCCACCTGCGTCGATCCGGCGGGCGGCTCGGTCACGGTCGTGTGTGACACGGGTGGTCCCTTCGGGATCGGATCGAACGACGTGACGGTCCAGTGCGACGGCGCGACCGGGACCGGTGTTTCGGTCTGCCAGGCCCACGTCATCGACGTGACGCCGCCGGTGATCTCGGTCTCGGTCGATCCGGACGAGCTGTGGCCGCCGAACCACCACCTGATCGACATCGAGGCGACGGTCACGGTCGACGACTGCTCGGCCGTGGACATCTCGCTCGATTCGATCACCAGCAGCGAACCCGACGACGCCGAGGGCTCCGGGGACGGCGCCACGGTGAACGACATCCGCGAGGCGGATCTGGGCACCGCGGACTTCAACTTCCAGCTGCGCGCCGAGCGTGCGGGGGACGGACCGGGCCGTATCTACAGCCTGACCTACTCCGCGACCGACGTCGGCGGCAACATGGCCAGCGCGGACGCCGAGGTCACGGTCGACCATGACCAGGGCGGTGTCACCGAGCCGGTCATGATCGAGGCGGAGAGCATGACGGTCGGGACGATGCTCAGCTGGACCGCGGCCCCGAACGCGTTGGTCTACAACGTCGTTCGCGGGGACATCGCCGACCTGAGCGATCAGGGAGACCACTACGACCTCGGGGTCGTGTCGTGCGTCGAGATGAACTCGCAGGACACGACGACGGCGGGTTACGAGGACGACGAGCTGCCCGCGCCCGGGCAGGCGTTCTTCTACGTGATCCAGTACGAGGGCAGCGTCAACGGGTTCTTCGGAACCGTGAGCGCCGACAAGCCACGGAAGGTGGCGCCGGGCTCCTGCCGTTAGGTCTGAGAAAGAGGAACGGGCCGGGTACCCATGCGGTGCCCGGCCCTTTTCTTGTTCAGCCGCCCTCTTGCAGCCCGCTCAGCGCCGCGCGGACTCGGCGCTCGATCTCCGCGTTGCCCCGGCCGAGCGGTTGCGCCTGCCGGACCAGATCGAGCGCGGCCGCGCGATCGCCCTGTTCCAACCTCACCTGGGCGGCGCGTAACAGGAAGGCGGCCGCCCGCGCGGGCGTCCCGACGGCTTCCGCCGCCGCCGCCGCGTCCAGCCAGCTCCTCGCCGCATGGTCGGCACGGCCCTGATGGCGATGCCACGCGGCGGTCGCGTCGTAGACCGTGATACGGACCTCCAGCAGGGAATTGTCGAACGACGCCCCGGTCTCCGTCGCGACGAGAGCGTCGACGAACGCCTTTCCGGCTTCCTCGTTGCGGTCGAGGGCCCAGAAGTTCTGCGCCAGCGCCAGGTGGTAGACCGCGGCCGGAATCCCCGTTCGAACGCGCTCCAGTCGCGCCCGGGCCTGGTCGATCGCCTCTCGACGCAGGACGCCCGCCGTGTCCGTCCGCCCCTCGCCTTCGAGCCGGGACGCTCGCATCGTGATCAGCTGCACGAGGTTGAGCCACAGCGCATCCTCCGCCTCGGGGGATTCGAGCAGGGCTTTTCGCAACACCCGCTCACTCTCGTCGAACCGACCCAGCCGCCGCAGAGCGTCCGCCAGGTTGCCGTTCGCGGCCAGGTAGTCGGGTAGGATCTCCAGCGCACGTCGCGCCGATTGCTCCGCCGCCGCCGCGTCGTCGTTCTCGAGCTGGATGCTGGCGAGGTTGTTCCAACTCAACGCGCTGCGCGGCTGCGCCTCCACCGCGGCGCCGAACAACGCCAGGTCGTTGCGCCAGTCCGCCGTCCGGTCGCGCGCGCGCAACGCGAGCGGGACGATCACGAGCAGCGTCAGGACCGCTGCGGCCAAGGACTTCCTTTGCGGCGCGATGCGTGTGGCGAGCGTGACGATCGAGGCTCCCAGACACGCGGTCACGCCGACCATCGGCAGGTAGAGGATGCGTTCCGCCATCACGACGGGGGCGGCAAACAACAGGTGCGACAGCGGCAGGTAGGCACCGGCGGCGGCCAGAGCGCCGAAGATCACGGCGGTCGAGCGCCTGGCGATCCAGACCCATGCGAGCAGCCCGGCGATCGCCGCGGCCGGTACGAGGAACCCGGGCGAGCCGAGGGAGCGGATCAACGGCACGACGTCGTAGTAGTAGTCGACGCACAGCGTGCGTGGGAACACGATCAACAGCAGGTAACGCCCGGCGATGTGCACCGCGGTCAGCCAGCGGGTGAGCAGCGGCGCGGTGAGGATCGGGTTCTTCCACAGAGCCTCGTCGCCGGAGGCCAGCAGCGAGCCGACGATCTGATGACGCAACAGCAGGTAGCCGACGAGGATGACGAGATAGACGGCGCCGGCCGTCGCGAGTCGCCTTGCCGCGGGGCGCAGCCGCTCCCGCCACGATCCCTCGTGCCGGACGGCCCGGGCCAGCTCGAGTGCGATCAGCAGCACCGGGAAGGTCAGGGCGTTTTCCTTGGAGAGGAGCGCCGCGGCCAGCGTCCCGGCCGCCGCGCCGACGCGCACGACTCCGGAGCCCGACACCCGCTCCGAAAGGCCCGAGTGGATGAGCAGGGTGAGCAGGAGAAAGAACGTCGCCAGCAGATCGGCCCGGCCGACGACCCAGGCGACGGCCTCGGTCTGGACCGGATGCACGGCGAACAGGGCGGCCGCGGCGAGACCCGGCCAGGCGCCGGCCAAACCACGCAGCAACAGGAACAGAAGCGTCGCACACCCGAAATGAAGAAGCAGGTTGGCGAGGTGATACCCGGGAGCCGTTTCGCCGTTGAGCGCATGGTTCAAGGCCAACGTCCAGCTGGTGAGCGGGCGATAGTAGGGGTAGGTGCGATCCTCACCGGGCCAGAAGCCGCGTCCGAGGTGCTCGCCGGGGGAGAGCGTCTCCAGCACCGGGTTGTCGCGGACGATCTCGCGGTCGTCGTAGACGAGCTCGTTGGAGAGAGTCCCCGAGAAGGCGATCGCGACCAGCAGCGCCAGCAGTCCGAGCGCCGCGAGCGGGTACGGCTCTCGCGTCACTTAGGGCTTCACCGGCAGGGCCTCGACATCGATCGGTGCGGACCACGCCGCCTGGGCGGCGAGCGAGGCCGAACGCCGGTTCGGGTCCGGATCGAGATTGCGTCGCAGGAACGCGTCCATCTCCTCGCTGATCCCCCTCCCGATCGACTCCCGAGGTGGGAGCGCGACGGTCGTCTTCTGCTGCCACATCCCGAAGCTGCTCGACTTCTTGAACAACCGCTGACCCGCGAGCAGCTCGTAGGTCATGCAGGCCAGCGCATAGCTGTCGACCCGTTGATCGATTTCCGCCGTGTCCTCGAGCTGTTCGGGAGCCATGTAGAAGGGCGTCCCGACGATCACGGTCTCGAGGGTCTGCGTCCGATCGTCCGCCTGACCGATCGGGCGCGCGATGCCGAAATCGATCAGCTTGAGCAAACCCTCGCCGGCGAGCATCGCGTTGCTCGGCTTGATGTCGCGGTGCAGCACGCCGAGGCCGTGGACGTACTCGAGCGCCACGGCGATCTGTCCGGTGATCGGGCGTACGATCTCCTCCGGGATCGGCTCGCGGGCGGCCGTGATCTTGTCGAGCGACGGACCTTCGCAGTACTCGACGACGAGAAAATGGGTCCCGTAGGCCGAAAACCGGTCGACGAGCCGCGCCAGGTTGTCGTGATCGAAGCCCGACAGCAACTGGGTCTCCTCTCGAAACCGCGCGAGCGCCATGGCGTCGTACGTCAGCTTGTGGCTCATCATCTTGAGCGCGACCCGTTCGCCGTCGCTCTCGCGCAAGGACTCGTAGACCACGGCCATGCCGCCCCGGCCGACGCAACGCTCGATGCGGTAGCCGTGGATCAGCTTGCCGCCGAGAGCATCGGCATCGGAGCGTCCGAGCCGCTTGGCGATCAACCGTGTGAGCACGACCGCGATCTCCGGGTGCTTGCGGGCCAGCTCGTGGAAGTCGTTTGCCGGCAGGTTCAGCACGCGGACCGCGGTGCGGGCCACGACGTCGGCGCTCGTTCGCTCGCCGGAGATCAACGCCATCTCGCCGACGACCTCGCCGACCGAGACCTCGGCAACCTCGCTCGGTTCCGTGGAGCCGCCGGCGACGATCACGGCCGCACGGCCCTCCAGGAGCAACTGTAGCGAGTTGCCGCGAGAGTCCTGCCGGATCAGCCTGTCTCCCGGCCGATAGGAGGCTTCGGTCATGCGTTCGAGTAACGCGCCGAGCATCTCTTCGGGGAGGCCGCTGAACGGCTGACAGCGGGCCAGGACCCGTTGGTGTTCGTCCGCCGGTGGGTGCATCGCGTCTCGTTGCGGAAAAAAAAACCGTCTGAGCGTACTCTATCGTGCCCCGGGTCGTCGACGACGGTCAACCGGGGTGGGCCCGCAGGGCCCGTTTCAACCGGGGGTGCAGGGATGACGAACGAGAACCACGGGACCCGCCTGGAAGCGGAGGCGCTGGAACGGATCCTGAAGGTCACGCGCGCGCTGGCCCGCCCGTCCGATACGGCGACGATGCTGGCGAGCGTGATCGACGCCGGAAGGTCGGTGCTCGGCGCCGAGCGCGGAACGGTGTTCCTGTACGACGCCGACAACGAGGAGCTCGTCGCCAAGGTCGCGACGGGAGAGGCGGAGCTGCGGGTCCCGGCGGATCGAGGGATCGTCGGCGAGTGCGCGCGGACGCGACAGGTGATCAACGTACCCGATTGCTATGCGGATCCGCGCTTCAACCAGGAGGTGGATCGGCGGACCGGCTACCGCACACGTTGCCTGATGGCGGTTCCACTCGTCGGCCACGACGATTCCCTCGAGGGGGTCCTGCAGGTCCTGAACAAGAACGACGGCACCTTCACGGAGGAGGACGAGCGGGTCGCGAGGACGCTCGGGGCCCAGTGCGCGGTGGCGCTTCAACGCACCCGGCTGCTCAAGGACCTGGTCGCCAAGGAGCGTCTGGAGCGCGAGCTCGAGGTGGCGCGCCGGATTCAGATGCGTGTGTTGCCCCAGGTCATGCCGCGGGTCGACGGCTACGACGTGTCGGGTTGGTGCCGACCCGCCGATCGGACGGGCGGCGACATCTTCGACGTCCTCATCCGCGACGACTCTCGCCTTGTGGTGCTCCTGGGTGACGCGACGGGCCACGGCATCGGGCCCGCCCTGAGCGTGACCCAGGTCCGCGCGATGCTGCGCATGTGCCTGCGTTTCTCGGTCCCGTTGATCGAAGCCGCGCAGCAGATCAACGACCAGCTCGCGGAGGATCTCTCCGACAACCGGTTCGTCACCGCGTTCCTGGCGCAACTGGATCCGGCAACCCACCGCCTCGACTATCTCGCTGCCGGCCAGGGACCGCTGCTGCACTACCATGCGGCGGAAAATCGAGCAGAGTGGCTGTCCTCGACGACCCGGCCGTTAGGGATCTTGGGCGATCTGCCTGTCGGGGAGGTCCATTCGCGGATCCTCGAACCGGGCGATGTCCTGCTGGTCGCGACGGACGGGATCTTCGAGTGCGAAAACGCGGACGAAGAGCCATTCGGGGAGCAGCGGGTCGCCGAGATCGTCCGCTCGCACGCGGACGATCCCGTGGTGCAGCTGACGGAGCGCCTCGTCGCGGCCCTGGACCTGTTTGCGGCAGGCACGCCGCAGGCCGACGACATGACGATCGTCCTCCTCCGCCGCCTCCCGGACTGAGCTTCGGGTTACCAAATTCCCGGAAAACCCCGACTCGAGCAGCCGTACAGTCCTGAAAGGTCCGGCTTCGTGCAGAATTAGCGGCGGAAGCGTTGGATTTAGTTAAGTATATTGTTCGAGCCAGGGTCTTGTGTCCGCGGCCGAGTGGGGGAGAGTCATGCTGGAGTGTCGACTCGGGTCGGGTCTGAGAAGTCCGCTCGTCTTTTTTCTGATCGCCGTCCTGGCGATGCCGCTGGCGCCACCGGCCGGCACCGCGGAACAGAGGATCGATCTGGACGGCAACCCGCTCAACGGCAAGGAGAGCACGGTCCAGACCAACGTGCTGCAGAGTTTTCCGGTCGAAGTGGAGAACATCATCTTCAACAATGCCGGCGGCGCGGGCTTCACGTTCGAGTGGCCGGGCGCGGGCCCCGGCGGTTTTCAGTCGCTGCTCACGAGCGGGCCGGACGTCGGCACCAAGTGGACCTGGACGACGGTCTCGCAGGTCTACTCGATCACCTCGACGGGGATGTTCCGGGTGGACCCTCGTGAGGTCCCGGTCTACGGGACGGGGATGGCGGGCATCTCGACCCCGGGGATCGGGGGGGGTGCCTTCGATCTGCCGGGCAAGTCGATCTTCCCCACCGAGGTGACCGTCTCGAGCGCGTCGCTGACCTCGAGCCTGGTGACCTTCTTCAGCCCCCAGCAAACCATCGCGAGCTGCGACAGCACCTTCGTGCCCGGGCGGTTCGAACAGAGGATCACCAACACCACGGGCGAGACGGTGACCTTCATGGTCGAGGAGCCCGACTGCTGTCCCGAAGCCGACATGACGATCTGCGAGGACGGCTGTCAGTTCTATCTCACGGACGAGAACAACTGCGGCGGCTGCGGCAACGTCTGCGAGTGGGACCAGACCTGCGAGCAGGGCGTGTGCGAGGACATTTGCCCCGGCGTCGGCCAGCAGCTCTGCGGGGAGACCTGCGAGGACACGCTCAACGACGTCAACAACTGCGGCGGCTGCGGCAACGTCTGCGCCTTCGACGAGTTCTGCGACAACGGGGCCTGCGCCGACATCTGTCCCGGACCCGGCCAGGAGTACTGCGACGAGGTCTGCGTCGATACGTTCAACGACGACGGCAACTGCGGCGACTGCAACGTCGTCTGCGCGTTCGATGAGTTCTGTTCGGGCGGTTCGTGCGGCCCGATCTGTCCCGGTGTCGGGCAGGCCTATTGTAACGAGGTCTGCGTCGACACCCTGACCGACGAGAACAACTGCGGTAGCTGCGGGACGGTTTGCGCGTTCGATGAGTTCTGCGACGGCGGGGCGTGCGCGGACATCTGTCCCGGTGTCGGCCAGGAGTACTGCAACGGCGTCTGCGTCGATACGTTGACGGACGAATCCAACTGTGGCGCCTGTGACACGGTTTGCGCGTTCGACGAGTTCTGCGACGGCGGGGCGTGCGCGGACATCTGTCCCGGCGTCGGGCAGGAGTACTGCAACAGCGTCTGCGTCGACACACTGACCGATGTGGGGAACTGCGGGGCCTGCAACAACGCGTGTGCGTTCGACCAGTTCTGCGACAACGGGGCCTGCGCCGACATTTGTCCCGGGGCGACCTCCCAGCTCTGCGACGGCATCTCCTGCGCGGATCTGCTGACCGACCCGTTGAATTGCGGCGCCTGTGGGAATGTCTGCGACGCCAACTCGATCTGCACCGGCGGAGCGTGTGTCGAGTGCCGACCGCCGCTCCAGACCAACTGCAACAACGAGTGCGTCAACATCCACACCGACCCCTTTAATTGCGGGGAGTGCGGTTTCGTCTGCGATTTCACCGATTGCCCCTCGACCGGCACCGGGACCTGCAGCCAGGGCTCGTCGTGTGTTTGCGATCCCCCCGAGGGCAACGCTGCCGAGGAGTACGCTTTTTCACCGGTATTCGAACCACCCGACGAGGTGGTCGCGATGCCGGCCCAGCGATTGTCGAAGCGCGTCTTCGCCCAGAGCCGGCCGACGTTCCCGGATCCGGTCCCACGGCTCTCGCCTGTGACGGAATCCGCACATCCCCGGGTGACGCGCCGCGAGCGACCGGGTCCGACGCGCACCGAGCAAAATGTGCCACCCCGCGTCGAGAGGACGCGCGAAGCGGAGTCCGGCGCCCGCGGATCCAGCGTGATCGCGGCTCCGGTTTGCGGGGTCCCGCCGATCCAGGTGGAGATTCCCGACGGCGAGTCGTTCACGCTCTGCCAGACCGGTTCGCCGATCGGGCGGGAGATCTTCACGACCGCGACGGTGATGAAAGGCAGCCGGAAGGTCGGCCAGGGGCCCTGTGCGTTGATCGTCCCGGCGACGGGGGCCACGATCGGCGAGTTCGAGCCGTCGCCGGTCTCGGTCATCCTCGCCGACGATAGCGGGGACAGCCTGCTCCAGCCGGGCGAAACCGCCCAGGCCCGGGTCGAAGTCCTGAACGTGGGCAGCGGCGCGCTGCTCAACGCCGTCGCCACGATGAGCTGCGAGCCGGACGGCTTCAACCCGCACCCCGTGACGTTCCTCGCCGACAGCGTGACGTTTGACGATTTTCCGGCGCTCGATACGCCGGCCGATTGCGATTCGACACCGGTCTTCGACCCGAAGACGACCAACGGAAGCTTCATGTTCACGATTCCCGACGAGCAGGAAAGCGACGTCGGGCGCGTCTGCAAGCTGAACATCCAGGGCGACGGGCCGAGCGGACTCGTCTCCACCGACATGCCGTTCGTCCTGGGGATCGCCGACAAGTGCGATCTGCAGAACCTCTCCGATACCCCCTACGACGGCCTCGAAGGGTTCTTGAGCCCGGTCATCGTCGATCTGGTGCCCAAGAGCTATCCCTACAACACGGCCGCGGCGACGATCAACCACGGCAGCAACGCACCGTTGAAGATGAGGCTGAAGTGTGGGGACCAAACGCTGGGGAAAGACGATATCGCGGATCGTCCGCAGATCGTCTCGATCCGGCACGTCGACATCGGGGAGCTTCCGCTGACGAACATCAAGGACAGCGCGTCGAACCCCGACGATCCGAACTTCGATTGCAAGACCAACCTCTGCGAGTTCGGGCTGCGCACGATCGGGTTCCCCGCCGGGACGATCGTCATCAGCGTTCAGCTGGCCGACTCTCGCGTATTCCACGCGGCGGTGACCACGGTCGAGTAACGCACGAGTCACGAGGAAAAGGATGCACCCAAGGAAAAACACCCAACGCATCGTGATCGCCCTGCTTGCCTTCGCGGCATGTTCCATCCTGCCGGCGGAGACCGTCCGGACGACGATCTCCGCGGGTGACGAGACTCCGGTGTTGCAGGGCATCCGCTCGTACGGGCCCGGCGCGGTGATGGCGGGCGACGTCACCGCCTTCGCGTTGACGCCGAACGGACAGACCGCGGTCTACATCGCCGATCAGGACAGCGCGGGGTTGTTCGAGCTGTACAGCGTGCCGGTGGATGGCTCGGCCGCGCCGACCAAGCTGAGCGCGGGGCTCGCGTTCGGCGTCGGCGACGTGGGGGTCGAGCTGTTCCAGATCACCTCGGACGGGGCCAACGTGGTCTTCCTGGCCGATCCCGATGCCGGCGGTGGGGTCAACGACGTCTTCAGCGCGTCGATCGGCGGCGGGGTCACACCGGTCCGGCTGAACAGCGCCGCTCAGCGCCCGGTGTCCGCCGTCGGCGTCGCGCCGAACGGGACGACGATCGCGTTCTTCGGCAACGACACCTCGTTCGGAGGGGGCGCGACCGAGATCTACAAGGCGACCGTCGGAACCGCCTCTTCCGGGGTCCAGCTCAGCGACGCCTCCGCCAGCGTCGACGGGAACGTGGTGGCCGCCGATTTCACTCCCGACAGCATGCGCCTGACCTACGCGGCGGATGCCTCCAGCGTCGGCGTCCTGCAGTGGCACAGCGTGCCGCTCTCCGCGGGCGGGCCGGGGTCCGACATCGTGTTGAGCAACGCGCTGGGGTCCGTGATCCTCGGCGAGATCGCCTCGAATTCGACCCTCGTCT
>JBFFZZ010000083.1:0-11322 GCA_041568335.1 Candidatus Polarisedimenticolaceae bacterium | reverse complement strand
TCCTCGGTGTCGATCGCGAACGGTACGAGGGCAAGCGCGTGTTGCTCGTCGGGGCGGGCCACTCGGCGGCGACGGCCCTCGATCAGCTCCTCCGGCTGGACGACGCATCGACGATCTGGGTGCGCCGTGACGCTGGGATCCGGCCCTTTCCGGTCCATGAGGACGATCCGCTACCGGAACGGGACCGGCTCAACCGGCTGGGGAATCGCGTTGCGGCGGGCGGCGAGCCGAGCGTGGAGATCCGGCCGGCGTCCGTCGTGGAACGGATCGAGACGCCGACCGAGGGGCCGCTTCGCGTCACGCTGGGCGGCCCGACCGGAGACGAGACCGTCGAGGTCGACACCGTGCTTGCCCTCGTCGGTTACCGTCCCGATCGGAGCCTTTACACCGAGCTCCAGGTGCACGAGTGCTGGGCGACGATGGGACCGATGAGGCTGGCGGCCACGCTGCTGGCCGGCGGCGAGGCCGATTGTCTCGCCCAGACGTCGGCGGGAGCCGAAGCGCTGACCCATCCCGAGCCGGATTTTTACATCCTCGGCGCCAAGAGCTACGGAAAAAACGTGAACTTCTTGATCCGTCTGGGACTGGAACAGATCCGTGATGTGTTCACCCTGATTGAAGCCGATCCCGTGCTGGATCTGTATCGCGGGAACGGGGTCGCTTGACGGGAGGATCTTGGGATGTCCGCTAAACCTCACGATGTCGATCGCTCGGTGCTGGATCGCTACTCCGCTGCCGCCGGGACCTGCGACAAGGAGCTCTGCTGTCCGGTCGACTACGACCCCCGATACCTCGAGGTCATCCCCGACGAGATCCTCGAGCGCGACTACGGCTGCGGGGACCCGTCGCGCCACTTACGGCGCGGCGAAACGGTCCTCGATCTCGGCAGCGGTGGCGGGAAGATCTGCTTCATCGCCAGCCAGATCGTCGGTCCCGAAGGTCGCGTGATCGGCGTCGACACGAACGACGACATGCTGGGCCTCGCCGAGAAGCATCGCAGGACCGTCGGCGATCGCATCGGCTACCACAACGTGGAGTTCCGCAAGGGTCGGATCCAGGATCTGTCACCGCTGATTCCCGACGGCTCGGTCGACGTGGTGATCAGCAACTGCGTGCTCAACCTCGTACGCGAGGAGGACCGCGAGCGACTGTTCGCCGGGATCTTCCGTGTTCTGCGGGACGGCGGTCGCGCGGTGATCGCCGATATCGTCAGCAATCGAACCGTACCGCAGGCGATGAAGGACGACCCCGACCTGTGGTCGGGGTGCATCTCGGGAGCGTATCGCGAGGATCGGTTCCTGCAGGCGTTCGAGCGGGCCGGATTCGCCGACGTTCGCGTGATCGACCGCGACGAGAGCGCATGGCAGACCCTCCAGGGGATCGACTTCGGTGCGGTCACGGTCGAGGCGAGCCGGGGCCGGCGGAGCTCCTGCTGCTAGTCCTTGCCGCGCGCCTTCAGGATCGCCGCGTCCACATCGAGGTGATCGTCGCCGCAGGCGGCCAGGTACTCCTCGTAGGTGCCGACGAAGTCCTCGATCCCGTCGCTGCGTAGCTCGAGGATCCGCGTGGCCAGCCGCGAGACGAACCAGCGGTCGTGGCTGACGAAGAGGACGCTCCCGTCGTATTTCTCGAGGCCCCTGGCCAGCGCCTCGATCCCCTCCAGGTCGAGGTGGTTGGTCGGCTCGTCCACGACCAGCACGTTGGGGTAGGTCACCGCGAGCTTGGCGAAGATCAGCCGTGCCTTCTCGCCTCCCGACAGGTTGGCGATTTTTTTCTCGACCTCGTCCTTCTGGAACAGGACCTGGGCCAAGTGCCCGCGGACGAAACCGATCAGCTCACCGGGGCAGTGTTCCCAGAGCCAGCTCTGAACCGTGTGCTTTCCCTGGTTCGACAGCTCGGCGTGATCCTGTGAGAAGTAGCCGGGGTGGGTCTCGTAGCCCCATTCGACGCTCCCCGAGTCCGCCTCCAGCTCGCCCATCAGCACCTTGAGCAGCGTCGATTTGCCGATCCCGTTGGGGCCGATCACGGCCAGCCGGTCGCCGCGCTGGATCCTGAGCGACACGTCGTGGAGCACCTTGTTGTCGTCGAAGCTCTTGTGGATCCCGTCCAGCTCGACAACGGTCTTGCCGCTCGGGCGACAGGCCTTGAACTTGAACTTGGGGTAGCGGCGCGAGGATTGCGGCAATCGCTCGATGACGATCCGCTCGATCTGCTTGATCTTGCTCTTGGCCTGACGCGCCTTGGTCGGCTTGGCCTTGAACCGCTGGACGAACCGGGTGTGATCGGCGATCTCCTTCTCGCGCTTGTCGATCTCCCTTTCCTTGCGATCGCGGTCCTGTTTCTTGGCGCGCTCGAAGGCGCGGTAGTTGCCCTTGTAAGGGGTGACGAGCTCGTAATCGACGTCGAGGATGTGCGTGCAGACGTTGTTGAGGAAACGGTGATCGTGCGAGACGACCATCGCGCAGCCCTTGAAGTCGACGATGAACTTCTCGAGCCAGCGGATCGACAGGATGTCGAGGTGGTTCGTCGGCTCGTCGAGCAACAACAGGTCGGGCTTCCCGGCCAGCGTCTGACCGAGCAGGACACGCAGCTTGAATCCACCCGACAGCACGGACAGCGGCTCGCGGTGCAGCTCGGTACGGATCTGGAGTCCCTCGAGGATCTCCCCGCACCGCGCCTCGTAGGCATACCCGTCGTTTTGCTGGATGTAGTCTTCGAGCTCGCCGTAACGATCCGCGTCGAACGACTCCGCGGCGTTCTCCAGCAGTCGCTCGCGCTCCTGCATGACGTCCCACATTTCCCGGTCGCCCATCATCACGACGTCGATGATCGGTGTCGACTCGTAACGGAAGTGATCCTGACCGAGAACGCCGACGCGTGCCTTGCGCGGGATCGTGACGCTGCCGCTGCTGGGCTCCTCCTCACCCGCGATGATGCGCAGCAGCGAGGACTTCCCCGATCCGTTGGCCCCGACGACGCCGTACTTACCCTCGGCGACCAGCTGCAGCGACACGTCGCGGAACAGCGTACGGGCGCCGTGGCTCTTCTCCAAATCCGTGATGGTGATCAAAAGTCCTGTACCGAAGCGTCCGCAGTGTGCAGAAGCACTCATGTGGCCTTTTTACGAGAGTGCTCGGCGCCGCAAAAGCCCCTACGTTAGCGAGTGACCGTCGTGTTCACCAGCGCCTGGCCGTGCTTTCGGCACGGACCCGACTACTCCGCGTCGATCGCCCGCAGGTCTTCGAGCAGTTGCTCGAGCGCGGCGAGCTCTTCCTTGAGGGCACGGTTTTCGCGGGACAAAGCCGGTTCGTCCCGGGCCTCGGTCAGCGCCCGGTCGATCAGCCCGCCGATCTTGGGCTGGAACGTGACATGCGCGAACTTGGCGCAAACCGATCCCGATTCCAGGACGCCGCGGACCTGTCCGGCCCTGGCCCCGTAGGACTCGGCGAGGTTGATGTGGCTCTCGAGACGCCAGCAAGCGTGCTGGCCCGCCAGCAACGCCCGGAACAGGCGTTGGTTCGATGCGGGATCCTGCAGCAGGTCGCGCGACGCGGTCCGGAAATCACCCAGCGCGGCGAGGTACGCGCCGTATCGCGCGCGCATCTCGGCGGCCGCCTTGGCCTTGAACTGCTCGCCCGGGACGACGTCCTCGGCGACCAATCGCAGGTACTCGACCGCCTCGCGCGCGCCGTCCAGCGTCCCGGTCGTGCGAACCATGAAGCGCGCCAGCCCCGGTCGGTCCACCGGTTGATCCCTGCCCAACGAACGCAGGAACGGGTCGTCGCTCTGGGCAAGCGACGGTGAAGCCAACACGGCAAGACAAACGGCCGTCCCAACGATCCTCGGGAGCATGCATCGATTATACGGCGAACGCCGGATTCAGTCCCGGAGCTCGGCGATCTTCTCGTCCCAGAACTCAAGCTCCGGGTGGATCCGTCGCCCCTCTTCGTACTCGGCGAGCGCACGCTCGCGTAGTCCCGCGCGTTCGTAGAGCTGGCCGGCCAGCATCCTGACGGAGCCTGCCCGCGGGCTCCATCGTTTGGCCCGCTCGAGCTCCTCCGTGATGCAATCGAGGGAATCGACGATTTGCCGTTCGTCGATCCGCAACTCGAGCGGATCGACACAGACGTAGCCGAAGCGATCGATCACGCCGGCAAAGCGCGGGATCCGCTTGACGAAAACCAACGCGGTGTCGTCCCAGAAGACGAGCGACCAGTCGCGCTGGCCGCGAAGGTAGTCCACGATCGGCCGCTCGTCGCCGGGGCGCGGCCGGTTCACGATGAAGTAGTCCACCCCATAGGTGACGATGTGTCGATGGAATCCCGGTTGGGTGTTGCGGATCGCGCGGGCGGCGGTGAACTGTTCGAAATCGAGGTTGCGGCCGTCCTGGAACACGGGATCTTCGAGCGTCCAGGCCAGCCAGCCTCCCCAGCGATACTCGTTGAACATCGTGCCGCGGACCCCAGCGCTCTTCAGGAACTCGGCGGCGTGGACCGGATAGTCCTCTTCGTAAAAACCGAATCCCACGCGGCGCGGGTCCTTTTGCCAGGCGTATTGCGCCCCGCTGAGCACCCACACGGCGTTGCCCAGCAACAGGAGAGTGACGGCCGGGGCGGCCCGCCCGTTCGTTGTCCACCCGCGCGGCACGAGCGTAGCCCACACGGATGCGGCCACCGCGGCCGCGACCCCGGTGACGATCGAGTAGGTCGCGATCATCCGCACGTGGCGGAGTGCCACCGGGATGAAGGCGAGGACGACGAGCATCTCCGCGAAGCGCCGGCGGCGCCAGAGCAGCGGGATCGAGACGACCACGAACACGGTCCAGACGACCCAGCCGAGAACCCAGGGCTTGCCGCGGTTGACGGGATCCAGCGTCGGCAACCACTCCTCGACGAACTTCGTGAACTCCGAGCCGACCAGGTGGAACGACTCGAGCGGTGCCGCGATTCCGTAGGGGTTGACCAGCACGGCGCTAACCGAAAGGAGCCCGGCCGCGATCCAGGACCCGAGCCCCGTGAGCTTCCGGCGGGCCGCCGCTTCGCCCGCGGCGAGGCAGGCGAAGAGCAACAATCCCCCCAGCACACCCGGGTGCAGGTTGCCCCAGATCAAGAAGACAAGGGGTAACGCCCAGACCAGACGGCGTGGCTCGGCGCGAGAACGGGCCACCAAAAGCATCACGACGGCGAGAAGCAGGAGCGAGAAGATCTCCGGTCGCGGCAGGATCCGGACCTGCGCCACGTACAGCACCCCTCCGGTGGCCAGGCCGGCGGCGGCCGGCCCGGCACCGGCCTCACGCATCGCGAGGATCAGGCATGCGGCCATCGCCGCCGCCACCAGACCGGTCAGCACGATCAGAGCGGCGGTGCCGCCGAGCCGCTCGACGCCGTACAGCAGGGGTTGCGCGGCCCATTCGTAGTCGTTCCACGGGATGCCGGCGAGCGTATGGGTGAACGGTTCGACCCGCGGGATCGAGCCGTTCTCGACGATCCACTTCCCGGCATTCAGGTGCCACCAGACGTCGAAGTCCTGGATGTCCCAGCAGGCGTAGGCAAAGGCCAGCACGCAGGCCGCCGATCCGACGAGCCACCACGCCCGGGCCGGGCCGAGACGATCGGGTTGCGCGACGGACTCGGAAGCCATCGATCCGGTTACGAGCCGAAGAGCCGGACGAGCAGGTTGCTCCACGGCGTGCGCGCGTAGATCAGAACCACGACGAAGGTCAGCAGGTACATGAAGCGCGCCCTCTTCCGCTCGCCGGGACACTGGGCGATGCCCATGATCAGCAGCAACCAGCCGAATCCGGTCACGCTGCCGAACGAGTAGGCCGTCCAGCAGAACGCCAGCAACGTGACATCTCGCAGTCCCGCGGCGAGCCTGATCCCGGGTAACAGGAAAGCGATGACGATGGCCGACTCCGTGAGGATCGTCCACCAGGTCATCAACTTTGCGCTCAGCACGTGGCTCGCCGGCTCGACGAGGGTGCCGGTGGCCAGCCGCCCCGACGAGAGCTGGCCCAGCAACATCTCGTTTTCCATGCGTGTCGACGCGGTCATACCGAGCACGCCGCCGAGCCGCTGGAAACGCGGATCGGTCAACAGCAGCTCCCGGAACAGGTGCCCTCCCGCGAAGTCGGAGGTCAGGAACAGCTTCCACACCAGCGCGAACGCGAACGGGGCGGCGATCAGCAACCGTCCGTTGAGCGCCAGGCCGCGGGCCGGATCGTCGGTGCGGAGGCAGAGGAAGATCGCGAGGCACCAGTAGACGATCAGGTACTGATGGTTGTCGATCCAATCCCACGCCCACACGACCTGCGCGGCGCCGAGCAGCGTGATCAGAAGCCACATCGTCGGCGACCGGCCGAGCCGGGGCGCCAGCAGAGCGGCCGCCGCCAACACCAGCATGGGGGAATGCAAGAACCAGACTTCGGGCGGTTTGAGCAGCAGGTAGACCAGGGTGAGGCGGATCGCCAGCTCCGTCGCGTCCATCTCGGAGATCGTG
Source organism: Candidatus Polarisedimenticolaceae bacterium (assembly GCA_041568335.1). GTDB lineage: Bacteria > Acidobacteriota > Polarisedimenticolia > Polarisedimenticolales > Polarisedimenticolaceae > WVWW01. The sequence goes on along the minus strand of JBFFZZ010000083.1, from coordinate 4,824 downwards.
CGATGAAAGGTGCGCCAGGGAGCCTTGAGCGCGTCAGTCATTGCGGCCGCCGACCTCGTAGGCCGCCTCGCGCCACTTGGCGGTACGAATCGTGCCGCTGTCGAGATCGAGCGTGCGGCGCCAGACCTCCACGCGGACCGTCTCGAGCTCCGGTAACCGTTGCTTGATGTTCTCCGCGATCTCGCGGCCCAGGCGGCGCATTTTCCTTTCGGTCGGCCGGGTCTTGACGCTCTCTTGGAGATCGTTGAACCTCGCCGGGACGGAGAACGGGATGTCACGGCCCGCGCCGACCAGATGGACCCGGACCTGGCGGGCCCGGGGTCGATCGAGCGTGGAGAACATCCCGAACCCCCCGCCCTTCCACGCGGTCAGGTCGCTGCTTCGCGCGAGGCGAATCTGCTGGACCGCGACGAGCGAGAGCAACAGGACCGGAAGGGTGACGGCCAGCCGGTGTCGGGTCATCACGACCGATCCAGGTGGACGTCGTAGGCGATCACCCGCTCGATCCACCCGGCGACGGCGTCCGCTTCGGCGGGGATCTCGAACAGGCCGGCACGGCGGACCCGGTACATCACCGGCGCGGCGGTCACATCCGCCGCGGTGATCGACTCGCCGACGAGCCACTCGCGGCCCTTCAACGCCTCCACCAGCTGTTCGGTCGCCCGGGCGAAAACCGCCGCGCAGCGTCCGAGCATCGCGTCATCGACGGTACCGCCGTAGACCCGCGTGTGGACGATGTCCATCAGGGGTCGGGCCAGGGTCGTTCGAGCGAACAGCTCCTGGTCCTCGATCTCCCACTGTTCGCGGTGACTCCGGCCGAACAGCCTCGGCGCCTCGGGGAAGTTGGATTCGAGGTAGCGCAGGATCGCCGCCGAGTCGAACAGCACGCGACCGTCGTGATCCATCACGGGTGTGAGGTGTTGTCCCGACAACTCGACGATCTCGCCGCGATCGGCGGGGTCGATTCGCTTGAACGCGTAAGGGATCCGCTTGAAGCCCAGGGCGACCCGGACCTTCATGTTGTTTGAGGTCTCGAAACCGTAAACGGTGAGCGCGTGGTCCATGGCCGGGTCATCATAACGTAGAGCCCGCCGGGGTTTGCGCCGTGTATGCTTCGGGTCTTCCGGAGGCTTTCATGCGATCCCTTTCAGCCCTGTTCCTTGCCGGCTCGCTCGCGTGCGGCGCCTGCGCACCCGCAGCCGCCGCGGAGGACTTCCTCGAGCGCTACTCGCGAACCGGGCGTTTCCGGCTCGGTCACCCGACGTCGTTTCACTCGACGCCCGACGGTAAGCAGTTGCTGTTTTTGCGTTCCGGGCCGCGCTCGCCGGTCCGCGATCTCTGGGTGCTCGACCTCGACTCGGGCCGCGAGCGGCGATTGCTCTCGGCCCGGAGCCTGCTCGCCGGGGCGGAGGAACAACTCTCGGATGCCGAGAAGGCGCGGCGCGAGCGAACGCGCTCGTCGGCGCGCGGCATCGCGAGCTACCGCATCTCCGCGGACGGCTCGAAGCTGCTCGTCCCACTCTCGGGCCGGCTGTTCGTGATCGCGCTCCCGGACGGATCGGTCCGCGAGCTGGAGAGCGCTGCGGGAACCCCGATCGACGCCCGGTTCTCGCCCGATGGGACCCGGGTCTCCGCGGTGCGCGACGGGGACCTCTACGTCTTCGATCTCGAAGCGGGTCGCGAGCGGCGCATCACCCGGACCGACGGGACGCTGCGCTACGGCGAGTCCGAGTTCGTCGCTCAGGAGGAGATGAGCCGACACCACGGGTACTGGTGGTCGCCGGATTCGACGCGACTGATCGTCCAGTCGACGGACACCAGCCGGCTCGAGACGATGCACATCGCCGACGCCACGCATCCCGAGCGCGTGCCGAAGAGCTGGCCCTACCCGCGGCCCGGCAAGGCCAACGCGACCGTCGGGCTGGGCATCGTCGATCCGGGCGACGGGACATGGACGCCGATCCGCTGGGATCGAGAGCGCTACGAGTACGTCGCGACGGTCCACTGGCCCCGCGAGGGCAAGCCGACCGTGATGCTCCAGAACCGGCGGCAGACCGAGCAGACGTTGTTCGCGATCTCGACCGAGGACGGCAGCCTCGACCCGCTGCTCACCGAATCCGACGACGCTTGGGTCGAGATCGACGAGACGATGCCGCGCTGGCTCCCCGATGGAAGCGGCTTCTTCTGGACCACCGAGCGGAACGGCGGACGGGAGCTCGAGATCCGGAACGAGGACGGGACGTTGCGTCGCAGCGTCGCCGGTCCGTCGCTGGGTTATCGCGGTTTCGTTCGCTTCGACGACGCGGAAAACGAGGTCTGGATCGAGGCCAGCAGCGATCCGACGCAGACGCACCTGTATCGCGTGTCGACGGAATCCGGACAAGCGCGGCGCGAGTCACAGGAACCGGGTATGCACTCGATGACGGTCGCCACCCCGGGTCCCGTCATGGTGGGACGAGAGACGACGGACCTCGGATCCAGGCTCTCCTTGTGGCGCGGGAATCGCCGGCTCGATGCCGCGCCGAAATCCGTCGCCGAGAGCGAGCCGGTGCCGACGGTGGAGTTCACGACGACCGGGGGCGACCCCGATTTTCGGGCGGTGATCATCCGCCCGAGCGACTTCGACGATGAGCGGCGCTACCCGGTCATCCTCCACGTCTACGGCGGGCCGACATCGGTGATGGTTCGCCGGGATCCGCGTCGCTACCGGCTGGCCCAGTGGATGGCCGATCGAGGTTACGTGGTCGTGTCGATCGACGGGCGCGGCACGCCGAATCGCGGGCGTGACTGGCACCGCGTCGTCAAGCACGACCTGATCTCGGTACCGCTCGCCGATCAGGTGCAGGGGCTGCAGACGTTGGGCGAACGCTACGGGGAGCTGGATCTCGACCGGGTCGGCATTTACGGCTGGTCGTTCGGAGGCTACGTCTCGGCGATGGCCGTGATGCAACGGCCCGATGTGTTTGCCGCCGGTTTTGCGGGTGCTCCCGTGGTCGATTGGCGGGACTACGACACGCACTACACCGAGCGCTATCTCGGGTTGCCGCAACAACGACCCGAAGCCTATCGGGTCTCGAACGTCCTGACCTACGCCGATCGCCTGGACCGGCCGCTGCTGATCCTCCACGGGACCAACGACGACAATGTCTACTTCGCACACAGCCTGAAGTTGACGGAGGCGCTGTTCAAGGCGGGACGTCGTTTCGAGGTGCTCCCGCTGCCCGGCTTCACGCACATGGTCAGCGACCCGCTCGTGACGCGCCGGCTGTACGAGCGCATCCTCGACCACTTCGATCGGCACCTGAAAGCCAAATGAGCGGTTTACCGATCTCGGTGGTGATCCCCGCCCTGAACGAGGCCGAGTCGATCGCGGCCGCGGTCTCCAGTGCGCTGACCGCCGAGGGCGTCGAGTGCATCGTGGTCGACGGGGGGAGCCAGGACCCGACCGTGGAGCGAGCCCGGGGGGCCGGCGCGACGATTCTCCGGGCGCCGCGCGGACGGGCCGTCCAGCTCAATGCCGGTGCGCGGACGGCGCGGCATCCTCTGCTGGTCTTCCTCCATGCGGACACGCTGCTCTCCCCGGGGTACGCGGCCGAGGTGCGACGGATCCTGACCCGACCGGGGGTCGCCTGCGGCGCGTTCCGGCTGCGCATCGAACCGGCCACGTCGACGCTGCGCGCGATCGAGCGCATCGCGAACCTGCGCGCCCGGCGGCTGGAGCTGCCCTACGGCGACCAGGCGCTGTTTCTTCACGCCGATCTCTTTCATCGGCTCGGTGGATTCCCGAACCTGCCGGTGCTGGAGGACTTCGAGCTCGTGCGGCGGTTACGACGGACCGGACGGATCGAGATCGCGCGGGAGTCGGTCGCCACATCGTCGCGGCGCTGGCGCCGCCACGGCACGTGGCGCACGACGTTGATGCACCAGGTTGCCGTGCTGGCCTACCTCGGAGGTATCCGCGCGAGGACGATCGCGCGCTGGACCGCGCGCGGTTAGAGCTGGCCCTTCTTAAGGCTCCGTGTAGTAGCCGGACCGGGTTCGAACGTCGTGGCGTCTGCCCGCCTCGAGCTGCACGCGGCGGAACTCGCGCTGATCGCCGAGGATCGGCGGGTAATAACCGATCATGTACTGGAACCGCAATTCGTCGTCGATCGTGTTGATCGCTTCCTTGAGCTCGGCCGGATCGTGCACCGCGAAGATGCGCCCACCGGTCTCGTCCGCGATCGTGGTCAGCGTCCGGAAGTTCGTCTCGACGGTCCCAGGGGGCAGGTGGTCGGGGTCGACCGACATGAACCCGATCGCGTAGATCGGTACGTTCACGCGACGGGCCAGATCCAGGGCCACGGCCTGATCGAGCTGGCTGAAGTTGTCGACGCCGTCGGTGATCAGAACGATCGCCTTGCGTCCCGAGAGCCGCTCGTCAACCAGACCCGGGGCGGCAGCCACGGCGTCGTTCAGGGCGGTCTGCCCGAAGCCTTCCTGGACCGAGAGCCGCAGCAGGAACCGTTCGCGGTCGTGGGTGAAGTCGGTGATCCAGGCCACCTGCTTGTCGGCGAACCCGATCAACGCGAACTGATCCTGCGGCTCGAGTGCATCGAGGAAGAAACGGATCGACTCCTTGGCGTGGACGAGCTTGTCCATCTGACGCATGCTGCCCGACAGGTCGAGCATGAAGGCGATCGAGACGGGCTCCGTCGTGTCGGAGGAGAAGTAGCGGATCTCCTGAGGTTGCGCGTTCTCGTAGAGCTCGAAATCTTCGGCATCGAGACCGCGAACCAGGCGGCCGCGCTTATCCAGAACAGCCGTGGGCAGCATCACGAGCTC
>JBFFZZ010000082.1:0-11349 GCA_041568335.1 Candidatus Polarisedimenticolaceae bacterium | reverse complement strand
CCGTCCGCTTTCGGTGACGGGCTGCTCGACGAGGGTCGTCAATGTTTCGAAGCCGACGAACGTGGACAGATGATCACACCGATCCTTCCGCTCGGTGAGTTCGACCTCACGATCGCCGCCTCGGGTTTCGTTTCGAACAAGAGGACCCTATCGCTCAGGAGAGACTTCGAAGCCCAGATCTGGCGCCTGGAACGCGGCGGTGGGATCCGGGGTCGCGTCGTCGACCAGGAAGGTCGGACCGTCGCGGATGCCGCCGTCCGGGCCTCGCACCGTGAGCTCGAGGCGACGGCGCAGGCCAAGAGCAACACGGAAGGTGTCTTCGAGCTCGGAGGTCTGGTCTCCGGGCCCTGGACCGTCCGAGTCGAGCCGCGGGATGCCGCGGTGCTGGTGCGTGACGGGATCGTCGTCGAGGCGGGAGCCATCCGCGATCTCGGAGTCCTCCGAGCCCGGCCGGGTCTCAGTCTCTCCGGGACCGTCTTCGACGTGCGGGGCGATGCGATCGCCGATGCGGAAATCCAGCTGCGCCGGTCCGATCGTTTCGGCCGCCTCCTGCGTACCGTCAAGAGCGACGCCGACGGCCGCTTCGTCGCGGCGGGCCTGGGCGAGGCGGCGCTGGATCTGTTCGTCGATGCGCCCGACGGCCACGCCGGCACCTTGCTCGAGGACGTCGAGCCCCCGCGACAGGACCTCGACATCGAGCTGAGCGAAACCGCGACCGTCTGCGGTCGAGTGCTGACCGAGGAGGGGAACGTCGCCGCGGGGACGAGCCTGCGTGCCGTGCCCGGAGAGCTCGAATCGCTGAAACGTTACGAGGAAAAGCTGGTCGCCACGACGCGCGGGGTCGACCCGGCGAGCGGCCGGTTTTGTCTGGAGAACGTCCACCCCGGACCGGTCGCGATCACGGCCCGGGCCGCCGGGTACCGTCCCGCCGAAGCTGAGATCGACGCGCCGCCCGGACGGGAATCCGAGCCCGTCGAGCTGACGCTCAAACGCGGTCTCTCGCTGACCGGCACCGTGATCGGGCGTAACGGCGAGCCGCTGCGCGATGCGGCCGTCCACGCGCATCGCTCTTCGATGGTCTACACCGACGATTTCGGCGAGTTCGTCCTGCGCGGGCTCGGCGCGGGCATGAACCGCGTGTTCGGCGCGCATCCCGACTACGCGCGCGCGGAACGGCAGGTGATGCTGCCGCTCGGAGAGGGCGAGGAGTTCGTTCTCGAGCTGGGTGTCGGCGGCACGATCGAGGGCGGCGTGACGCGACGCGGCGGGAGTCCGGTCGGTGGCGTACCGGTCTCCATCTCCTCACCGGATCGGAGACAGCTGACCGACGATCGGGGTGAGTTTCGCTTCGAGAACGTGCCTCCCGGCGAACGCACCGTGACGCGCAACTCGCGTGACGGGCATGACGACTTCGAGCATCGCTCGGTCGAGGTCGTGGAGGACGAGACCGTGCGTGTCGACTTCGAGCTGGGCACCGTCCTGCAGGGCAACGTCCTGCAGGGCGGGGTTCCCGTGCCGGACGTCGTCATCACGTTGGCGCAGCCCCAGGACGTCGCCGAGTACACGAATCGCAGTCACGGTGTGCGCCGGACGTACAGCGACGAATCGGGAGCGTACCGCCTCTCCGGTGTCCGCCCCGGATGGGGAACGGTGACCCTCGGCTTCGGTCGCCAGACCGTCGTGCGGCAGATCGAGGTTCCCCCGGGCGACGAGCCATGGAGGGATCTGTTGCTGCCGGACCGGCCGATCAGCGGCACGGTCGTCCGGGCAACGGACGACGTCGGGATCGAAGGGGCGAGCGTCCAGGTCGATCTCGCGGGAACCGCCGGCGCCCCCGAGTCGCGGGGCAGCTCGTCCTATTCGAGCAGCAACATCAACGGCGGGATCCGCTACAACCTGACCTCCAGCGCCACCTGTCGCACGACGACGGATGCCGCCGGCCGGTTCGAGACGTTGGCCGACTCTCCCTCCGAGACCGAGGTCTCGGCCTGGTCCGCCGGGTTTCGCCGGGCCGGGGTGACGGCGCAGCCGGGTACGCCCCTCAAGATCGAGCTCTGGCGCGAAGCCCGTCTGTTGGTCCAGCTTCGCGACACCGATGGAAACCCCGTCTCGCGCGCCGACGTCTGTGCCGTACGGCTGTCCGACGACGGAAACACCAGCACGAATTGCTCGCGAGGCGGGTCGGATCGCGTGCGCTTCTCGCTGAACGAGGGTCGCTACAAGATCCAGGCCTCGGCCGCGGGCTTCGGGACGGAAGTCCTGGAGCATGAGATGACGGCCAACGACGCGGGCAGCGAGGAGGTCCTCACGGTGACCCTCGTGCCCGGCGCCCCGCTGAATGTCCGGTTGGTCGGGCAACCGACGGCCGAGGCCAAATTCGTTTCGTTGATCGCTCCCGACAACGTCGATCGGACGGACCTGGTGCGCGAGGAAAGCACGGACGCGGCCACCGGCGACCGTCGCTGGACCACGTGGCCGCTGAATCGGGGTCGGTGGACGTTGAGTGTCGATCCCGGAAGCGGAAGACCGATCGTGCGCCAGGTCGACGTGGTTCCGGGCGGGCCGATCGAGGTCGTCGTCCCGTAGGCGGCGTTGCTTGCGATTCCCCCAACAATTTGAAACCGGTTGCCGGGCCTGGTAACGGCAGACCTCCGTCGTAGTTTACGAATCGTCATGCGTAGTGGTCTGCTCACGTTCGTCTTCTGCCTGTGCGGCGTCGTGTTCGCCCAATCCGGACCGAGCTACCGGGTCGAGGAGTTCGCGTTGAACGCCGGGGGCCACCCGAACGCGGGTTTCAACCCCGCTTCGGTGAGTTTCGAGATCAGCCAGGATGCGATCGGGATAGCGGCTTTCGCTCCGTTGCTCGAGAGCAACTCCTACGCGATGGATCTCGGCTTTGCGCGTAGCTATCCGCCTCCGCTCGAAGTGCTCGGTCTTGCCGCGCTCGGAGACAAGTCGACGTTCGTGTGGACCCCGGAACGCTCCGTCGGCAGCTATCGCGTCTATCGCGGGGATCTGGATCGGTTGCCTTTCGACTACGGGACTTGCCGGGTCGCGGACGTTCCGGTCGCCTCCGCGCCGTTGAACGAGGTCCCCGACGTCGGGGAAGCGTTCTTCTTTCTCGTGACCGCGGAGAACCGGCTGCACGAGGAGGGCATCGCGGGGTACGACAGCAGCGGCGACCCGCGAAACGGTCCGGTGCCGTGCCCCTAGTGAATCGGAGAATCATCATGATCAAGGGTCGTCCCATCCTCTTCTCGTTGTTGCTCGTCGGGTTGGCGTTACCGGCCGCTCCGGCGGTGGCGCCCCCCGAGTGGCTGAGCTACCAAGGCGTGCTGCGAGATTCCGCCGGCGTCCCGCTCGACGGAACCCACGACATGGTCTTCCGCTTCATCGATGCGCCCAGCGGCGGGACCCTGTTGTTGACCGACTACCACACGGGACCCGATGCGGTCGATGTCGACGGTGGCCTGTTCACGGTCATGCTCGGTGGCGGCACGCTGTCGCCGGGGACGGAAACCTCGTTGCAGAACATCTTCGCCAATTACTCTCCCGTCTATGTCGAGATCCAGGTCGCTGCGGAGACCCTCGCACCACGGGTGCAGGTCGTCTCGACGGCCTACGCGCTCAACGCGGCGATGCTCGGTGGCCAGTCGCCCGACGGCTACCTCGACACCGGCTCCGCGGACCAGATCAAGCAGGGCACGTTGACCTCGATGACGGGATTGGTCGCGGACTCACCCGCGACCAGCGGAGACGTGAGGGCCGTCAACGCGACGACGCTGAGCACGTCGGGCGTCGGTGTGCTCGGGTCGGCGCTCGCCCCGAGCGGCGCGACCGAGGGTGTGCGAGGGCAGTCGACGAGTCCGGATGGACGCGGCGTGGTGGGTGGCGCGTTCGCCACCTCCGGAGCGGCGGTCGGCGTCTACGGCGAGAGCCAGAGCTCCGACGGCTCCGGTGTCGAGGGCGTTGCCACGGCAGCGGCCGGGGGCACGGTCGGTGTCGGTGGCGAGAGCTTCAGCACGCTGGGCACCGGGGTGGCCGGTGTGGCCCGCGCGACCAGCGGGGATGCGTGGGGCGTCTATGGCGAGACGGCCAGCCCGACCGGTTACGGTGTCGTTTCGGTGGGCGACTCCATCACGGCCGGCGACATCTACGCCACCGGGACGAAGTTCTTCCTCACCCAGCACCCGACCGAAGCCGACAGCGCGATCCGGTTCGCCTGTCTCGAGGGCGACGAGATCGGAATTTATCACCGCGGTAGCGGCCGGCTCGCCGGCGGCGAGGCGCACATCGCGCTGCCCGACCCGTTCCCGCTCGTCGCCGCCGGGAAGATCGACGTACAGGTCACACCGCTCGAGGAAAGCGGACCGCTCTACGTCCCTCGCAACCGCATCAGCGGGCGTGGCTTCACCGTTCGCGAGTCGGGCAACGCCGGATCGAACGCGGCGTTCAGCTACCTCGTGCTGGCCGAGCGCCGCGGCTACGAGAGCGCCGAGCCCGTGCGCGCGATCTCGATCGCCGACAAGATCGTCACGACCCCGCGCCTCACGCCGGTCGAGAAACGAGAACTACGGGCCGCGCTCGGCCCGGAAACGGAGGAGAGCCTCAGCGAGGAACAACGCGCCGCGCTTTTCTCGGCGCTTCACGCGGGTGACTTCGGCGCCAGTTGCCGGTTACTCGGCAGCTGTCGGCGCCCGGCGAAGCCGGCACCCGCGCCCACCGCGGCGGTCGAGGCTCACGATGTGTCCGAGGCCGGCCCCGCTGACCCGGGTCACCCGGCGGCGCAAGGTCCGCCGGCGTTGTCGGAGACCGTTCCATCGGCCCCACCGTGGCTCGTTTCACCCCAGGTCGTCGGCGAGACGGTCGTGCCGGGCGACGTCGTGGTCGTGGATCGAGTGAGCGGGGCCTTGCGACCCGGTCGGGACGCCTACGATCCCGCCGTGGTCGGTGTCGTCACTCCGGTCGACGCCGAGGCCGCGACGGGTTCTACGGTTCCGGTGGCCGTCGCCGGTATCGTCCCCTGCCGCGTCGATGCCGAGTACGGCTCGATCGAGGTCGGCGACCTGCTGGTCGTCTCGGTGACGCCCGGTCATGCGATGCGCGCGTACGACCCGCTGCCGGGGACCGTGCTCGGCAAGGCGCTGGAACCGCTCGCGGCGGGACGAGGTACGATCCGGGTTCTGCTGACGCCGCGCTAGCCCGCCTCAGTCGATTCGCTTGGCCGCCATCTCGCGGCCACCCTGGTGCAGGGTCAAGGCCACGGCCTTCCCGTCGTCGCCGGGCGTGAAGACGACCTTCGCATCGACGATCTTCAGGAAGAAAACCGTATCGGACTCCGGGAACAGCTCGGCAGGCGACTGACCGGTGGCCTGGCCGAACAGCCGGTCGCCCTCGCGCGTGATCGTCAACGTGAATCCGGGCCGCAGCTCGTACTCGCCGACATAGCCGTCGTAGATCGCCGGATCGACCTCGGCAATCTTCTTCTCGGGCGGCGTCTTGCTCACACGCTCGGCGCGCTCCGGCTCGTCGGCGCCGTTCTGGTACATCAACATCTCGACGACCTCGCCGGAATCGTCCTGGACCAGCTCGAAGTGCGCGAAGGAATTTTCGTAGAAGAAGCCCGTCTCAGAGTACGGGAACACGGGCAGCCGGCTGCTGCCGGTTCTCTGGGTGTAGAGCTGGCCGTCCTCCAGGGTGACGACCCGCTCGGTGGAGTCGTCGACACGGTACACGCCGATGTAGCCGTTCAACACCTCCGGCGCCACCGAGATCCGCTCGAAATCCTCGAACGGATCGCCGGCGACCAGCGCCGCGATGCGCATGGCGACATAGCTCGGGCCGGCCGGCAAGCCGGGCGCGTTGGTCAGCACCGCGACATAGACCTTGTCCTCGGGCAGCCGGGTCGCGTACGTGCTGAAGCCGTGGATCCCGCCGCCGTGGGAGATCGCGGTGCGGCCCTTGAGCGTCCCGATCCCGAAGCCGAACCCGTAGGCCGAGTCTTCGCCGTCGTTCAACGTGAACGGCTGGATCATGCGTCGGACGGATTCGGGTTTGAGGAGCTTGTCGGTATAAAGCGCGGCATCCCAGATCGCCATGTCGCCCACGGTCGAGAGAAGCGATCCCGCGGCGTGCGGGTGAGTCATGCTGATGAAGTCCGCGTTCGACCAGTTGCCGGGTTCACCGCCGTACCCGCGTGCGCGTTTGGGGATGATCCGGGCGTGCCCGCCGTAGTAGCTGTGCTCCATCCCGAGCACATCGAAGATGTTCCGCTGGACGAACTCCTCGTAGCTCTGTCCCGAGACCTCCTCGATGATCGCGCCGAGCAGCACGTAGCCGGAGTTGCTGTAATTGAACCGCTCTCCCGGAGCGAAATCGGGCTCCTGGTCCTTGAAGCCGTCGATCAGCTCCATGGTGCTGACATCGGTCCGCACGCGCTCGCGGATGTAGCCGGGGATGTTGGTGTAGTTGAAGATCCCCGACGTGTGCGTCAGCAGGTGCTCGACCGTGATACCCGGATCGTGCACCGGGTAGTCGGGCAGGAACTTGGTCAGGGGATCGGAGAGCGACAGCTCGCCACGCTCGACGAGCAGCATGATCGCCGCGCCGGTGAACTGCTTGGTGATCGAGCCGAGGCGAAAAACGGATTCGGGCGTGAGCGGGAGCCCGTTCTCGAGATCGGCCATCCCACGGGCCCCGCGGTAGACCACCTTGCCGTCGCGGACGGCGATCACGGCGGCGCCGGGGCCGTCGGCCGCGTAGGAACGGGCGAGGATCGCGTCGATTTGATCGGAAAGCGGGTCGGCACGCGTGTCGGGCGACGAGACCAGGCAGCAAGCGGCCAGGATCGCCAGGGCGAGCAATCGGGTTACCGAGCGACGGATCATCGATTCCCCCAACGCGGTCGCGCCGCGCGATCACGCACTCTACTACGGGCGGATAAGCGAATGGTTCCAGATCAATTCCCTGCCCCCCGCCGGAGGATGACGCGTTGTCCCGCATCGAATATGCCGAAGGACTCGATCGCTCCGTCGATCCAGCGCACCCGGACGTCCTCGATGCGGCCCGCCGCACCGAGACCGAAGTGCACCCGCGGGCTGTTGGCGGCGAGGTAGCTGTACCCACGGCGCAGATCCCGGCGGACGCGGCGGCCCTCGATCGTCGCCGTGACGACGGTCCCCTCGGCCGCGCCCGGCAAATCGAACAGGATCCAGTTGCCGCGTCCCGGTGCGGTGTTGTGCAGCAGATGCACGGACAGGTCGCGGTTGACGACGACGATGTCGATCCCACCGTCGCCGTCGAGATCGCCGAACGCCGCCGCGCGGCTGGTGGCGATAAGCGGCTCGATCGTCCCGCCCCGCGGCAGGATTTCCTCGAAGCGCCCCCCGGCGGACCCGCGGAACAGCAGGTTCGGCTCGGCGTAAAGATCGTCCGACCAGAGATTCGACTGGTACTTCACCCGCCCGTTGGCCTCGAACAGATCGAGGTACCCGTCGTTGTCGAAGTCGACCCAGCCGAGACCGAAGCGCGTGAACAAGCGTGGCGTCACGCCGAGTCCGGCGAGCGCGGTTACGTCGGTGAAGTAGTCGCCGTCGTTGCGGTAGTACGAATCCCCCTCTTCGTAAAGATTGCAGACCAGCAGATCGAGGTCGCCATCGTCGTCGACATCGGCGGTGGTGACGCCCATGCCCGCCTTGGCCAGCGCGTCCTGATCCGCCGCGCAGCCGCGCACCAGCGCCATGTCGCGGAACGTCCCGTCGCCCTGATTGAGCCACAGCTGGTTCAGGCTGCCGTCGTTGGCGACGAACACGTCGAGCCGCCCGTCCTCGTCGTAGTCGGCGGCGAGCACGCCGAGACCGTTGCCGAAGTTTCGATCGATCCCCGCCTCGGTGGTGATGTCGGTAAACGTGCCATCGCCCTCGTTGCGGTACAGCACGTCGATGGCCGGGGCGTTGTAGCTGCGCGGGCCGCAATAGGTCGGCTCTCCGACCGGACCGTAGCAGTCGTTCTCGGATTCCTTGGACCAGTAGATGTAGTTGACGGCATACAGATCCTCGTCACCGTCCAGGTCGTAGTCGAAGAACACCGCGCCGGTGGTCCAGCCCGTGTGCCCGGTGCCGGAAGCTTCGGTACGATCCGTGAATCTCCCGTCGCCCTCGTTTTGAAGCAGCGTGTTGCGCCCGAGGTTGGTGACGTAGAGATCCACGTCCCCGTCGAGGTCGTAGTCGGCGACCGCGACCCCCATCCCGTAACCGCGGTCGTCCGCCCCGCTTCCCGCGGTGACGTCGTCGAACGTCCCGTCGCCGCGATTGCGATAGAGACGGTTGCCCGGTTGTTCGCCGGGGGGTCCGATCAAGCTGCCGCTCTGCACGAGGTAGACGTCGAGATCGCCGTCGGAGTCCATGTCGAACAGCGCCGCTCCCCCGCCCATCGCCTCCGGCATGTAATGCTCGGTCTCGTGCCCCGAGCGGTGTTCGAACACCAGCCCGCGCTCCGCGGCGACCTCCTCGAACCAGCTTTCGCCACCGCCCGTGACGGCACAGCCACCGACGGCCAGCGCCGTCACGACGGGCAGGAGACCTCGGAGCCCGGACGTCCGTTCAGCGATCATCGGACTCGGTCTCCCGCGGCAGGTGCTGGCGGATCTGGGCGAGCATCAGGTTGGCCGCCCGCGCCTCGCCGGGGGCGAGCCGAACGGCCTCGACCAGGACGCGCTCCGCACCCTTTAGGTCGCCGAGCTCCATCCGGGCGAAACCCAGCTTGGACAGCACCTCGGCATTCTCGGGGTCCAATCGACGGGCGTTTTCCAGGCTGCTCGCCGCGGCCTCCCACTGTCTGAGCTGCAACCGGCAATCGCCGAGTGATCGCCACGCCAAGCGGTCGCCGGGCGCCAGGCGAACGGCCCGCTCGTAGGCGCGGGCCGCCTGGTCCAGCTTGCGTTGACGCAGCAGGATCGATCCGCGGCGTCGGTGCGAGGCCGCGTAGTCCGGGTTGAGCTCGATCGACCGATCGGCGTGATCGAGCGCCCGCTCCAGCTGACCCAGGAACTCGTAGGCGCCGGCGAGGTTCAGCTCGGCTTCGAAATGATCCGGGTGCAGCTCGCGCATCCGGTGCAGCAGCCTCAAGCCCTCCTCGGTGCGACCGATCCGCAGGTACGCCCGCGAGAGGTTGGAGAGCGCCCGCCGATCGTCGGGCTTCTTGCGCAGCAGCTCTTCCATGACCGGGATCGCGACCTCGGGCTGGCCGCTGTCGGACGTGCCCCCGGCGGCGTTGAGCAACGTGTAGTACTCGACCCGGTGGTTCAACGACTCGAGCGCCCACGGGTCGTGCCAGACGGCCTGACTCTCGCGACCCTTCATCAACTCGGCCTCCGCACGGTCCCACTGTTGCAGCTGCCGGTAGGCGTCGCCCAGCAGATGGTGGAGGTACGTGTGGCGCGCCCCTGCCGCCAGCGAATCTTCGAGGACCCGCGCGGCCTCCTCGGGCCGCCCTTGATAGAGCGCGACCCGCGCGAGGCCCGCTTGGGCCGCAACGTCCCTGGGTGCCACATCCAACGCCCCCCGAAAGGCCGCAGCGGCTTCGTCGAGCCGGCCCAGCTCCAGCAGCAGGAAGCCGCGGCGCCATCTCGCCGGGGCGTACTCCGGCGCGAGCTCGGTGACCCTCGCGAGGTTGTCGACCGCGGACTCGAGGTCGCCCGCCTCGTTCTGCATCAGCGAGAGGTGGTACCGGGCTCGGGGCTCGTCGGGGTCCAGCCGGACCGCGCGCCGGTAACACTCGAGGGCCGGCAAGAAGATCTCGTGCGCCTCGTACAGCAGGCCGAGACCCATCCAGCCGGCCATCCCTTCGGGCCGCTCGCGCACGACCGCCGATCGCTGCTCGATGTGCCGGACGAGATCGGGGTCCATCTCGCTCAACCGGCCGGGGACGGGAACGGCCGCGGACTCCTCGACGGATTGACCGCCGTCGGCGCACCCGAGGAACGCAAGCGTCAAGACGGACACCGACACGAGCCCCGCCGTCGCGTGGTTTTGCCTGTCCGCCAAGCCGATCTCCCTCCGAAAATGCCGAATAGGTTATACGCTACCGTGCACTACGGTGACGACCGCATCGGGCGGCCGCGGATCGGCCGTGTCGCGCGGAGCACGACGTAGCGCTCCTCGCCGGCTGCACCGAAGGCGAACGGCAGCGGCGCGGAGAGGTGCGAGTAGCATCCTGCGCCGACGTCGAGGTTCATCGTCGACAGCCACCCGAGAGTCGGCACATCGACCGGCTCGAGCTCGGTCGCGAGGCGGGGATCCAGGCGGCGTACGTTGGTGTTGTTCGCCGGCAGAACGATCACGTCACCGCGGGAGACCTGCGGGTCCTTCATGTCGAACGGTCGATGCCCGTGCTCTTGCATGTACCATTGGAAGCCCCAGTGCCCCTGGAACCAGACCGTCACCCCCTTGTCGTGCCAGGCCCCGTGGAGTCGGTCGGCCGCCTCCCGCGCGGAGCCGGCCCAGGCGTAGTCGGCCACGCCGACGAGCAGGGCGAGCACGAGCCCCGGCGCCAGGGGCCACCGGGAGAGCTTGTCGCGCGCCACCCGTCGGGCGATGAGCATCGCGGCCGCCGGAACGAGCGGGAGCATGCTTCGAACGTTGATCGACCAGTTCACGAAGCAGGCGAAGAGCAGCGTACCGAGGACCCAGAGCAACAGCAGCAGCGACGCGGCGTCGCGGGAGCGTCGAAACTCGGCCCCGGCCAGGGCGAGCAGGCTCAGCCCGCCGAACGCCATGAGCCCGAGTTGAAGGATCCATCCCCAACGCAGACCCGACTCGAGGCGCAACGGGGCGCCGGAAAGCTCACCCTGAAGCAGGACGCCCACGAGCAGGGCCGCGACGGCCGCGGCCAAGATCGCGAGCGCACGGCGGTTCCAGAGCAGCGGTGAGAAGAAGAAAACGACCGCCGCCGAGCCGCCGGCGAACACGAGACCCGTGACGAGCTGGGAAAACGAATCCGGCGCGGAGAACCGGGTCGCGTAGGACGCCGCGTCGCTGAACAGCGCGAGATCGTAGGCGCGGGCGGTCCACGACTCGTGGACGGCCAGGAAGACCACGGGAATCAACGCCGGTAGGACCCAGCGCCCGAACCGCCGGCCCGTCGCGCACCAGGCGTAGGCGATGAACAGACCGACCAGGGCAACCGCAAAGTACTTGAACAGCAACGCGACCCCGCCTACGAGCCCCGCCGCGACCAGCCACCCCGTCCGTTGGGAATCGACACCCCGGACCCAGAGAACGAGCGCCCAGACCCATGCCGCGACCATACTCATGTCGGACATCACGTTGGTACCGCAGACGATGAACGCGG
>JBFFZZ010000081.1:0-11381 GCA_041568335.1 Candidatus Polarisedimenticolaceae bacterium | reverse complement strand
GTTCATCTCGGCCAGTTTCGCGGCGGCGTGAGCCGGAACGCGGATCGCGTGGCCCTTGATCGAGTCGAACGTCTTGTGGACGCGACCGTTACCCTTGGCCACCTTCGCCCGATCGTTGAAGTCGGGCCACCGGTGGTTGGTGACGATCAGCTCCACCATTTCATGTGGGTTGTTCTCGGCCCGGTCCTGAACCGCCTTGCTGACGCGGGACGCCCGGTCCTGACCGGCGAGGGTCGGCCCGGCAGTCAGGCCCAGGCTGACGGCGATTGCGATTGCGGCGGCGAAGCTCCCTATGCGGGCGGGCCGATTCGGTTGAGCACCCATCGTGCGCCCTTCCGGTGCAAGAAGTATTCCCTGCACCCGGAATCACGAAAGCGTCGGAACGCTGACGTTTTTTCGACGCTCCGGGTGATGCGGCGTGTCGGGAAACGCGGCACCGCGGACGAGGCGTCACGCGGCAAGGCGCAAAAACTCGTCGCTTGCCGGGCTTTTTGTCGCAGTGTCGCGCGATCCGCCACGCCATCCGTGATTGCGGCACGAGGGCGCGGCGTTGAATGCCGACAGCACCGACAATGCCGACCGAGTCGAGACCCGTTCTTCGTGCCGGACGTGTTCGTCGGCCCACCGGATCGCGTCTATGCTTGAGACATGAGCGACGCCCCCCCGGTTGGAAAGAAGCGCCGTTGGCCGTTTTGGTTGCTCGGCGGGGTCGTCGTGATCATGCTCGCCTTCGGCCTGATCTTGCCCCGCCTGGTCGACGTCGAACGGTTCCGGCCGCAGATCGAGACCGTGCTCCGGGACTCGACCGGCTGGGAGGCGGAGCTCGGTGACATCGAGCTGTCGTTGTTTCGCGGCGCGCTCGGCGTCAGTCCCGCGAGCCTGACCGCACCGGGCGGTGACACGTCGAAGATCGAGATCGAACGGATCGACGTCAGGGCCGCGTTGCTCCCGTTGTTGCGCAAGCAGCTGCGAGTCGAGAGCATCCGGCTCGTGCGTCCCGAGATCCGGCTGGTGCGGCCGGACGGCGCGACCGGCTGGGTGATTCCCGTCGCGGAGGCCGCGGGGGCCGGCGCCCGGGATCGCCCCGCGGGGAAGAAACCGACCGACCCGCGTAAGGAGGACACGGACCGTGCGACGGCGGCTTCGGGGGAAGCCGGCGGAAAAGCCCGCCGCTTCGCGGTCGTGGTCGAGGAGATCGGTGTCCGTGACGGGTCGTTGATGATCGAGGACCGTGCCGTCACACCCGCGATCCGGTTCGACATGACCGATGTCACGTCGTCGTTCTTTCCCGCCGACAGCGGCCTCACCGGCAGGCTCACCCTGGGCGAGGACGACGGGCGGGCGAGCTGGCGCGGGCAGGTCGGACGCACGATCGAGATCACGCTCGAAGGATTGAAGACCGAAGTGCTGCAGGCCTTCCTCGGACCCGACCTGATTCACGGCGGGGGCTCTTTCTCGGGCGAGATCACGCTCGGCTTCCCGCTGCGGATCGAGGGAAACCTGGTCGGTAAAGGGCTGACGCTCGTCTCCGGTGAACGCCCGTTCGACCGCGCCGGGCTCGAACTGGTGATCGCGCCCGACGGGCTCGGGTGGCAGCTCGAGAAGCTCGAGTTCGACGGCGATGGCGCGCGGGTTTTCGGTGGCGGATCGCTCGCTCCGGCGATCGCCTTGCGGCTCGAGCTGCCCGACACACCACTCGAGACCGCGCTGCGCGCTTCCGAGTCGGTGCTGCCGTTGCCCGTCGAGGTCGTCGCACCCGGGAATCTCAACGCGACGATCCGTGTCGATCAGCCCGACGGTGGCGAGCTGACTTACGAGGCATCCGGCCACTTTTCGGCGGCCGAGGTTCGGCCGGGGGCGCTGCTGCCGGCGGCCAAGGATGTGCAGGCGACGTTCGCGCTGGATCGAGCCGGGCGGCTGCAGCTCGACGTGACCAAGAGCACGATCGCCGGGGGGCCCGCACGCGGACGCGCCGTGATCGAACAGGTTTACCCGCCGGGTAAGCTGCGTTTCTCGGGCGGGCTCCAGGACGCCGTGTTCGGCCAGCTCATGGGCGGCCTGGTCGCCGAGGCGAAACCGGTGACCGGACCGACCGGCTTCGAGGCATCGCTGGGCGTCGACCTCGCACGCGGGACGCTCGACGCTCGTGCGCTCTCGGGGAAGCTCGACTTCAACGCACGCTCGCTGGCGATGCCCGGTTGGGATCTCGATAGCGCGGTGCGCGCAAAGCTCGTCAAGAGCGGCAAGTCCGGCGGCGCGGGTCTGGTGAGCGGCTTGCTCGGCAAGGACGCCGCCAAGAACGAGGCGTCCGCCGAACAGGTCGTCGACCAGGTGCAGCAGCTGATCGACAGCCTCGAGGGCACGATCAACTTCGACCGCTGGCCCTGGGGCCTCGAGGACATCCGGCTCGGTGTCGGCGACGTGGCGTCGACGGGTAGCGGGACCTTCGACCCCGAGCAGGGAACCGTCGCGTTCACGCTGACGTCACAGCTCAGCGCCGAGGAGTCCGCCGAGCTGACGGCGCGCTACGAGCTGTTGAAAGTCCTGCGCGACCGCTCCGGGCGGCTCACGCTCCCGGTGACCGTGCGCGGCTCGATGATGGCGCCGTCGATCAAGGTCGACATCGACGACGCGCTCAAGGGCAACCTGTTGGGCGACGAGGTCAAGAAAGACGAAGTCAAGGGGTTGCTGCGCGGGCTGCTCGACGGGAAAAAGAAGGACTAGCGGATCACGGGGATCGCGCGATCACGCCGCCAGAAACGGTTGCGCCGCGGTAGCGCGTCTCTCAAGAACAGCTCTTCGCGGCCGCGGTTTGAGCCGCGTCCGTAGAGCAGCCCCGAGCGCGGGCTGACACGCCGCACCACGACGCCGCGAGGCCGCTCGACCCGGTGGTCCGGACGGGCGCCGACGGCACGTTGCATGAACGCCCGCCACATCGGCGCCGCCGCGACGCTACCGGTCAGACCGAGCGGCTCCCCGCCGTCACGGCCGACCCAGACGGCGGCCACGACGCTGCCCGCACCGCCGACGAACCAGGCATCGCGAAGCGACGACGACGTCCCCGTTTTCCCCGCGACGCGCAGTCCGGGAACGGCGGCGCTCTTACCTGTGCCGTTCTCGACGGCGTCACGCATCAGGTCGAGCACGATGAAGCTCGCCTCATCGCTGCCGACCCGCCGATCCTCGATGCCGCGTTTCTCGAGCCCCCGGCCGGCCGGCCGCTCGATGCGCCGTAGCCCGGTCGGAACGACCGCGCGGCCGTCGTTGAAGAACACGCTGTAGGCGCCGGCCATCTGCAGCGGCGTTGCCTCGAGCGCCCCGAGGGTGAACGACGGTGGAAGGTCGTCGGGCAGTTCGAGCCCCGCGCGGCGCATGCGCGACGCGACCGCGTCATACCCGCACCAGCGGGCGAGCCGAACGAACGGGATGTTGTAGGAGTGGCGCGTGGCTTGGCGCAGGTCGACGGCGCCGTGGAAGCGACGGTCGAAGTTCTCGGGCGTCCATGCGCCGGACGGCAGGTCGATCCGCAGGGGTTCGTCGGCGACGCGTGTCGCCGGGTTGACCGTCGGGCGCGAGCCGCAGCGATCGATCGCCTCCAGCAGGACGAACGGTTTGATCGCCGAGCCGGGCTGGCGCCGGGCCTGGCGAACGCGATCGAAGCGGTCGTCCGGATCGGCGGGATCCCCGCCGACCCAGGCGAGGACCTCGCCCGTCCGCGTGTCCAGCGCGACCAGCGCCGCCGAGAGGTCCGCGTCGCGCAGCTTGCGATGCGTTCGTCGTAGCCGGTCGAGGTGATCCTCGACCGCGCGTTCCGCCGCCCGTTGGAGCCACGGGTCGAGCGTCGTCTCGACGACGACGCCACGTTGTCTTTTCGTGCGTTTGGGGGTCGCCTGCTCCGTTTGCGTCGCGACCCAATCCAGGAAACCGCGCGCCTGCGGGCCGCGCGGCGCGCTCCTGCGAAGTCGAATCGGCTGCGCCTTGGCCTCGGCGACCTCGCGCACCGGCGCCCAGCCTAACTCGGCCATCCGGTGCAGCACCCAGTTGCGCCGCTCCGTCGCGCGTTCGCGATGACGATCCGGCGCCAACGCGTTGGGGCCCTGGATCATCGCGGCGAGCAATGCCGCCTCGCCGAGCGACAACCGCTCCGCCGGTTTTGAAAAGTACGCCTGCGCCGCGGTGCCGAAGCCGTGGACCGCGAGGCCGTCGATGTGCCCGAAGTAGATGATGTTGAGGTACGCCTCGAGGATTTCTTCCTTGGTGAAGGAATCCTCGATCGCAAGCGCACGCGCCGCCTCGGACACTTTGCGCCCGACCGATTTCTTCGGCGTCAGCTCACGGTTCTTGACGAGCTGTTGGGTGATCGTGCTGCCGCCCTGCGCCGCCCGGCCCTCCTTCGTGTTGACGGCGGCGGCACGGGCGATGGATCGGCCGCTGACACCCGCATGCTCGAAAAAGCGCGCGTCCTCCGCGGCAAGAACCGGCCGCCAGACCTTCTCGGGTAACTCGTCCAGCCGGACCTTGACACGCACCGCGCGATCGGCGCCGAGCGACTCGGACATGGGAATCGGCTCGATCCAGACTTCACCCTCGCGGAACGACTCGACACCCGTGTCGCCGATCCGTCCCACGATGCGTCCGGACGAACGATCCAGGGCCAGTCCGATCAAAGCCGTATCGTGCCGCTTGCCGGCGAAGCGATGCGCGCGACGGTAGAACCAGAAACGCTCGTGCCCCCAGAAATAGGTGCCCGGTTTCGTTGGCTTCTCCCGCACACGGCGGTAGTCGCGCGACTCGAGCCGCTCGGCCAGCGCCATGTCGTCGACTCGCATGCCCTCGGCGATCGGGATCGTTGCGGAACGGATCCGCGACTCGCTCCGCCCGAGGTCGTCGCCCAGGTCGGAGGCAAGGGTCGCGGCGGGCATCAAGCACAGGAAGAGCACGCAGGTCGATAGCCGAGGGAGACGCATCGATTTCAGGGTAAGGCGGGGGGTCCGTGCTCGCCAGTCAGTCTCTCGGATTCATCGCTCGTTCCACTTCTTCTTTCAGGGCCGGATTCACCTCATCGAGCGGCGATCTGTTCGCTTTGTTCCGGAGGGTGGGATCCGCGCCGTGTTCCAGCAACAGTCGGATCAACGGTGTCGTGATGTGCTTGTCCATGATCGAGCGTGGTGTTTCGGCGTTGTCGAAGAACCGGGACAGACCACCGACTTGACGACTCCCCGCATAGATCGCCAGGTGAAGCGGCGTATTGCCCTGTTCGTCCGCGGCATTCGGATCCGCACCGCGCTCGAGCATCGCTTGCACCACGCTCATCCGGCCGAGCTGCACGGCGCGATGGAAGGAGGGATAGATTCCCAGATCGGGGTCCGCCCCCAGACTCACGAGTTTGTTGGCCGTGTCTTGCCGGTCTCTGATGATGGCAAGATCCAGAGACGTGAAACCAAAGAACGTCCGTGCGTCGATGTCGGCGCCATCCTCGACCAGTCCTACGCAGTCGATCGTGCGCCCTTCGAATGCGGCCCAGTGCAGCGGGCTCGCTCCCAGCAACGCCAGGGGAAACACCTCGCCGGTAGCGGTCACGGCCCATGTCATGTCCTCCGGGGTGTAGGTCGTCTTGAATTTGAACGGCAGGATGTCCGTCGGAAAGGTCGTGTCCCGCCGACTCCACGACAACCCCGACAGCTCATCTTGCCGGTACAACAGCCTGACTTCCTTGCCGTGCGTGTACTGATGGATGCCGAATTCGAGTTTTGGTCTTCTCGGATCGCGAGAAGCCTGATATCTGAAAACTACGGACCGCCCGTCTTCGGATATCGCCAGCGTGATGGCGTGCAAGTCTTGGATTTCATCGCCGAGGAATCCGACCCCGCCTGGCGCGCCGCCCGTGCTGGTGCCGACGTAACGCAACTCACCATCGGGTCGATGCTCGTAGATATCGTTGCTGACCCATTTGTAGAGACCGACTCCCCCGGACACCCTTTCGACCGCGAAGAATTCCGACAGGTCCACCGGCCGGCCCCTGGCGGCGGAGGTAGCACAAGAGATCGACAGGAGCGTCGAAAGAGCGGTGACAGACAGTGTCGCTTTGATGTTCATTGAGATCGTCACTTGTGGAAAAACACACCGGAAGGAGTCTAAGCCATCCCGGGGTGGCCGTTTCCGCGAGTTCGTAGTAAATCTCCGGATGGAACCGCAAGAGGGGCAGCTTGCGAAACGCCCGCCATCGGAAGACCTGGCGGCACGTGTGGGTTTCCTGTGTCGCGATGGCGGGCTGCGTCTTGCCCGCGAAGCTCCAGGCCGGCTTCACCGACGTCACGACGACCGCGGGCGTCGACTACCTCCACCACCAGGGACAGTCCGCCCCGAACTGCATTTTCGACATCGGCCAGTTCAACCCCGGCGCCTTTTGCGAGCCGGAACGGATGGCGGGAGCCGCAGCCGTCGGCGACGTCGACAACGACGGTCACGTCGACCTCTACGTCACCCGCATCGACGCGCCGGGGATCCTGTTCCTCAATACCGGATTGGGCACGTTTACCGACGGCACCGCGGCCGCCGGGCTCGATGTTTACAACGTGCAGGCCAACGGAGCGGGTTTTTTCGACGCCGAGAACGACGGCGACCTCGACCTGTTCGTGACGGTGCTCGGGGACAACGGCGACACGGGCAACGATCGCAACTACCTTTATTTCAACGACGGCAACGGGGTCTTTACCGAGGACGCGCTTGCGCGCGGCGCGGCGATGTACAACCCCATCGATCTTCGACGGAGCTACAGTGTCAACTTCGGCGACTACAACCTGGACGGGTGGACCGATGTCCACGTGACCGAATGGTTTCCCGACGGGCCGTCCAACACGCGTCTGCTCAAGAACCTGGGGCTCTCCTCACCCATGACCGAGGGCGTGCTGACCGTCGACTTCGAAGACGACACGGTTGCGGCCGGCGCCGTGCTCGAGAACGTCGATGCGTTCGCCTCCTCGTTCACCGACGTCGACGACGACGGGTGGCCCGATCTCTTCGTGGCCGCCGACTTCGGCAGCAGCCAGCTGCTCTGGAACGACGGCGACGGCACGTTCACCAACGGCACGGCGGTGGCCAACGTCGGCAGCGACGAGAACGGGATGGGCTCCACGCTCGGCGACTACGACCTCGATGGCGATCTCGACTGGTTCGTCACGTCGATCTACGACCCCGACGAGACCTGCGAAACGGTGGCCTGCAACTGGGGTTACACGGGCAACCGTTTGTACCGCTACGAAGGCGGGCGTGTCTTCAGCGACGCGACGGACGCCGCCGGGGTGCGCAACGGGCACTGGGGCTGGGGCACGGCGTTCTTCGATTACGACAACGACGGCGACCTCGACCTGGTCATGACCAACGGGGTGGATTTTCCCGATGGTTCCGCGGAGGATGCGTTCAACGCCGACCCGATGCGGTTATGGAACAACGACGGCACGGGCTCGATGACGGAAGTGTCGGCGAGCGAGGGCATCACCGACACAGGCTCCGGAAAAGGCCTGCTGGTCTTCGACTACGACGACGACGGAGATCTCGATATCTTCGTCGTCAACAATGCCGCGTCGCCCACGCTGTACCGCAACGACGGGGGCAACCTGAACGACTGGCTTCGTGTTCGCACGATCGGCGCGGCGTCGAACCGTGAGGGGCTGGGCGCGAAGATCTCGGTGCAGCCGTTTCCGGGTGCGCCGGTGCAGGTCCGTGAGATGGGGACCTCGACGCACTTCCTCGGCCAGAGCGAACGGGTCGCGCACTTCGGGCTCGGCCCCGGCCCGGGCGCCGGGCCTGTCGCCACGGTTCGAATCCGCTGGCCCAGCGGTAGGACTCAGGGATTCAGCGACGTGGCGCGCAGCACGACCCTCGTCGCGATGGAAGCGGACTGTGTCGACGGGGACGGCGACAGCTTCTGTCTCGACCCCGATTGCAACGACGGCGATGCCTCGATCAGCCCTGCGGAGACCGAGCTCTGTGACGGGATCGACAACAACTGCGACGGCTTCGTCGACGAGGGCGTGCCGAGCTGTCTGACGGAGTCCGGCGGCGTCGGCGACGGGGGTGGTGTCCCGGGGACGCCGCTCACCGTGGACAAGGCGACCGGTGACGACGTCACGCTGTCCTGGTCCGCCTCCTGCTCCGGCTCCGATACCGACTTCGTCATCTACGAAGGCACGCTGGCGACCTACCCGAGCCACCTGCCGAGCTACTGCAGCACCGGCGGCCTGACGACCTCCACGTTCCAGCCCAAGCAGGGCGACGTCTACTTCCTGATCGCGCCGCGCACGTCGGAGTCCGAAGGCTCCCAGGGCCGCGGCAGCGACACGCTCGAGCGCGACGGGCTGCACTCCTGCCTGCCGCGCGTGCTGGGTACCTGTCCGTAGACCTCGATCACCGTTCCACGATGTGGGGGACGGTTGATGTTGACCGAATCCTGTCCGTCCGGGTTTTGCCGTCCAAAGGGTTGGACTGTTGAAGGAATTCGGCGAAACGGATTGCGGCGTTTCCGTGTCGCAACTCAATTTGAGTCCTTTGTCGCACGCCACATCCTTTTCACAGTTTATTCATTGATGCGCTGACACCCCGTATCTGTTTCTCGCTCGCCGTCGATCGGCGTTGCGACATCCGGGACAGCGTGGTGCCGGCCCTGTGCCGGGATCGTTCGCTGGGCGCGAGGGGGGCATGGGCGAACACAAGATCGTCAGGGAGAACCGCCATTTCGGCCGCTACCTCCGCCGCATCCGCGAAGACCGCAAGCTCTCGCTCGACGCCGTCGAGGAGATGACGACGGGCTATCCCGAACCGGTCACCAAGTCGCACCTCTCGCGCATCGAGAACGGTCGTGCGGTGCCGACCTTTCCGCGCATGTTTGCGCTTTGTCAGGTTTACGGCGTACCGATCTCGTCGATGGCGGAGAGGTTCGAGAGTGATTTACGGCGTGCGGCTTCCGTAAAGATCGACGATCTGAATGACGACGAGATCTTTGAGCGTCTCACCGAGCTCAAGAACTGCGGTAGGTACGACTCTATCCTCGACATCACGACAGTAATGATGGAGTCGATTCGCGAACGGGATCCTGCCTTCGAGCTTAAGTTCAACCGGAAAATCGCGCAACGGCACATCGACAGCTTGGTCCATCTGGGTCGCTTCGAGACTGCCAAGATCCAGTGTGAGGATCTCTTGAGCCTCCTCCCGAGCAACTCGATAGAGCAACTCTATATCTTGCTCTCATTCATAACCTGTAGCTACCGACTCGGGCGCCACACAGTTGCTCTGATGGGTTTGGACCGTGTCGATTCGATTCTGGAGTCAGGCGACTGGTCACCCCAAACTCTCGGCATCGTAGAAACCGTTCGCGGTCCGGCATTCGTTGCCCTGGGACATTACGATAGGGCGCGAGAGAGTTTCGAACGCGCAATGAAGATCTTCGATGGAGTCAACGACGAATTCGGGGTCTGTCTTGCCCGGGTCAATCTCGGAGCGACGCTCATCCGCATCGACAAACTCGGCGCGGCTTTGCGGCACTTGCTTACGGCCGTCAAAGTTGCTGCGGACAGAGGTTATGACAGATTGAACGCGCTTGCCTTGAGTCACCTGGTCGTCGTTCACTTCCGCAAAGAGAATTATGAAATGGCGGAAGGGGTTGCGATTCGCTCGAACGTTATCGCCAGAAGGCAGGAATACAACTCGGTTGTTTTCAGAAACTCCTTCTACCTTTGGAGGTGCGCGACACTAAAAAGCGATGCAACTGCCGCTGCCTCCTACCAAAAGACACTCAACCTGCTCGAGAATAGGTTAGCCGACGGCCTACTCGAACTCGCAGAGTACCGCCGACTCCGGGAGGGAGGCGTCCGATGACTCGACGACTCGCAAGAGGAATTCTGATTCTTTCTCTAGCTCTCGCGATGTTGCACGTTGCGGAGGCGGAAGTGGGACTCGTTTATGTCTCGGAGAATCCTCCACGTTTCGAGGGGCCGTATCTGCTTACTATTATTGAGGACGGCAATCCGATCGAAGGCGCGTGGGCGCGTCTTTCCTGGTCGAGCTCGCGGGTAGTGCTCAACGAGAATGGCGCCGTCAACGGCGACGGACGACCGTCTGTGATCTTCAACCCGTTCTCGCGTCTCGCCGTCGTGACGTGGGGTAAGTCCAACGGTTCCGGGTATGACATCGTCGAAAGCCACTTCGAGAACGGTACCTGGACAACGCCTTCGATCATCGTCCCCGATGTGACCACCTCGTTGGACCCGGAGCCTTCGCTCGCGCTCGACTTGCAAACCGGAGCGTTGCACATCGTCTACGTCACGAACGATTCCGCCCCGCAGGTGATGCACGTGGAGGCCCCCTCGGACCTATCTGGCTGGACGCCACCTGTTCTCGTGTCGGAGATCGGAGCCGCCGTTCTGCGGCCTTCTGCGGTGATCCATCAGGGCAACCTTGTCGTGGCGTACGAGTACCACGCCATGGGCATCGGTACGACACCGCGCCAGATCACGATCGCGACGGAGATCGGCGGTGGTTTCAGCCACGAAACGCTCGAAACAACCCATGGCAGCGATCCCAACCGGCCCAAGCTGCACACGGCCGGGGGCTTGACTCTGTGGATCGACTGGATCGACGGAGCCAATGACATGGCCTGGTCCACCTGGCACAACGTGACCGGTTGGGGGCCGACGCAGATCGAGCCTTACACCGATATCGAGGATCGCGACTTCTATGCGCGGCAACGAATCGAACGGATGGCGCGATAGAGCACGTTACCGAATAGCAACCCGTTCTGGTTGTTGAGTGGGACTCAAGTCGTGGTTCCGACCCTACGATTGACTCCAGTCGGTCCCACGACAGGAGGCACCATGAGGAAACTGCTGTTCGCGGCCGCGCTGGTTGTAAGTTCCGTCTCTCTCGGTATTGCTACGGAGATGAATGACTGTTCCGACGATGTGCTGCCAGATGGACCCAAGGAATGTCAATTCCGGCACGTCGACGCCGCTCAGCTCACCTACTTGGAGGGAGAGCTAACGGTTCGGTGGCCTGATTTTCTTCTCGTCGAGGATTCCAGTCTGGCCAGGAACTGGCGAAAGATGCTCCCGTACGAAGAGGGCTCGACGGTTCGTGTCGAATTCAACCCAGGACAGCGATACGACGTCGTAGCCAGGTTCACCGACACGCGTAATGGCGAGACGTTTCTCGGGGTGACACAGATCGCCAGCGGCAGGCGGGACGACGGTCCGACTCGTCGTGATCGAGCGCTGCGAGCGCTGCGTGAGCGCGAGCAGGGTTTTATCCCACGTAGCTGCACGATCGTAACGGACGTCGACTGTACCGACGCCCAGGGGAACCCAGCGGGTACGGTGGCCGTCGAGTGT
>JBFFZZ010000080.1:0-11422 GCA_041568335.1 Candidatus Polarisedimenticolaceae bacterium | reverse complement strand
GATCCCCGTCTGGGTGCGGCCATCCATGACGAGCCGGTAGATGTAGAACGCCGGCGCTTGGTCGCGCACCATCCGGCCGTCCTCGATCATCGCGCGCAGGTTGGCCGCCCCGGTCGCGTAGACGCGCTCGTCGTAAGGGTCGATCGCGGGATCGAGATCGATCTCGGGCTTGATGACGCGGAGGAAGCTGTTGGGGTTGCCTCGTGCGAGCTGTCGAGCCTCGTCCGAGCTGAGCACGTCGTAGGGCGGGCTGGCAATGGACTCGGCCAGGTCGCTGCGTGGACGCAAACCCCGGAACGGGCGGACGATCACGGCTCTAGCTTCCGAGCAACGCCCCGATGTCGGTGACGGTCACCCCCTCGGGCGGCGTGTACTCGTAGTCCGCGGCGCGGATCTCATCGGCGGCGAAGAATTGGTAGTCGACGAAATCGATGGTCATGATCGGCTGCTCGCCCGCCACCTTCAGCTGGATCGGCAGCCCTTCCTTCTCGTCGAGGATCAGCGTCAGTGAATCGATGGCGCCCCCCAGCGCCGCCAGCTCGGCGGAACCCGCGAGCTGTTCGGGCGAGATCGAGGCATGCAAGGTGACCCGTCCGGACTCGATGCCCTGAACGGTCAGATCGAACGCCTCGACGAGACCGGTGATCTGCTCGATCGGGTCCTGCCCCACCCCGCCCATGCCGAGATTGCCACCGCCCATCTCGGCGAGCTTCTCGAACTGTTCGGTCGTCCCACTCATGACCTGTTTGCCGCCGAGCATCGGTGAATCGATCTCGATCCAGAAAGTCGCCCCATCGGCGATCGTCTTCATCGCCATCGCCATCGCCATGCCGCCCATGTCCATGTTGACGTCGAACGCGGCGTTGAACCGTTTGGCCGTGGCGTAGTTCATCGAACCGTTGATCTTGACGCCGGCCTGCATTCCCTCCTGGACCATGCTGACATCCGCGTTGAAGCGGAACTTGTAGTGACCCTCGGCCGATCGCTCGGCCATCTTCTTCAACCAGTCGCCAGCGTTTTCCTGTGCGCCGAGAGGCATCGCGAGGCTGAACATCAACAGGAGGACAAACCCGGCGCGCGCCGCTTTCGACATGAGAATCTCCTTGGACGGATTCGGACCGTTCAGTCAACCATGCTACCAGGCCGCCGGGTCGACGACGTAACCCCGTTCCACCGGTGCAACGGACGAGAGATCGAAACCGGAAACGAGATCTCGCGGCGCGACCGGGGTCGCGTCCGGTCGCAAACCGAGCAGCCTCGCGAGCCGGCCGACGAGGGCCGCCGGGTCGTGGCCCGCCTCGCGCAGCTCACGGAGCGTGATCCCCCGGTGTCTCTTGGACAACCGCGCCCCGTCGGTCCCCAGCAGCAGCGGGACATGGCCGAAGCACGGGACGTCGAGACCCAGGGCGTCGTACAGCAGGAGCTGTGCCGGTGTCGACGGCAGCAGATCGTCGCCGCGCACGACCTCGTCGATGGCCATCGCGGCGTCGTCGACCACGACCGCCAGCTGATAGGCCGGGACACCGTCGGCCCGGTAGACGACGAAGTCGCCCGGCGTCGCGTGGTCCTCGCCCCAACGGTGACGCACGAGGTCCTCGAAGACCGGGGCCGGGCCCTCCGGGACGCGGAACCGCCAGGCGTGGCGGGCGTTGCGCTCGACACGGGCCGCCGCCTCGTCGAACGGGATCGAGCGGCAGGTGCCCGGGTAGCGTCGCATCTCCGCGGGCTCCTGGGGCGCGCTCGCGGCGCCGGCGATGTCGCGGCGGGAACAGAAGCAAGGGTACAGACGGCCGTCGCGTTTCAGCCGCTCGAAAGCACGGTCGTAGTCCCGGCGACGCTCCCACTGCGTGTAGGGGCCGTACGGGCCGCCGCGGTCCGGTCCCTCGTCCCAGTCGAGCCCGAGCCAGTCGAGATCGCTAAGACACTGATCGGCGAGCTCGTCACGCGAGCGGTTGCGGTCGAGGTCCTCGATGCGCATGACGAAGACGCCGTCGCGCGCGCGAATCGAGAGCCAGGCCAGCAGCGCAGTCGAACCGTTCCCGAGGTGCAGCTCGCCGGTCGGGCTCGGCGCATAGCGCCCGCGTACCCGCGCGGGGCTCAACGTCCGGGCTTCGGCAACATGAACAGTTGCGTGAAGTACACCTGCCCGTCCTCGGTCATCGCGACCCCGGTCCCCGTGTGGGTGAACTCGTCGTTGAGGATGTTCTTGCGATGACCACGGCTCTTCATCCACCCGTCGATCGCGACCGGCACCGGGTCGTCGTGGCCGCGGCTGGAGTGCAGGTTCTCGGCAATCGACCGGTAGCCCAGACCGAAGACCTCCGCGCGGTCCTCGAGGCGCGACCCGTCGGCTCCGGTGTGGGAGAAGAAGTCGTACCTCGCCATCTTCTGACTGTAGTCGCGCGCGGCGACGGTCAGCTTCTCGTGGTACTCGAGCGGCTCGAGTCCGTGCTCGATCCGAACCTCGTTGACTCCCTCCAGTGCACGACGCTCCAGGGCGCGAAGGTCGGTCGGGATGACGATGTCCTCGACCAGCACCGCGACGAACACGACCCAGTCGTCGGAGCCGCGGGCGCTGGCAAACCCCGCCGCGTCGAACCGGGGATCCATCGCGCTCTCCCAGGCTTGCCGGTACTGTTTCCACGAGCGGACGAACTTCTCGCCGTAGTCCCGATAACCGCGTCCCATGTCGAGGTGCATCTTGGCCAGGCGGTAGGGGCCGATGTCGGCGTCCTCGAGGTAGCGGCTGATCGAGCGCTCCTGGACGAGCCGCTTGGCATGCGGGCGCGCGGCGACCTCGCGGGCGTAGACCGACGCCACCGCGTCGAGCTCCGCGCGGCGTTCGAGCGCGCCCGCGCCCGCCCGTTCGCGACCGTTCGCTACGTGATCGACGACCCGATCGATCCAGTCCGCCGCATCGGTCGCGGGCGACAGGAGCAGACACGCAAGCGCGGCCGGGGCAACTCTCATCCGCTCAATTCTAACGTCGCCCGCGGCGTCCGGCCCGGCGGCTTGACTCGCTTCGGCGATCTGTCTCAAACTTCCCGTGCCAGAGGGGCCTCATGCTTTCGCGTCTGTTCCGCAAACGATCACCCAACACCGACGTCCCGCTACCGCCGCGCAAGCTCGTGCGCGCCGTCGGTGGCGGGGACTACGCCGCGATCGGCGAGGAGTTCTTCCCCTACTTCACGGACCTGGCCCGGCTGCAGCCGCACGAGAGCGTGCTCGACATCGGGTGCGGATGCGGTCGGATGGCCGTCCCGCTGACACGCCACCTGAATGGATCGGGGTCGTACGACGGATTCGACATCCAACCCCCGGGGATCGCCTGGTGTCGAAAGAACGTGACGCCGCGTTACCCCAACTTCCGGTTCCAGGTCGCCGACGTCTACAACAAGAAGTACAACCCGAAGGGGCGGTACCGACCCGGGGAGTATCGTTTCCCCTATGACGACGATTCGTTCGACTTCATCTTCCTGACGTCCGTCTTCACCCACATGCTGCGCGCCGACATGGAGCACTACACGGACGAGATCGTCCGCGTGATGCGGCCCACGGGACGCTGCCTGATCACCTGCTTCCTGCTCAACGACGAGTCGAGGGCGCTGATCAGGGACGACAAGAGCACGCTGACGTTCGACTACGTCGTCGAGCACACGGCGGTCCACCGCACCAGCGTCCCCGAGGCCGCCGTCGCCTTCGACGAGCTGGCCATGACCGAGGTCCTGGAGGACCGCGGCCTGAGCATCGACAGGCCGATCCGCTACGGCTCCTGGTGCGGCCGCGAGGAGTACCTCAGCTACCAGGACATCCTGCTCGTCCGGCCCGCTGGCCCCGGATCCACCCCGCTGGCCTCCCCGTCTCCCGGGACCTAAGTTCGGCCTCGAGCAGAGCTTTGGATGGTCCATCGGGGAGTGGAACGATGAAACGACATGTTGCGGTTTTTGGTCTCGGATTACTTGTTTTGGGGGCCTTTTTTACGGGCTGCTCCAAGGACGAGCCGGCCCCGGTCGCCGGCTCGGCGGACGAGGCGGTCCGGCTGGTCACCGACGGGTTGGCCGACGGCCGGCCCGAGGTCGTGTGGCACGCCCTCCCGGCGAGCTACCAGGGCGACATCACCGAGCTGGTCCACGGCTTCGCCGGCAAGATGGACGCCGAGCTCTGGAACCGCACCTTCGAGGTGGTCGAGAAGGCGACCCAGGTGCTGGACGAGAAGCGTGACTTCATCCTCGATCATCCGATGCTCGCCTCCCAGATGGACGACCGGGACGAGGCCGAGGAGGCCTGGGACGCGGTGGTCGACATCCTCGAGATCGTGGTCGAAAGCGACCTGTCGGATCTCGATCGGATGAAGAAGCTCGATGTCGAGCGGTTCCTGTCCAAGACGGGCGGCGATCTGTTCGACGGGTTCGAAGCGCTCGCGGCGATCTCACCGACCGGCTCGATGCCGGGACTGAACCTGGCCGATGCCGAGGCGACGTTGCTGTCGTCCGACGGCGACAGCGCGCGTGTTCGTGTCGAGATCCCCGGTCAACCGACCGAGGAGATGGACTTCACCCGCGTCGAGGGCAAGTGGATCCCGGCCGAGATGGCGGCCGAGTGGGACGACACCATGGCCGAGGCACGTCTCGAGCTGGCCAAGCTGTCCGGCGAGGAGATGGCCAAGAACAAGGCGGCCACGATGATGCAGCTGACGATGGTCGAGGGCGCGCTGGATCAGCTGCTGGCGACCAAGAACGAGCAGGAGTTTAACAACGCGATCGGCGGCCTGATGGGCATGGCGATGGGCGCGATGATGTCGCGGGCCAACTCGTCGGACGGCGGCCTGTTCTCGAGCTCGACGCCGAGCTTCTCGACGCCGCAGTCCGGCCCGGCGCCGATCACGCAGACCGGACCCCAGCAACGCACGATCACGACGACGCGACCGCTCACCGGCACGATCCAGGACTTCATCGGCAACAAGGTCCGCGTCACCGATCGAGACGGCAAGGAAACGCAGGGCTACCTGATGGAGGTGACCGCCAGGTCGCTGGTCATCGAGAAGCGGGTCACCGGCGGATCGGTCACCTTCGAGATGGCCCGCAGGAACGTCGAGTCGGTCGAGCCGATCTAACGGCGTCGGAGTACCGGATGAAAAAAGGCGGCGGATTCGGGATGGTGGTGCTGGTCGTCGTGATGGCGATCGTGCTGTTGCTGGTCGCCAAGCAGTGGAAGTCGGTCGCGCCGACGGCGATGCAGCTCGACGACAGCGGCACCCCGATGGTCGTCCCCGAGACCCACGGCGAGGACGAGGCCGGCGAGGCCTTGCAACGCGGCGGGTTGCCGGATCTCAATCAGATGCGTCGGGCCACCGGCCAGCATGCCGAGCAGGTGCAGGAGACGCTCGAGAAAGTCGAGTAATCCCCGCCTGCCTCCCTTCGACAACGACTGCTAGAATGCGCCTCCGGTCGCCGGTCGTGACCCCCATCCGAGGAGACGCAAGCGATGTCGAACGGCATTTTCGAGGTTCCCTATCCCGTCAACGAGCCCGTCCTGGATTACGCCCCCGGGAGTCCGGAACGCGCCGCGCTGCAAGCCGAGCTGAGGCGCCAGTCGGCCAAGACGATCGACATCCCCGCGCGCATCGGCGGTCGCAAGGTGCGCACCGGCAAGCTCGCCGACACGGTCAAGCCTCACGATCACGCGCACGTCCTCGGGCGCTGGCACAAGTGCGGGAAGAAAGAGGTCGACCGCGCCATCCGCGCGGCGCTGGAAGCGCACGAGACCTGGTCACGCATGCCCTGGCAGCACCGCGCCGCGATCTTCCTCAAGGCGGCGGATCTGCTCGCCGGGCCCTACCGCCACGTGATGAACGCGGCGACGATGCTCGGACAGTCCAAGACCGCGCACCAGGCGGAGATCGACGCCGCCTGCGAAATGATCGACTTCTTCAGGTTCAACGCCCACTACATGCAGCAGGTCTACGCGGAGCAACCGGGCTCGGCGGACGGCTGCTGGAACTACCTCGAGCATCGCCCACTGGAGGGCTTCGTGTTCGCGGTGACGCCGTTCAACTTCACCAGCATCGCCGGCAACCTGCCGACGGCGCCGGCCCTGATGGGCAACGTCTGTTTGTGGAAGCCCGCCTCGTCGTCGTTGCTGTCCGCGCACTACATCATGGAGCTGCTCGAGGACGCGGGTCTTCCGGCCGGGGTGATCAACATGGTCCCGGGCTCGGGTAGCGCGATCGGCGACCCGGTCCTGGCCAGCCCCGATCTCGCCGGGATCCACTTCACGGGATCCACCGCGGTGTTCAAGGGCATGTGGAAGACCGTCGGCAACAACATCGACCGCTACAAGTACTACCCGCGCATCGTCGGCGAGACCGGTGGCAAGGATTTCGTGTTCGCGCACAGGAGCGCCGACGTCCAGGGGCTGGTCACCGCGCTCGTCCGCGGCTCGTTCGAGTTCCAGGGGCAGAAGTGCTCGGCGGCGTCACGGGCTTACATCCCGCGCTCGCTGTGGCCGCGGGTGCAGAAAAAGCTCGTCGCGGAAGTCGGCAAGCTGACGATGGGCGACCCCGCCGACTTCACCAACTTCATGGGCGCGGTGATCGACCGCCACGCCTACGACAGCATCACCAAGTACATCGCCCACGCGAAGCGCTCGCAGGACGCCAAGATCCTCTGCGGTGGCGGGTACAGCGCGCGCAAGGGCTACTTCATCGAGCCGACGGTGGTGCTGGCGAGGAAACCCGATTTCAAGCTGATGTGCGAGGAGATCTTCGGCCCGGTGCTCACGATCTACGTCTACAACGAGGCCTCGCTCGACAAGGCGCTGGCGCAGTGCGATACGGGCTCCCCCTACGCGTTGACCGGGGCGATCTTCGCGCAGGATCGCGAGGCCATCGCCTACATGACCGAGCGTCTCACGCACGCGGCGGGCAACTTCTACATCAACGACAAGCCGACGGGCGCGGTCGTGGGCCAGCAGCCGTTCGGCGGCGGGCGCGCCTCCGGCACCAACGACAAGGCCGGGTCGCTGCTCAACCTCCTGCGCTGGGTCTCGCCGCGCACGATCAAGGAGACCTTCGTGCCGCCGCACGACTTCCGCTACCCGTTCCTGGCGAAGGACTGATCCGCTAGTCGCCGACGAGGTGGGCGACGACGCGCCTCCGGTGCGGCGCGGTCCGGTGCTCGTAGAGGTAGACGCCCTGCCAGGTGCCGAAAACCGGTTGGCCGGAGGCGACCGGGACGCCGAGCGTCGTGGAGGTCAACATCGAGCGCACGTGCGCGGGCATGTCGTCGGGACCCTCCATCGTGTGCTTGAACATCGGATCCCCCTGCGGGACGAGCCGGTCGAGGAATCGTTCCAGGTCGCGCTGGACCTCGGGGTCGGCGTTCTCCTGGATCGTCAGCGACGCCGATGTGTGGCGCACGTAGAGCGTCAACAGGCCGTGGCCGATGCCGCTGGCGCGGACCCAGGCGTTCAGCTCATCGGTGATCTCGTAGAGGCGGCGGCCGCGCGTCTCTACCACGAGCTCGGTGCTCTCCTGTCGCATAAGCGCCATTCTACGCGGCGCGGGAACGTCATTCCGCGAACGTGAACGTAGCCGTCGTCCAGGACTCGACCGGACGGTCGTTTTCGAGCGCCGGCTCGTAGCGCCAGCGTAGGACCGTCGCGACGGCGGCCGCCTCGACCGGTGAGCCCGGGATCCCCTGCTCGACGAGGACACGCGTGACGCTCCCGGCCTCGCTGATCCGCAGGCGTAGCACGACCGTTCCGGTGCCCTTCTTGAGATCTTTCTTCGTGAAACTGGGCTCGACGCGATGGATCAGGACCGCGTCGCGTGTGACGGGCTGCGGCCGGGCGATCGTCTGGACGGGTTCATCGACGGGGGGCTCGACGACCTCGGGTGGGGGTTCGTCTTGCACGGCGGGAGGTGTCGGGTCGGCCTCCTCGATGAGCAGCGGTGGAGCCGGTTGAGGCTCACGTTGTTCGATCACCGGCTCTTCTTCGATCGTCGGCTCGGGTTCGGCTTCCACCACCGGTGGGGACGCGGGTGGCACAGGCCTCTCGACCACCGGCTCCTGGACCGGTGGAGTCGTGACGGTTTCCCGCACCCCCGCTCGTGGTGCGGGATCCCTCGATTCTCGGATCTCGGGTTTTTCCATAGGAGGCTCGATCGCGGGCCTGGATTCCACGGCCGGAGGCTCCGCTCGGATCCCCGGCTCGTCCGCTACGGGCAGCGTCAGCGCCGCAAACGTGTCGGTCGTCCCGGCGGCGGGCTCCGTCTCGTCGGGTGGTGACGATGGATCGGAAACCCCAACGTCCACGGTGGTCGAGGAGGGGGCACCCGGCGTTGCTCCGGCGAGCGGCGGCGCGGATCGCGGGGCCGGCCTGGGCCGTGCCATGAAGAAGACGGCGCCGAAAACGATCATCACGGTGAACGGGATGGCGAGCCACGACCAGCGGGCCAACCCGCCATCGGGCTCCACCTCGGCGGCCGCCGGGAACGGCTGGGAGGTCTCGCTCCGTGTGAACGCCGCGGTCTGGAATTTTCCGGCCGTCCGTTCGCTGGGAAGCTCGGCGGTCGTTGTGGCCGCGACCGGGGCAGGCGGCTCCTCGGCCTCCCCCGGAGTCGTCTCGGATGCGGCTGGCGGGGCCGGCACGGGAGCCGGTCCGGGCGTCCGGGTGGCGGCCGGCTCGACCGGTTGGGCGGGCTTCGCCGGTGATTGCGAAAGAGACTTCCTGTCCGTCCGCCGCCGTAGTTTCAGTTCCTTTTCGAGATCGAGCTGCTCGATCACCGCCGCGTCCGCATCGTGATCCCGGCCGGTCGAGGGCTGCGGGGCGGCCGATTTGGCGTCGGAGAGGATCCCCTCGATGTGGGACTCGATGTCTTCGTTGAACTCGGCGGACAGTTGGACGGCCGGCGGGGTCGGCGTCTCACGAGCCTCCGTGGGTAGATCGAAATCGAGCGCATCGAGCTCTTCGAGCGCGATACTCAGGCCGTCATCGTTTGCGCCCGTCGGCTGCGCCGCCGGATCGCGATCATGCGTCACGCCCGTCGTTTCGCTGTCGAGCAGCTCGCGGCACAGGGTCAGCAATTCGTCGGCGGCGACCGGCTTCTGGATCAGTCGATCGGCGCCGAACTGATCCAGCGGCGGAAGATCGATCTGGACACCGGTCCCTTCGACGACGAGGACGATCGGTGTGTCGGCCCCGGCATCGGTGCGCTTCAGCTCGCGACACAGGACGGTCCCGTGCGTACGCGGCAGCCGCGCTGCGATGAACACCAGCGCCGGCTCGAAGCTGCCGAACTTGGACGCTCCATCGGCGACCGTCCGGGCGACGGCAACTTCGTATCCCGCCTTCCGTAGCGGATCGACGACCCGCTGGAGGCCGTGCGGATGATGGTCGATGACCAGGATCCGGTGACTCACTCCTCGTCCCTCTCGCGTACGGCTCCCGACCCGCCGGCGCACGGATTCCCCGGGGGAATCTCCTCCGGGGTGGAAGATGGGGCCCCCGGTGGGGCCTTTCAAGGCCGCGGGGACAGCGCCGAAAACCTCGCAGAACTACCGAAAAACCGAGCTAACATGGGAAGGGCACCCGCCCGCGAACAGGAGGAGGCCCGATGCGAGTCACCCGGCGCCGTTTTCTCGTTTCCGTCTCCGCCGCCGGAGCCTCGGCCGGCCTGCTCTCCCGGCTCCCCGCCTGGGCCCAGGGGTCCGGGGGTACGTTCACGGTGCTACGCGGCAACATCGGCATCTTCGATGCGCCACGGAGCGGGGGCACGATCGGCTGGTACATCGGCAAGGAGGCCGTGGTCGTGATCGACTCCAAGGGGCCCGACTATGCGCAGGCCTGCATCGACGGCATCGGCGAGCGAACGGATCACAAGATCGATGCGCTGATCAACACGCACCATCACGGGGATCACACCGGCGGCAACGCGGTCTTCCGTAAGGTCGTCGGGCGGATCGTCGGGCATGAGAACGTTCCCGAGCTGCAGCGCAAGGCGGCGGAGCAACGCGGCAACACCGAAAGTCAGGAGTACGCGGACGTGACGTACGCGAAGGAATGGTCGATGGACCTCGGTGGAGAAACGGTCTCGCTCGAGCACCTCGGTCCCGCGCATACCGGCGGGGACAGCGTGGTCCACTTCGAGAAGGCCAACATCGTCCACATGGGCGATCTGATCTTCAACCGCTGGTGCCCTTTCATCGACCGCAACGGAGGCGCCTCCGTCACCGGTTGGGTCGACACGTTGAACCGCACGATCCAGGCACACGACGACGAGACGATCTTCGTCTTCGGGCACGGTGCCGAGGAGTTCGGGGTCACCGGCTCCACCAAGGACCTTGCGGTGCAGCGCGACTACCTCGAGTGGATCTGGGAGATCACGGAAAAAGGAATCGCCGCGGGCAAGAGCGCCGAGCAGATCGCCGAGCCGGGTCTGCCGGAAGCGTTCTCGGATCACGTCGAGCTGAACGAGCGCCTCGGGGTCCTGGGCAACGTCAAGGTCGCGTTTG
Source organism: Candidatus Polarisedimenticolaceae bacterium (assembly GCA_041568335.1). Classification (GTDB taxonomy): domain Bacteria; phylum Acidobacteriota; class Polarisedimenticolia; order Polarisedimenticolales; family Polarisedimenticolaceae; genus WVWW01. The sequence continues at coordinate 908 of JBFFZZ010000080.1, read as the reverse complement.
CCGAGCAGACGGAGGACTGACCGCGGTCAGTACAGCGCGTCCAGCTTGTCCTGGTATCTGGCCACGACCACGCGCCGTTTCAGCTTCATCGACGCGGTCAGCTCGCCTCCGTCCACGCTGAAGTCTCCGGGCACGATCCAGAACCGTTTGATCGTCTCGTAACGCGCCAACTGCCCGTTCAGCCGCTCGATCTCCGTTTCGATGAGGCGGTGGACGGCCGCTTCGCCGGCGAGCTCCTCGTACGTCTTGTCGCCCAGTCCGTGCTCCCGGGCCCACGGCAGGATCGTCTCCGGATCCAGCGTCACGAGGGCGGTGATGTATTTCTTCTTGTCGCCGTACGCCGCCGCCTGGCTGACGTAGGGCGACCGCTTGAGCACCTGCTCGAGGTGTTGCGGGGCCACGTTTTTTCCGCCGGCGGTGATGATCAGATCCTTCTTGCGATCGGTGATCTTCAGGAAGCCGTCCTCCAGCTCACCGATGTCCCCGGTGTGGAGCCAGCCGTCGACGATCGTCTCGCGTGTGGCCTCCTCGTCCTTGTAGTAACCGGCCATCACGTTGGGCGCGCGGATCAGGACTTCCCCGTCGGCGGCGATCTTGATCTCGACCCCCTCACCGGCCGGGCCGACGGTGCCGAAGCGGTTGTTGTCGATCCTGTTGACGTTGCTGAACGAGGTGTTCTCGGTCATCCCGATTCCCTCGAGGATCAGGATGCCGCAGCCGTGGAAGAACTCCGCGATGCCGCGGTTCAACGGAGCCGAGCCGGAGATGGCGAACACGAGACGACCTCCGAATGCGGCCCTCACTTTCCGGAACACGAGCAGGTCGGCGATCTTGTTGCGCAGACCGAGCCATGGCGGGACGGGTTCCTTCGTCTGCTTGAGGCGACTGACTTGCAGACCGATCCCGAT
>JBFFZZ010000079.1:0-11473 GCA_041568335.1 Candidatus Polarisedimenticolaceae bacterium | reverse complement strand
GTGCTGCGGGCCGGCGCCGAATCGCCGCTGACGGTCGAGCCCTATCCGGGCGGTCCGAGGACGCTCGAGATCGCCGCGGAGATGGTCTCCGGAGGCAGGCTGGGGATGGCGCTCGACGTCACGCAGGCCTCCGCCTACACCGGTGTGGCGGCCGCGATCGAGAGCATCGACGACATCTCCGGTGTGGTGCGCGACATCCGCGCGACGAAGAGCCCGTGGGAGATCGAGCAGATCCGCGGTGCCGCCGAGCAGTACACCCGGTTGTTCGACACCGCGCTCGACTGGCTCATGGAGCCGATCAGCGGGCTCGAGCTGACCGCGCGCGTCGAGGGTCGGCTGCGCAGCCTGGGCCACGGCGGAACGATCCGCTTGCGCCGGCGTAGCGCCGATATCGCGGTGGCCAACGTCGTCTCGGGCGACGTCGCGCTCTACCCGACCAACTTCAACGGCTGCGTCGGGGGTGAGGGTCCCTACCCGCCGAGCCCGGCGACCGGGGGTTGGGAGACGTTGACGCCGGGGAACACGGTGATGTTCGACATCGTGACCTCCTACAACGGTTATCAGGCCGACACGACACGGAGCTTTTTTCTCGGCGCAACGATCCCCGCGCCGATCGCCGAGGCGCACGACTTCTGCGTCGACGTGCTGCGCGAGATCGAGCAACGCATGAAGCCGGGGGCGGTCTGCTCGGAGATCTACCGCGAGGTGCGGGCGTTCGTGGAGCAACGCGGCGAACCCGACGGCTTCATGGGCTTCGGCGACAACCGCGTGAAGTTCTACGGGCACGGCGTCGGGTTGGATCTCGATGAGATGCCGGTCATCGCCGATCGCATCGATGTGGTGTTGAAGGAAGGAATGATCCTGGCCGTCGAGCCCAAGGCGTTCCTCGCCGGCAGCGGCCCGGTCGGTGTCGAGAACACGTACGTGATCACTGCGGACGGCTGCGAGAGCTTTTGCCCGCTGGATCTGTCGCTGAAACCGGTGGCGTGAAGAAACGCGCGTCCACCGGTCTTTTGCTTCTCAAGATTGCGCTTTTCCTCTTCGTCACCGCGACCGGTGCGTACTCGGTGCTGGTCTTCGTGGCGGGTCGAGAGAACGTCAAGATCTCGGTCGGATGGGACGAAGAGTTCGGAACGCTTGAAAGTCGGCTCGAGCGGTACCCGCCGCGCGGGGCGAATCGCCAGGCGCTCGAGATGCAGCGCCTCTCCGAACCGTTGGGCATCGCGCTCGAGCCACGCGAGGCCTTCGGGAGCCATCCGACGGTCGACGATCCGGCCTTCCACGACATCCGTGACGGGATCGATACCTACATCCTGGAACAGTTGTCCCGTGGCGATGGTCCGATCGATCCGCCGCCCGCGCCGATCGCGGACTATCTGGTCGCACGTGCGGCACTGCTCGAAGCGGTGCGCTCTTTCTTGTTGGCGAACGATACGCCGTACTGGGCCCGTGACCTGGAGAGAGTCTTTTCGGGTCCTTTCTTCAACCCGAAGGGGCATGTCGATCTGCATTTGGTGTTGATCGCCGACGCCCTGACCGCCATCGCGACGGGCGATCAAGAGCGGGCGCTCGGCGATGTCGAGGCGTCGTGGAGGTTTCTCGACGCGCTCCGAGACAATGTGTATGTCGAGACCCTCGGGATGGCGTTTCGCATCACGCAGCGGCAGCTTGCCGTCGTGCGATTGCTGGAGGAGCCCGGCGAGGTCTGGTACGACCGGTTCGACCCGGCGTCGCTACGCGTGCCAGCGCTCGACGCATTGAAACACTACGGGTGGGTCTTTTCTCACGTCGACGAGACGATCCGCTGGGACGCCGAGATGCATCCCATGAGGAAGGTCATGGCGATCGCGGCCAAGCCCTACGTCCAGCTTTGCGAGATCGACACGATCGCCGACTACCGACCCAACCTGGCGAAGCTGATCGAACTCAAGTACCTCTGCGATCGCGACCTGGAGGCCTCCGGCGTTCGGCTGGATTGGCGCGTTCCATGGTGGAATCAGATCGGGGACCACCTCTCGAATTCGGTGCGGAGCTTCGTCGACATCTGGCGACAGCTCGAGTTCGACTACGAGGCCACGCGCAAATGGCTGATCACCGCCGGACACGTCGACCCACGTCCACAGGCGGGCGGGCTCGAGGCTTCGCGCGTATGCCCGGCGGATCGCTGGATCTACAACGAGAACGGGGGCGGCGAGCTCACGTTCTCGCGTGAGCCGAACTGGCCGTCGACGAAGGCGGCGCGCTCCCCGACGCTGGCACTTGGCCACCGTTTTCGGCTTCAGGATTAGCACCGCCCCACACTCGCCGCGGCCGGAGTATGCTTGGCCCGTATCGGGGGGCCTGACCGAGGGGGCAAGCCATGGAATCACCTGCACTGGGCCGCCGGGCCTTTCTCGGCGCGATGACCTACCCCACGCTCGGCGCGCTCGGCTGGGCGGCGTTGCAACCCGCGTTGTCTGCGAAGGCCCATGCGATCGTGGCCGACCTCGGCAGCCATCGCGGGGATCCCGCGGCGATCGCGCGAGACGAGACGTTCTGGTTCGAGCTGCAACAGGCGTTCACGATCGACCGCACGCTGATCAACCTCAACAATGGCGGCGTGAGCCCGTCGCCGGCCTACGTTCAGGACGCGCACAAGCGTCATCTCGACTATTCCAACACCGCGCCGACCTACGCGATGTGGAAGGTGCTCGAGCCGCAACGCGAGGGGGTGCGCCAGCGCATCGCGCGTTACTTCGGGTGCGATGCCGAGGAGATCGCACTGACCCGCAACTCGTCGGAGAGCCTGCAGATCTGCCAGCTCGGCATCGATCTGAAGCGCGGCGACGAGGTGTTGACGACGACGCAGGACTACCCCCGCATGGTCACGACGTTCAAGCAACGCGAGCGCCGCGAGGGCATCGTGCTGCGGGAGTTCAAGATCCCGATCCCCGCCGAAGACCCGGCGGAGATCGTCCGGTTGTTCGAGGAGAACATCACCGACCGCACGCGCATCATCCTGATTTCGCACATGATCAACATCACCGGACAGATTCTCCCGGTGCGCGACGTCGTGCGCATGGCGCGAGCGAAGAACATCCCCGTCATCGTCGACGGGGCGCACACCTTCGCTCACTTCCCCTTCAAGCACGCCGACCTCGATTGCGACTACTACGGCACGAGCCTGCACAAGTGGCTCTTCGCGCCGCACGGCACCGGCATGCTCTACGTCCGCCGCGACAGGATCCGCGACCTGTGGCCGATGATGGCGGCGGTCGAGGAGCAGTCCGCCGACATCCGCAAGTTCGAGGAGATCGGCACGCACCCGGCGGCCGGCTACCTGGCCATCGGCGAGGCGCTGACGTTCCACGAGGGGCTCGGCGCGGAGCGCAAGGCGGCCCGCCTGCGCTACCTGCGCGACTACTGGGCCAAACGACTGCTGGAACACGACCGGGTCCGGCTGCACACCAGCCTCAAACCCGAGTTCTCGTGCGGGATCGCCACAGTCCAGGTCGAGGGCGTCGATACGAAGGCCCTGAACCAGCATCTCTGGGACGAGCACCGCATCATCACCGTCGCCATCGTGCACGACGAGTTCGAGGGGCTCCGCGTCTCGCCGAGCGTTTATACCTCGCCGCACGAGCTGGACCGCTTCTGCGACGTGATGGAGCGCGTCCTCCGCGACGGGTTGCCGGCCTCGTGAGCCGGACGGTCATACGATGCCTCGGCTCGGGCCTCCTGTGGCTAACGTTGGCCTCCTGCACCCCGGTGATCGACGACTCGCAGGTCGATCTACTCCTGCATGACGGCCGGATCTGGACCGGCAACGAAAATCAACCGTGGGCCGAGTGGGTTGCGGTCGACGACGAGCTGATCGTGGATGTCGGGTCCGGTGACGGGGCGCCGGAGGCGGATCGACGAATCGATCTCGCGGGTCGTCTGACCGTTCCCGGGTTCAACGACACGCACGTGCACTTCGCTGGCGCCGGTTCGCTGTTGCTCGGCGTCAACCTGCTCGACGTCAGTGACGACGACGCGTTCCTCGAACGGATCGTCGGAGCGGCCGAACGCTTGCCCGCGGGATCCTGGATCACCGGCGGCGACTGGGGCGCCTACGAAGCCTGGGCCGTCGGATCCGACGGGCGGAAGATCGGGAAGACCGAGTACGTCCCGCATCGCTCGCTGATCGACGAGCGCACGACCGAACATCCGGTGCTCGTGAACCGTTTCGATCGCGCGATGGGGCTGGCCAACGCGGCCGCGCTCGCCGCGCTGGGGATCGAGTCCGACACCGGCATCCTGCGCGGGGAGGCGCTGCAAACCGCGATCGAATGGATCCCCGAAAAGTCCTTCGAACGGCGCCTCGCCGAGACGCGCCGCGGCCTGGAAGAATGCCGCCGCTGGGGTGTGACGACGGTGCACGACATGTCACCGCGCGAGCAGCTCGACGTCTACGAGCACCTACGTGAACGGGACGAGCTGACCACGCGCATCCATTTCAGCCCGGCGCGGCTGATCGAGTGGGAGCGAATGGCGGACGATGGCTGGACCGTCGGCTCCGGCGACGCCTGGATCCGTTTCGGTACGATCAAGACGCACATCGACGGCATCATGGGCGCGCGGACAGCGCGCATTTTCGAGCCGTACGAGGACAACGCGCCGGACAACCGCGACTGGCGTGGAGGTTGGCGCGAGTTCTCCGAGGACCTCGAGGAGTTCGAGCGCATGCTCACCGCGGCCGACGCGGCGGGCATCCAGCTGCGCGTGCACGCCATCGGCGACGAGGCCAACTCGATCCTGCTCGACATCCTCGAACGGCTCGAGCAGGTCAACGGCGAGCGTGACCGGCGCTTCCGCCTGGTCCACGCGCAGGTGTTCCGGCTCGACGATCTGCCGCGCATCGCGAACCAGCCGCTGATCGCCGAAGTCCAGCCCTACCACTGCACCGACGACATGCGCTGGATGGAGGATCGCATCGGCCACGAACGCTGCAAAGGAGCCTACGCGTTCCGTTCACTCGCCGACGCGGGTGCGGTGCTGGCGTTCGGCTCCGATTGGCCGGGGACCAACGCCTCGTACTACCCGGTCAACCCGATCTACGGCCTCTATGCGGCGGTGACGCGACAGACCGTCGAGGGCACACCGCCCGAGGGATGGTTTCCCGAACAACGCATCTCGCTCGATCAGGCGCTGCGCGCCTACACGGCGGCGGGCGCGTACACGAGCTACGAAGAGGATCTCAAGGGAACGATCGAAGCGGGCAAGCTCGCCGACATCGCGGTGCTCGATACGAATCTCTTCGAGACCGAGCCGAGCGAGTGGCTCGATGCGCAGGTCGACACCACGATCGTCGGGGGCCGGATGGTTTACCAAAGGAGCGCGGATTAGGCCCCGAGCTTGCGCTCCAGCGGCGTCGCCGGACGGGCGCGGTCGCCGATCGGTGTCGCGGTCGACCGCCCGGGCACTTCCAGCACCTCGATCAGCTTGCGTGCGATGCCGTCGGCATCGATGCCGGCGGTCCGCTGCTGCTCGCCACGTCCGCCCTGGTAGATCCAAGCGTCGGGCAGGCCGAGCCGATGGATCGCCTGCGTCGGCAGACGGTGCTCGTTGCATGCCTCGACGACGCAGGTGCCGAAGCCGCCGTTTTCGTGGTGGTCCTCGACGGTCACGATCGGGATCCCGCTCGCCACCAGCTCGCGGATCAGCTCGAGATCCACCGGCTTGGCGAACCGCGCGTCGTAGACGGCGACCGTGTAACCACGCTTCTTGAGCTGCTCGCGCGCGACCAGCGCATGATTGGCGGGGAACCCGTAGGCCAGGATCGCGGCATCGGCGCCCTCGGCCAGCAGGTTCGCGCGGCCGATCTCGAACGGGGCGACCTCGTCGGTCAATGCCGGCTCGGGCACCTCGTCACGCGGGTACCGCAGCGCCGATGGCCCGGCGTCGTGCGTGCGCATGAACTCCAGCGCCGCGACGAGGTTGGCCTCGTCCATTGCGGCCATCAGCGTCATCCCCGGTAGGCTGCGCAGCATCGCGATGTCCATGAAGCCGTGATGCACGGCACCGTCGCCCCCCACGAGCCCCGCGCGATCCATGCAGAAGCGCACCGGCAGGCCCTGGAGCGCCACTTCCTGGAAGGTCTGGTCGACCGCACGCTGCAGGAACGTCGAGTAGATGGTGGCAAACGGCTTGATCCCGGTCTTGGCCATCCCCGCGCACATGTCGACAGCGTGCTCCTCGGCGATGCCGACATCGAACGCGCGCTCGGGGAACTTCTTGATCAGGTCCGCCACTCCGGTGCCGTCCGGCATACCCGCGGTCACGGCGATGACCTTGGGATCGCGGTTCATGATCTCGGTCATGGCGTCCGCGTAGGCCACGGTGAACGAACGCCCGCCGGATTTCAGCTCCACGCGGCAACCCGAGCGCGTGAACGGCTTGGGCGAATGAAACGTGGTCGGGTCCTCCGACGAAAAATCGAAGCCCTTGCCCTTGACCGTCTTCACGTGCAGCAGCACGGGGTGGTCGATCTTCTTGACCTCTTCGAGCATCTCGATCAGCGACGGCAGATCGTGCCCGTCGATCGGGCCAATGCAGAGCAGGCCGAAGTGCTCGAACAGATGCTGGTGCGCCAGCGCCGCCTTCGTCATCTCACCGAAACGGTGGTAGAGCTCTTCCATGTACTGCCCGGCGGGCAGTTTCTTCAATACCTCGTGCGCGCGTTGTTTCAGGTCACCGTAACGTTCGCTGACGCGGATCTTGTCGAAATAGCCGGACAGCGCGCCCTGCGGCACGCCGATCGACATGCCGTTGTCGTTGAGCACGACAAGGAACTGCCGTTTCAACGTGCCGGCGTTGTTGAGGCCTTCCATCGCCAGACCGTTGACGATCGACGAGTCGCCCACCAGCGTGACGACGTTGCGGTCCGTCGCGCCGTTGAGCTGGTCACCGCGCGCCATCCCGACCGCGGTCGAGATCCCGGTGCCCGCGTGGCCGACGCTGAACAGGTCGTACTCGCTTTCACGCGGTTCGGGGAACCCCGCCATGCCGTCCGACTGGCGCAGTTTCGGCAGGAGGTCGAAGCGTCCGGTCAGCAGCTTGTGCGGGTAGCACTGATGGCCGACGTCGAACAGCAAACGGTCGTGGCTGAAGTCGAACACACGGTGCAGCGCGATCGTCAGCTCGACGACACCGAGGTTCGGCGCCAGGTGTCCGCCCGACCGGGACACCTGCCCGCAGATCGCGTGGCGGATCTCTTGCGCGAGCTCGTCGAGCTCGTCGGGTGAGAGCGCGTTGATCGCGGATGGATCCTTGATGTGCGGCAGCAAGCGGTATTCGCTCATGGTGTCCCTTGATGCAGTCCCCTGAGATCGCCCCGATCGAGAGCGGTTCCCATGGCGTTAAGGATGTCCCGAACTTCGGGACGGGTCAACTTGGCGCCCGGTCCTCGCTCGGCGACGCGGTCCAGGGTAGCCCAGGCGAGCAACACCGGCATCAACGTGAACTCCAGGATGCCGCGCGGGGCGTCGTGAGCATGCAAAACGCCGGAGTAACGTTGAGCCAGCTCGAGATCGCGCCTGGCGAGTCCGAACACCTCCGACGGGTCGATGCCGTCCGGTAAGAAACGGCGTCCCTCGTGGGTGTCGCCGGCGACATCCTTGAGGATGTTGACCAGCTGGAGCGCCTCGCCGAAGTGCGCCGCGTCGCGTCGCAGCTCGCCGGCTGCCGGGAGCAGCCGCGGGCGATCGAGCAGAAACAGCTCGGTCAACATCTCGCCGACGATGCCCGCGACCGCGTAGCAGTAGCGCCGTATGTCGTCGATGTCGCGCAGCTCGAGCACCCCGTTGCGTTCCCGCGCAACGAACTCGGCCATCCCCGCGATCGTGCGGCGGGTGTGGATTCCCACGAGCTCGCGGGCCGCGGGACCCAGCTCGGACCAGGCCCGCAGGACGGCCGGCGTTTCCACCAGCAGCTCGATGTAGCCCGCGTGGCCGAGCGGCGGATCTTGCACCCAGGCGGTCGCGCACGCCTGCGCCTGCGCCTCGCCGGGCGCGTCGAGCAGCGCGTCGAACGCCGCCAGCTCGGCGAGCTTGCGCTCACGTGGCCAGAGGGTCGCGTCCTCGAGGGTGTCGGCGATGCGGAAGAGCAGGTAGGCGACCGTGACCTCGCGACGTGTGGGCTCGGGGAGCGGCGGGATCGAGAGGGCGAAGGTGCGGCTGGTCTTCTCGAGCAGATCCTCGAGCCGTTCTCGGGCGGACACCGCCATCAACAGGGCCTCGTCACCGCGCTCAAAAAATGGGGCCGCAAGCGCGGCCCCGGCGTGGCGTAGCCGTCATACTACAACTCCTGCGGTGCGACGTAAATGTGGCGCTTCAATCTCGGCTTGCCTTGAGGCGGTCGGAAAGGAACACTGGGGGAATCATGCCGGACTCCCTACGCAAGCGCATTTCCCAGGCAGCCCAGGAGCTGTTCCTCGAAAAGGGCCTCGAGGGGGTCTCGATGCGCAAGGTCGCCAAAATGGCCGGTGTCAGCGCACCGGCGATCTACCGCCATTTCGAGAACAAGGACGACCTCCTACGCGACATCATCGACGAGGGGCTGGAGATCCTGGAAACCTACCTCGCGCCCGCGCTGGAGGAGCCCACCCCGCTCGAGCGGCTCAACCGGCTGGCCGACCGGTTCCTCGACTTCGCCATCGAGCAGCCGAAGTACTTCGAGTTCGCCTTCATGATCCCGAGCCGCTCGATCGCCGACGTGCGCACCGAGCTGGCCGAAAAGAACTGGGTCACCTTCAACCTCGCGCTGCAACAGATCGGCGCCTGCATGGAGGAGGGCATTTTCAAGAAGGACGACCCGCTGGGTACCGCGATCACCATCTGGGCCGGAGTCTACGGCTTGGTCACGCTCCACCGCATGCATCGCTTCGGCCCCGACGACGAGCTGTTCCGCCAGATCTACCGCGCCAGCGTCAACCGCATGCTCGACGGTCTAAAGCCGTAGTGGGGTCGTGACCCCAGTCTTATTCAACAACGTGCCACTCGGTCTGGCGGCCGGCGAGGTAGAGCACACGCTTGCCGTCGAAGACGGCGGACTGCTCGAGCTTGATCTGTACCCACTGGTCGTTCCACTCGGGAACCTGCGCACGGATGTTGCCCTCGATGGCGTAGCCCGTGTTCGGGAACAGCTTCCAGTCGCCGCGCACCGGTGTCGGACCTTGGTTGTCCCACATGCCGATCGTCGGTCCGGCGGCGTGGCCGAAGAAACCCAACGGATGGGTGTAGATGCTGTGCACGATGCCTTCGCCATTGGCCACCTCGATGGCTCGCGCGAGGATCTCGTTGCCGCGCCGCCCTGTCTTGAACTCGCCCGTCAGGACGTCTTGCCAGCGGTTTCCGATCCGCAGCGCGTTCTGCAATCCCTCGGGGACCTCGGTTTCCCCGAGCCGCAGCACGTAACCCATCTCCTGCGTATCGGTGCACAACCGCATGTAGCAGATGCCGACGTCGGTGTGCAGCACGTCGCCGCGTTCGATCAGGATGCCGCTGGCGCCGAAGAACGGCGCATCGCGTTCGTAGATCGTGCCCTCCCGCTGCACGTTGACGTAGGGCTGGAACCACGGGTTCAGCCGCAGCTCCTCGAAGCGGTGGCGGATGTACCACGCCACGTCATCGGTCGTGGTGGCGCCGGGCGTGATGACGTCGTTGGAGAACGCTTCGGCGATCGTCCTTCGCGCCAACGCGACAACGTGCGGGTAAATCTGGAGCTCGCCGGGTGAGCGCGTCTCCATCCAGCGAATCACCAGATCCTGCGCGCTGACCACGCGCTCGCGCAACTCCGGCGACAGCGCGTCGATCAACCGCTCGCGCAACGACGCGGTCAATCCGTCGGCGAGCGGCCAGTCGCGGCTGACGTTGACGCCGATCTTCTTGGGGTCGCGCTCCGCGATCAACTCGCCGAGGCGTCTCCATTGATCGTCGAGGTCGCCGCCCTCCCAGGCCGGCTCGTAATAGTCGCGGATCGGGTAACGGTTGACGGTCAACCGCTGGACGCCCTCCTCGCCACGGTCGTGGAACACGAGCATGGTCGTGCGCCGCGCGGCGAAGACGGGCTCGGGCACCAGCGTCAGGTAGACCGGGTCCTCGGCGTACTCGCGGTTGATCACGAGCCACAGGTCGATCCCCGTCTCGCGCATCAATCGCGGCAACAGCTCTTCGAGCCGCTCGGTGAGGTTGCGGTTGATCGTCTCGATTCGAGCACGGTGCGGCTCGACCGCCGGCATGTTCTCGAGCACGCGACCCTGGTCGGCGTGGTCCGAGGCCGGGACCGTCGCCGCGCAGAGGATCGCCAGGAGTCCAATCAAAGACCGTCGCATGAATCTGCTCCTTCTCCGTCGGGAGCCAGGATTCTAATCGATTTGTCGGGGGTCAGTCTTCTCGCGGGAAGGCGATCGCGACGTCGACGTGATCGGTCAGCAGGTGCATGCCGACCAGCTGGGCGGCGACCTCGATGGGCATCTCGACCAGCACGACCTCGACATTGCGACGCTTGCCGTGGCGCTTGAGCGTGTAGGTGAACTGGGCGCCGGGCTTCATCTTGGCCTGCAACGCGACGAGCTTCTCTTCGTTCTCTTCCTTGAACTCGACGCCGTTGATCGCGACCAGGATGTCCCCGGGACGCACGTCCGCCTTCTCGGCAGGGGAGCCCGGCTGGAGCTCGGTCACGGTGTAAATGCCGCCCGTGGTGTCGAGCTGCATCCCGGCCCAGCCGCGACCGAGGTAGTTCTTCGCCATCCAGTTGAGGCAGGTCTCGAGGCTGGCGGAGCAGCGGTAGCGCGGCTCGTCCTCGACCTTCTCGTCCTGCGCGTCTTGGGCGAGGCCCGCGGGGGAGACGGCCAGCAGGAGCAGCAGCAGAAGGGTCGCGTGGTGTTTCATTTCTTCGAGAACTTACCACCGGATCCGAGATGTGGCAGGTGGGTAATGAATAAGGTGGGAAAATTTGGCCCGGAGGGTTCTGGCGAGGGGATGAAAATAACCCTCCGGGCCACTTACCTGACGTTCGAGAGGACGACCTCAGTCGTCGGCCTGGGCGACCTCGACCGCGGCGTGGTCGGTGAGCATGTGCATGCCGACCATGCGGGCGACGACGTCCATCGGCATCTCTTCCAGCGCGAACGAGATCTCTTTGTTCTTGCCTTTGCGAGCGACGGTGTAGGTGAACTCGGCACCCGGCACCATCTTGGCCTGGAGAGCGCCCATCTTTTCCTTGTTTTCTTTGGCATACTCGATGCCGTTGATCGCGACGAGGACGTCACCGACCTTCACACCCCCGCGCGCGGCGGGCGTTCCGGGGTGGACCTCGGTCACCGTCAAGCCATCCGCGGTCTCTTCGAGCGAGACCCCGGCCCAGCCGCGGTTCTTGTAGTTGTTGGCGAACCAGTCCAGGCACGCCTGCGAGTCCGCGCCGCACTTCTTCTCGTATTCGGCGCTTTTCGCGT
>JBFFZZ010000078.1:0-11499 GCA_041568335.1 Candidatus Polarisedimenticolaceae bacterium | reverse complement strand
TCTCGGCATGGACGATCGGCCGCGGGGTCGCCCTCGGCGTGGGTGCGACCGTGATCGCCGCGCTGGTCCCCGCGCTCGAGGCGGCGCGCGCGCTACCCCGCGAGGCGCTCGGCCGATCGACCCTCGAGGCGCGCTGGCGACGGGGCACTCCCGTCGCGGCGGCGGCCGGCGCCGCGGTCGTCGGCGTCGGGGCGGCCACGCTGTTCCTGTTCGAACGCAGCCTGACGTTGAGCTTCGCGGGCATCTTCGCGCTGATCTTCGGGCTGAGTCTCGCCGTTCCGGCCGCTTCGGTGCTGCTGGTCGGTTTGCTGCGGCCGCTAGCGCGTCTCGCGGCCGGCGTGCTCGGCGCGATGGCCGCGCGGGGCGTGGTCTCGGCGTTGAGTCGTACGGGCGTGGCGATCGCCGCGCTGATGATCGCCGTCGCCGTCACCGTCGGTGTGGGCATCATGATCGACAGCTTCCGCCAGACCGTGGTGCGCTGGATGGGCCGCTCGCTGGTTGCCGACGTCTACGTCTCGCCACCCGACCTGAGGGTCGGCAACGCCGGGGCGGATCTCGATCCGGGTCTGGTCGACGCCCTGCGCGCGGTTCCCGGGGCTCGCGCCGACGCGACCGTGCGGCGCGTCGAGCTGCCCCGCGACGACGGCTCCACGACGATGCTGGTCGTGCTCGGCGTCGCCGACGATAGCCGGCCGAGCTACGAGCTGACCGAGGGCGACTTCGATCCGCTGTGGCCGGCGTTCCGTGACGGCGCGGGCGTGATGGTCTCGGAGCCCTACGCGCGGCGCCACGACGTCGACGCGGGCGACGCGCTGGAGCTGCCCACCGCGAGCGGGCGGCGAAGCTTCCCGGTGCTCGGCGTCTACTACGACTACGCGAGCGACCGCGGCGTGATCTCGATGAGCCGCGCGGCCTACCTCGACGCGTGGGGCGACGAGCGGATGTCGGGGATCGCGTTCTTCCTCGAGGAGAGCACCGAGATCGAGACCTACATGGACGCGCTCGTGGCCGCGGCGGGTCCCGAGCGCGCGATCCTCGTGCAGTCCAACCGCGCCATCCGCGACGAGGCGATCGCGATCTTCGACCGCACGTTCACGATCACCGCGGTGCTGCGACTGCTCGTCGTGATCGTCGCCTTCGTCGGGATCCTCAGCGCGCTGATGGCGCTCCAGCTCGAGCGCATGCGCGAGTTCGGCGTGTTGCGTGCCGGCGGCATGACGCCCGGCCAGGCGCGGCAGCTCGTCGTGTTGCAGACCGGGCTGATGGGCGGCGTCGCCGGTGTGCTGTCGCTGCCGGTCGGCCTGCTGCTCGCCTGGCTGATGATCCACGTGATCAACCTGCGCGCGTTCGGCTGGACACTGTCGATGCAGGTCGATCCGTGGTTGCTGCTCCAGGCGCTGCTGATCTCGATCGCCGCCGCCGTGCTCGCCGGGCTTTACCCGGCGTGGAAGCTCGGTAGCACGTCGCCGGCGCTGGCGCTGAGGGAGGAGTGATGCGCGCCGCCGCCGTGGCCTCGGCCCTGCTGTGCGCGGCATGCGCGGCGGATCCGCCGGGCGTCGAGCGGACGGGTCGCATCGGCGCCGCCGAGTCGCTGAGGAGCGGCAGTGACGCGGGTTTCGCCCGGGCCACCGAGGTGCGGCCGTTCGTCTTCCCGGACGATCATGGCGTGCACCCCGAATACCGCACCGAGTGGTGGTACTTCACCGGCAACCTCGGGGCCGCGGACGGCTCGGCGTTCGGGTTTCAGTGGACCGTCTTCCGTCACGCGCTGGAGGCAAAAACGCCACAACGCGCGAGCCGCTGGGGCAGCCGCGACGTCTGGTTCGCGCACTTCGCGGTCGGCGACGAGCGGCGCGGGCGGTTTCACGCGTTCGAGCGCTTCGAGCGCGGGGCGCTCGGGCTCGCCGGCGCGCGGGCCCGTCCGTTCGCCGCCTGGGTCGGCGACTGGCGCGCGCAGAGCCGCAGCGACGCCACGATGTTCCCGTTGCGACTCGTGGCCGAGCGCGACGGCGTCGCGATCGATCTCGAGCTCGAGACGGAAAAGCCGTTCGTGCCGCAGGGCGACGACGGGTTGAGCCAGAAGGGACCGGAGCCGGGCAACGCCTCGTACTACTACTCGGCCACCCGCTTGACGGCGACGGGTACGGTCACGGTCGACTCCACCACCCACACCGTCGACGGATCCGCCTGGCTCGACCGCGAGTGGAGCACCAGCGCGCTCTCCGAGGGCCAACTCGGCTGGGACTGGTTCTCGATCCAGCTCGACGACGGTCGCGATCTGATGTTTTTCCGAATCCGTCAGGAGGATGGCGCCGAACCTTTCGCTACGGGGTCGCGCGTCGACGAGAAAGGCGACGTGCTACGGCTCGGTCCCGGAGACGTGCGCTACACGCCCGGCCGGCGCTGGGCCAGCCCGCGCAGCGGTTCGGAATATCCCGTGGAGTGGCGTCTACGGATCGAGTCGCTGGACCTCGAGCTCGAGGTATGGCCGCTGCTCGACGACTCCGAGATGGATTTGTCGGTGCGCTACTGGGAGGGCGCGATCCGGGTTCGCGGGAGTGATGCGGGCGGCGCGGTCTCGGGGGTCGGGTTCCTGGAGATGACCGGTTACTGAGGGGCCGTTCCGGCAAGTGGGCGGCGGATGGAGGTGAACATGGAAACCGCAATCGTGATCGTCCAGGTGTTGATCGCCTGCGCCATGATCGACGTGTGGCTGCTGCGCTACGACCGGCCGCTGCGCGCGCGGGGTGGCGATGCCAAGACGATGGTCGAGGAGTTTCGGGTGTACGGGCTTCCCGACGGATTCCGTCGGCTCGTCCGCGTGCTCAAGCTCGGCTGCGGCGCGCTGCTGCTGGTCGGGATCTGGATCCCTGCCGTTGCCGTCGCCGCCGGCGCGCTGCTGGCCGTGCTGATGGCCGGCGCGATCGCGATGCACGTGAAGGTAGGCGACCCCTGGCTCAAGGCCGTCCCGGCCACCTTCTTTTTCGCGCTCTGCTGTTTCGTGGTGTACGCGAACTGGACGGTGTCGATCGCCTGATGCGTCGCGCGAGGAATCTGCTCGTCGTGCTGGGCGACCAGCTCGACGGTTCGTCGCCCGCGCTGGCCGCGCTGGATCGCGACCGCGACGCCGTCTGGATGGCGGAGGTCCGCGAAGAGGCCGAGCACGTGCCGAGCCACCGGCAGCGCACGACGCTGTTCCTGTCGGCGATGCGGCACTTCGCGATGGAGCGGATCGACCGGGGTTACCGGGTGCGCTACGTCAAGCTCGACGACCGGGGCAACACGCAGGCGCTGGGCTCCGAGCTGTCGCGCGCGATCGAGACGCTCTCTCCGGAGCGCGTTCAGGTCGTGCAACCGGGGGACCACCGCGTCGAGGCGATGTTGCGAGAGGCGGCGAGCGCGCACGACCTCCAACTCGAGGTGCTGGAGGATGCGTCGTTCACCTGCTCGCTGGAGGCGTTCGACGCCTGGGCGAATGACGGGCGCAAGGAGCTGGTGATGGAGTTCTTCTACCGCCGGCGGCGCCGGGCGCTGGACGTCCTGGTCGACGAGGACGGCGAGCCCACGGGCGGTGCGTGGAACTTCGACCGCGACAACCGCCGGGCCTTCAAGCGCGCACCCGAGGTCCCGCGGCCCTATCGCCCGCGCCCCGACGACGTGACCCGCGAGGTCATGGGGCTGGTGCAGCGGACCTGGCCGGACGCCCCGGGACGGATGGACCATTTCCGCTGGCCGGTCACGCGCCGCGAGGCGCTGCGCGCGCTGCGCGACTTCGTCGACCACCGCCTCTCGGGATTCGGGACCTACGAGGACGCCATGTGGGCCGGGGAGCCGGTGCTGTACCACTCGCGGCTGGCGAGCAGCTTGAACCTCAAGCTGCTGCGCCCGCAGGAGTGCATCGACGCCGCCGTCGCGGCGTACGAAGAAGGACGTGCCGCGTTGAACGACGTCGAGGGGTTCGTGCGGCAGATCCTCGGCTGGCGCGAGTTCATCCGCGGTGTCTACTACCGCGAGGGCCCGGACTACGTTCGACGCAACGGCCTCGACCATCAGGGTCGGTTACCGGAGCTCTACTGGACCGGGGAGACCGAGATGAGCTGCATGAAGCATTGTCTCGGCGAGCTGCTGGAGCACGCCTGGGGCCATCACATCCCGCGGTTGATGGTGCTCGGGAACTTCGCGCTGATCTCGGGGGTGCATCCGCGCGCCATCCACGAGTGGTTCCTCGCGATGTACGTCGACGCGGTGGACTGGGTCACGGCGCCCAACGTGATCGGGATGTCGCAGCACGCGGACTCCGGCGTGGTCGGGACGAAGCCGTACGCCGGGGCCGCCAACTACATCAACAAGATGTCGAACTACTGTTCGGGGTGCCGCTACGACCCGAAGAAGCGCACGGGCGAGGACGCCTGTCCGTTCAACGTCTTCTACTGGGATTTCATGCTGCGTCACCGGGAGCGCTTCGCGAAGAACCGGCGCATGGGCCTGGTGTTGAAGAACGTGGACCGGATGAACAAAGGCGAGGCGAAGGCCATCCGGTCGGGCGCTTCCCGGTTGCGCGACGAGCTCGGTTTGAACCAATCGTCATGAAGACGTTCAGGACGAGGATCGGTCGGGGAGTCACTCGAACAGCCGTAAGCTCGTTCGCCTGCCGGTCTCCAGCGTGAACCTCAGCGTCGCCGGGCGCAGCTCCTCGCGGAACGCCGGTGCGGTCGGGCTCGTGTCGAGCCCCTCGACGCGGGCGTCCCGCGGCAGCCGCAGGATCGCGTCGGTCATGCTCATCGACAGCTCGACCTCCGTGTCCGCCGCCCAGGGCCCGCGAAAGTCGAGCGTCGCCTGCCCCATGCGGAAGTCGAGACCGACGTGCCGGGGCTGCATCAGGTTGAGGCTCTCGACGAAGAGACCTCCCTGGCGTCCCTTGATGGTGAAGCTCTCGAGCTCGCCCTGCAATCGCTCGTCCGCATCGATCTTGAGGATCGCCCCGCCCGCGTCGAAGTCGGCGCTCGTGACGTGCAGCCCGCCGAGGTCGACGAACGCGCCGCCGTTGCGCTGCACGAGCTTGAGGTCCAGTGGGGTGTCCCGCGGTAGCCGGACCCGCAGCTGCGGTTGCCCGCCGCGGATCCCTTGCTTGATGCCGGTGATGAACCGCGACGAGGTGACGACGAACTTGAGGTGATAGGCGTCGGGTGTTTCGGGCTCGACGATCTCCTCGAGCCGGTAGTCGTGGGCGTCGTAGTGCGCCTCGACGTCGAGCGGTTCACCGGGGGCGGCGGGCTCGATGTAGACCTCGGCGCTGTCCAGCTCCAGCAGGACGGTCAGAGGGGTGCCGGTTGCTTGCGGTGCGAGTTCCGAGGTTTGCGATGGCTGCCCGGCCGCTTGCCCGGTTTCGACCGTCGCACGCTCGAGCGTGAGCCGGTCCGACTGGCGGTCCGCGGAACGCACCGACCACCACGTCCGGCCGGCCACGATGGCGATCGCCAGGATGACGAGGCCCAGCAGCCCACCGCACCCCAGGACCCACCATTTCCGGCCACCGTGCTCGGGCATCGGATTCCCCCCGTCGGACCGTTCCCTTGGATTGAGATACGCGGGCCGGGCGGGAAAGATTCCATCAGACCCCGGTGAGCATCTTCGTCGCTCGTTTGTTCAGCTTGTTCACCGCCGCCTGGATCGCCTTGCCCTCTGCGTCGGAAATGTCGCCCGTGGCGTCGGCCCACTTGTTGAGCCAGGCCTCGGTCCGCTGGCGGTACGCCTCGGCCACCTTGGCGAATGCGGGCGGGTCGTTCCGGACCCGGTCGAACTGCGGCTCGAATTCCTCGATCAGCCGCTCGTACTCCGCCAGGTGCGCCGTGGTTTCCGGATCCAGCTCCACCGAGCCGCCGCAGGCGCAAACGAGCAGGACGCAACCGACCCAGCCGATCGTCTTCAGAGTGCTGTTTCTCATCACACCTCCATGCCAGGACTCTGTCCGAACATAGGGCCGGCGCGCCGGAGGTGGGGTCAGGTCTCGAATTTTGCGTCTTTTCCGCCTTTTCACGTCCCGAGCAAGTGCCGGGTCGCTACGCAACCACGGATTCGAGGATGCTCGCGGGCTCCGTGGTCTCCACCACGCGGGCCAGCCGGAACCCCGCCCGCTCGAGCAGGCGGGAGTACTCCTCGACCGTCCGCTCCTGCGAGCCGACAACGACCATCATCTCCAGGTCCTGCAGCTTGGCGTAGTGCGGCTCGCCGGGCGGTGGAACGACGGTTTCGACCAGCAGCAGCCTGGCGTCTTTCTTCATGGCCTGGCGACAGCTCTTCAGGATGGCGAGGCTCCGCTCGTCGTCCCAGTCGTGGATGACGTACTTGAGCAGGTACACATCCGCGCCGCCGGGCACGGACCGGAAGAAGTCACCCGGGACGACCTCACAGCGTTCGGCAAGACCGTCCTCGCGCAGCCGTGCCTCGACCCCTTCGAAGGCGTCCGGGCGATCGAACAGGATTCCCGTCATCCCGGGATGGGATTCGAGGATCGTGCACAGCAGCGAACCCTGGCCGCCGCCGATGTCCGCCAGCTTGCGAACGCCGGAGAAGTCGTACGCCTCGATGATCGCGGGAGCTTCTCCCGCGGAGAGACTGGTCATCGCCTGATCGAAGATCCGCCCCGCCTCCGAATGCTCTCCGATGTACTCGAAGATGGGCATCCCGTGCGCCTGCTCCCACGCGGGTTGGCCGGTCCGGATGCTGTGGACGACCTGCTCCCACGCCTGCAAGTAGAACGGCTCGCCGCTGAAGATGGCCCACGCCCGCATCGAGTCCGGTACGTCGCTTCGCAAGGCCTCACCGAGGGGGCCGAGCGAGAACCGATGGTCGCTCGACTCCGAGACGACGTCCGCTGTGCTCAGCGTGCGGAGGAGGCGGTACAGGGCCCGCGGGTCGACTCCCGCTTCGGTTGCCAGCTCCTCGCTGCTCGCCGTCCTGTTGACGAGGAGGTCGGCGATCCCCAGCTTCGCGAACGCGTACAGCCCCCGGGCGATCACGAAGTTGGAATACGTTATCTCCAGGATCTTCGCGCCCGGAGGGGTTTCTTGATCGGCCATGGGCACCTCCCTGGGAGAACCGCTTGCCTCGGACAGGCAGCTCAAGCTTCCGCGATCTTGAAATCGAGGATCAGGTAGTTGGCGTCCACCGGTTGGCCGCTGCTCTTGTTGACGAGCGTGATGCGGCCACCCAAATCGGCGACCATGGTGTCTTCCACCTTGACGTCGGGTCTCTCGTCGATCGCGACCCACAGACCCTTCACCAGCTTCATCCGCCCACCGTCCTTGGACAGCCAGTGCGAGTTGTAGCCGCTGGCCCACAGCGGCCGCTCGTTGGTGGCGCCGCTCAGCAGCGCCTGGCCGAGGGCGACGCCTTCGCGCGGCAGCCGCGGCAGCCGTAGCGCCGGCGCCGTGTCGCGGAACCCGGCGAGAGTGTTCACCAGGCGGTCGCCGCCGCTCCGCGGCCCCAGGCCGACGATCGCCCCGGCCACCTTCAGCACCTTGCGAAGGAACCCGCCGCCCGTGCCCTGGCGCATCAGCTGGATCCTGATGTCCATCGTCGGATCCGTGAGGACGACCGGCTCCGGCAACTCGTGCCGCTGTGCGATGTGCTCCAGACCCAGGTCGGTCGTGCCGTCCTCGTAGGCCGTGAACTGTTGAACGAACATCCAGCTCACCTTTTCGTTGCTCTCCCGGGCGCGAAACTCGACCGTCAGCGTTCCCTGTTCCTCCTTCTTCTTGCTGGGGAAATCCGAAGTGCGAACGTGAAAACCCAGGATCTCCGCGTTCAACTCACAGCTGTTGATCTGCGCCCGACCCATCGTCGGTTTTACCGACAGCGGGCTCTTGAACGCGGCGTTGGCATCGTCGATCTCGCCGTTCCAGTGCAGGAACCGGAACGTCGGCGCGCGGCGAGGCCGGCCCCCGCGCGGCATGATCGCTTCCTTGCCGTGCGCAACCCGATCGCGGTAAGCCTCGAAGGCCTCGATCGCCTCCTGTTCGGTTTCGGAGATCTCACCCGTCTCGAGGAAGTAGGTGTCGATGTCCGTGTCGTCGGCCGGTGCGACGGCCGGCTCGTCGGTTTGGGTTGCCGCGCGGCCCGGCCGGATCGAGGCGTACAGCGAGAGCAGAGCCGCACTGCCGATGAATTTTCGTCGCTTCATGGTCGTCTCCTCGTTTACTTTTCTATCACAAGGGTCAGGGACACGGCCGTCCAGTCCGAACCGGCCGGTGGTTGTTCAGACGGTGCCGGATCCGCGGATGCCGGCTCGTCGGCAGCTTGGACGACGGTGATGCCACGCGCGACCACGCGACCGGCCAGGTCTTGAGCCAGCTGCCCGAAGCTCGGCCGCGCTTTCGACGCGCCGCGCGTCGAGGTGGTGGCCTCGAGGCTACCGATGAAGCGGCGTAGCGCGCGCGCCGACTCGGCATCGGTCATGGCGAAGACGCGCACGGTGTCGACCCCGGCCGGTGGACCGTAGTCCCAGAAGAACCCGGCACGGTTTTGCTCCCGGAAGGAGTCGGGGAGGCGAATCGGACGGCCGCCGGGAATCCGGCCCTCGGGGTAGAAGTCCTCCCGCATGCTCGCGTTGGGAAAAAGAATGTTGATCCCGCCCTCGGTGTCCACGTCGACCACCGTGATGTAGCTGTCGCGGTCCGTCTGCAGCTCGAGCATCAGGCTGTTCTCCGCGGATCTCGGCTGATCGCTCTTGCGCATCCGGTAGGCCGGTGTATCCGCGGCGGCGACGACCTGGACCCCGCGCGTCGCCCCGCCGGTATCACCGGGCACGAGGCGCACATCGAGCCGCAGCGCAGACGCCGCGTTGTCCAGCGATAGAAGCGCCGCCGCGCTTGCGGAGCGCGAGAGCTGCTCGGCGATCCGTTCGGCGACCGCGTCCACACCGCCCACCGGGAACGACGCGACTTCCTGCAGGCCACCGGCAGCGCGCACGTGGACGCGACCGTTGTCGACGTCGATGATGAAACGCGCGAACGCGTCCGGCCCGACGAGCTGTACGTGGGGTGAGCGACGACGGATCGCACGCTCGAGATCGTCGCGCATCTTCGCATCGACGCGATCGAGGCGAACCGGCACGCGGTCGGACGCCGGCGGCGGCGTCAGGGCGACGCCGCGCGCACCCGCGGGTGGTGGCGGATCGGGGGGGTCGAGCCGCGCTTTCGCGTCGGCCGCGGTGGTCTCGATCACGGTCGCGGTCGCCAGCGCGGCGCCGGGACGGAACGCGGTTTCGCCGGGTGGGTAGATCGCCCACACGGCACCGCGGCTCGCGCCGAGCGGCACGCCGCGCTCCAGCTCCACCAGGCCGCCACCCAACGGGCGCACCGTGGCCCAGGCGAGGCGGGGGCCCGCGGGGCCCAACAGCGCCCGCGACGTCAACGACGCGGGGCCTTCGACCTGCGGCTCGGGCATCCCGATCAGACCGAAGTGGGCCGCGATACGCTCGAATTCCCTCAGCACCGACGCGTGGGCGTCCATCGGTGTCGCCCCGGCGGGTGCGCTGGCCAACGCCTTCCCGAGCGCGTAGGAAAAAAAGCCGTAGAACTCCCCGTCGATCGGACCGTCCAGCGCCGACTGGTGCTCGGCGGCTCCCGTCATCAGCACGTAGGGCGCCGCCGGCGCCGCGAGCGAGCGCGTCGCGACCGCGTCGCTCGCGTACAGCTCCTCACGGGGATCGGCGGCCACGCTGCGTGCGCGAACCGCGCTGATGTCCCGTGTCGCGGTACCGGAGTGGCAGGAGTCCAGCACGACCAGGACGTTCGGTGTCTTCAGCCCGGAGAGGATCCGACCGAGCTCGTCGTCGGTGATGTCCGGGACCTTGCCGGTGCGCGCGTCGTGCGGAAGGATCGTCTCGTCGAGTCCGTCCGCCGTCTCGTCCCCATCCGTATCCGGAACCTGCGAGCCGTGGCCCGAGAAGTGGATGTAGACGACGTCGTCGGGACCGCTCGCCCGGACGATCTCCCGCAGCGCTTCCAGGATCGCTTCCCGTGTGGCCGCTCGATCCTCGAGGACCCGGATCCCGTCGTCTTCGAACCCGAAGCGCGACGTCAGCACGGCACGCATCCGATGCAGGTCGTTGATCGCACCGCGCAGGTCGAGCGGGATCCAATCGCGGGCGGTGGATCCGGGCTCGTCGTTGGCCGCGTAGTCGTTGATCCCGATCAGCAGCGCGCGCCGGACGGGCGGCGGATCGCCGTCCGAAGCGAACGTGCTCGAAGAGACGGCGAGCGTCGCCGCCACCAGGCACGCGAACCGTCCGGAAAACCGCACGAGGCCTCCATCGGTGTTGTCTTGGGGTCCAAGCCGCAAGTTCATTATCCCGAAGGACTTAGCATTTGACAAATTCGAGGCGCGACGAGCACACTGACGTCGCACGAGGTCGACGCCGGTTGCGGTGTCCTGAACAGCCAGATCGATGGCCCGGCGGCCTCGAGCGGTGGAGTTGTCTTGCGCCCACGGGAATTCTTGTCGCTCGGGCTCGCTCTCGGCCTGATCGCGCCCCCGGTCTTCGCGATCACCGACGAGGAGATCTTCCGCGATCTGCGTTTCAACTTCATCAACCCCGGCGGTCGATCGCTGGCGATGGGTGGGGCGTTCATTTCGCTCGCCGACGACGCGACGGCGGCGCAGGCGAACCCCGCCGGTCTGACCACGTTGCTGTCGCCCCAGCTGTTCCTCGAGACCCGCGCCGCGGCGCCGGACCGATCCGCGACCTCGCGCCGGTTCCGCGATCCGCTCATCCCGAACGACGGGTTCGACATCGCGGTGCAGACGGCGCCGGAGACCAGCTTCAGCCCGTCGTTCGTCTCCTACGTCTGGCCGCGCAACCGCTTCTCGCTGGCCTTCTCGCGGCAGGAGGTGATCGACATCTCCAACACCACGTCCAACTCGTTCGAATTCCTGTTCGGCAACGAGAGCGACTTTCGCAACGGCGCCGGTCGTATCGATCTGAGCCTGGTGAACTGGAACGTCAGCGTGGCGGTGCAGGCGCACGAGAATGTCCGTCTCGGTCTGACCGCGTCCTACGGCACACTCGATCTCGATTCCACTCTCGTCAACACCTACGTGGACCCCAGCGGCACGTTGATCGGCGACCCGAATCTGGCCGGGGTGCCGCTGGAGATGTACCGCACCGAGGCCGACGACTCGGATTCCGACGTCACGTGGACGCTCGGTGTGTTGTGGCGGATCGTGGAGCAGCTGTCGTTCGGCGCGGTCTATCGCCAGGGCGGCGATTTCAACGTCGACGAGACGATGACCGCGACAACGATCGACCAGAGCCTGGTGCCGGGACGGATCACACAAACGGCCTTCTTCAACGAATCGGACACGTTCGTCACGCCCCAGAACAACGCGTTCACTTTCCCCAACGAGTTCCACATCCCCGACGTCCTGGGCGCCGGGATCTCGTTCAAGCCGGTCTCGCACGTGACCTTTTCGCTGGACCTCGTGCACATCACCTAC
>JBFFZZ010000077.1:0-11500 GCA_041568335.1 Candidatus Polarisedimenticolaceae bacterium | reverse complement strand
GCTGCTGCTGGCGCACTGCTCCACCGCGCGGTGTTCTATACCGTGGTGCTCGGCTGTGGCGGCGGATCGCTGTGGATCGAGAGAAGGGCGGTCGACGCAGCGGTCGACTAGCGGCTAACGGCCCCCGGTAGGGGAATGCAACTTCGGCTGCGAGCCCATCATCATGCCGGTGCCGTCCAACATTTGATGGCCGTAGCTCTGCGCCGGTCCGATCGATTGGATGATCTCACTCGAATCGATCGTCGTGATCACCGGTGGCACGTAACCTTTTCGCACGGGTTCCATGTCGTAAGGTTACAGCGAAAAGTCACGGGCGCCAAGTATTAATTCTTATAGAGAGGGCTCGTTTCCGACCAGGACCAGCAGGCCGGTGTACGTGAACAGCCGGTTCTCACCCTTCAGCGGGCCGATCTCCGCGTTGCAGAAGAACCCGAGAATCGGCACATCGGGCAGGGCACGCTGGATCTCGGCCGCATCGATCCCGCTCTCCCGGTAGAGACAGCGGCCACGCGCGAGGCAATTGAAATAGAGCCCGAAGCGATAGTCCGTCCCTTCCTCCGCGCGGATACGCTCGAGAGCCTCGCCGAGGTCGCGCTTGGCCGCCTCGCGTTCGCGGAGCGCAAACACCAGGTGCTGACCCTCCTCGATCCGATCGGAGATCGCGACGACGCCGGTGTCCGGATCGACCGTCACGATGTTGCGGATGAGGTACTCGTCTTCCCCCGCTCCGGCCGGGACGATGTCGACGAACAGGTAGTGGATCGCGGTGGCGAGGTCGTCCAGCAGGTCTTTGGGGGCATGCTCGCGAAGCACGTCGAACGCCGGCTTACCGTCGAGCTCGAGGATCAGGTTCTCGTGAACGTCGGTCGCGCGCAGCGGCTGGGTCAACGGAGCGCATCCGTGAGTCACGGTGACCGCGTGATGGAAGCGACCGCCCAGTCGCAGACCGGAGACGCCGGCGTCCGCCGACTCGGTCCCGCAGAACTGGAGAGTCTTTCCGTTCGTCCGCGCCGATGCCGCACCACCAACCACGGGTATTCCGGGGAGCACGGCGTCGAGACCGCTCAGGAGCCGATCGGGCCGCACGTGGTAGGGGTCCGGCCAGACGACCAGCAGATCGCGGCTGTCCCGCGAGCTGAGCATCCTCTGCCCGAGCCGGGTCGCGGCGGTCAGACCGTGGTCCCCGGTGTCTTTGAACAGGAACGGGGTTGCCCGAAGCTCGTCGGAGTGGACCGCGAGCAGGCCCACCGCCGGCCCATCCTCGTATTCCTTCCCACCGGCCAGGACGCCCGCCACCGAGCAGCCGACGACATAGGGCGTGCCGAGCACCTCGGTCAGCGATTTCTGCAGCGACTCGAGGTAGGCCGTGTGCTCGTCGGTCACGAACGCAACGCACCAATCCGGGCGTTGGTCGCCCAGACTTTCCAGGATCTGTCGCGACGCGTCCAGCGCCGCGCGCGCCGTATTGGGATGGGTGGAGATGCCGACAGCTGCGTGAATCATCGATGTCCCGTGTTTTCCGGCTTGTCCGGCATCGCCCGGTCCGGAGGGCACGGACGGTGGCTGCAATCTGGCCGACCCGTACGTAACGTGTTGAAATAGAGCAGACAAGCCTTATTTTGGCAAAGGTAGGCCGGGAGATTTCCGATTTGATCCGAACTGGGGCGGTTCTCACACTCGCGGGGGTGCTTTTGACGGTTGGATGGGGGGTCCCGGTCCGCGCCCAGGACGCCGCGACCGATCCGTTCCCGGTCTACGAGTCGATCAAGCCCAACATCGAGTTCTGGACACGCGTCTTCGGCGAATGGCGGATGGACCAGATCGTCGTCCACGACCGGCGCTACCCCAACGTCATCTATGCGGTGGTCCCGCTCCCCGGCGAGATCAAGCAGACGCTCTCTCGCGACCAGGCCGATTTCGTCGACGACCTGACCGAGGATTGGGCCGACCGGATCAAGGATCTCGAGCGCAAGGTCCTCGCCGGCAGGGATCTCTCCGACGAGGAGAAGGCCTGGGCGTTGGAGCTCACCACCAAGGGCGGCACCGACGCCATCACGGAAGCCGATGACTACGTACGGACGCAACGCGGGTTGCGCGAGCGGTTCCTGCGCGGCGTCGAGATCAGCTACCGCTATGACGCGAAGATCCGTGAGATCTTCCGCGGCTACGGCCTGCCCGAAGATCTCGCGCTCCTCCCCCACGTCGAATCGTCGTTCCAGTACGCGGCGCGCTCCAAGGCCGGCGCTGTCGGCGCGTGGCAGTTCACGCGGGGCACGGGTCGTTTGTACATGCCGATCACGTCGGCGTTCGACGCGCGTCTCGATCCGCTCGCGGCCGCGGATGCCGCGGCGCGTTACCTCCGGGACGCCTACCGGAAACTGAACAGCTGGCCGCTCGCGCTGACCGGCTACAACCACGGCGTCGCCGGGATGGCGAGTGCGCAGGCGAAGTACGGTGACTACGAGCAGGTCTTCCTCAATTACACGGGACGCCGGTTCGGCTTCGCGTCGAAGAACTTCTACGCCGAGTTCCTCGCGGCCCGGAATCTCGTCGCCGATGCGGACACGAGGTTTGCCGGTCAGCTCACCCCCGAGCCGCCGCACGATCTCGACTCGACGGTGCTCGAGGGCCGCACCACGCCGGGCCGGCTGGCAGGCGCTTTCGGCGTCGCGCTGGCCGATCTGGTCGGGATCAACCCGGCCTGGACCCGCAGGGCGGTCCGAGAGGGCCTCGCGCTGCCCAAGGGCGTCACCGTCTGGCTCCCCCGCGGCACGCACGACAAGCTCGCCGCCTCCGGGGTGATCCCGGACTACACCCTCGCCGGCTGGATCGACGAGGGCGGAGCGTACGTCGTGCAGCCCGGAGATACCCTCTCCGTGATCGCCGAAACCTACGGCATCAGCGTGCGCCGTCTGCGCGAGATCAACGGGATGAGCGGCCGTCAGAGCCTGATTCGTGTGGGGCAGCGGCTGAACCTCGGCGACACGGACAGCTCGGGTGTGCACGTCGTCCGCCGCGGCGAATCGCTCTCGACGATCGCGCGGAAGTACCGCATGCCGATCTCGGCGCTGCGCCGGCTGAACGGGATGGCGCCCAACGAGAGCTTCATCGCCGCCGGTCAGAAGCTACGCGTCTCCGGCGAGTTCACGCGTGCCGCCGAGCAGGTCCACGTCGTGCGCCGCGGCGACACCCTGGATCGGATCGCCCGAACCTACCGCGTGCGGCTGACCGCGCTGCTGGTCCACAACGGATTGTCGAAGGAATCGGTGATCCGCCCGGGTCAGAAGATCCGCATCCCGAGCTAGACGGACGAGTCCGAGCCCACGGACCCCATCGATGCGGGATCCGTTACCGTGTGCTAATTTCTTGCGCGCCTCGCTTCCGGGCGCCAGATTCTCCGAACACCCATGGCTTTATCGACCCATCGCATTCGCCGGCTCCCCACGATTCTCGCGCTCGCGCTGCTCCTGGCGGGCATCGGGCGACCCGTCGCAGGCGGACCGCCGACGCCGCGGAAACTGCTCTTGATCGAACCCGCGTCCACGCGGGCCGGCATCGCCCGTGTCCACCTGGAAGTCCAGAACCTGCGGCAAAACGGCGAGACGCTGGAGGGCACCTATCAGATCCGCGTTCCGCTGCGCCCCCGCGAGAACGACACCGGACAGGTCGTCCTCCACACGCCCGCGCCGATCGACCGGCTCGGTGGCGAGACCACCACGATGACCGGAAGCGCCGTCAGCGAGACCGGCCGGACGCACGAGGTCGTTGCCCGGATGGAGCCCGACGGCGTCGTCCGGATCCGCATCGTCACCCCCAAACGCACGCTGAACTTCAAGTCTCGGTTCTTCCTTCGCTGAGCTCCGGGAAAGCCGGCGCAATCGGGACTTCCCCTCCGTGCTAGGCTTCGACGATGTCTTGCCTGATCGGTTGCCTTGCCCTGGCCGCGCCACGCCTGGCGATCTTGCTGGTCGTCATCTTCAGCGACTACATCGGCCGCGCCTACGACTCCATGATCTGGCCGGTGCTGGGCTTTCTCTTCATGCCGACGACCACGCTGGCCTACGCCTGGGCGATCAACACACGCGGATCGGTCGACGGGGTCCAGCTCATCGTGGTCATCGTCGCGGTGCTGCTCGACTTCGGCCTGATCGGCGGCAGTGCCGGGGCGCGACGACTGCATGACCGGGCGGACTGAGGGATCAGAAACGTTGCAGGATGTCGAGGTTGATGTCGTCGTCGACCTGCGCCGGCTCGGGGGCGCCTCGAGCGGATTCGAGCGCTTCTGTCGTCGCGGCATCGCGAAGCTCGTCGGTGGTGAGCCGGAATTTGGCCACCAAGGTCTTCATTTCGACGGACTGTTGCGAGAGCTCCTCGGAGGCCGCCGCGGACTCCTCGGCATCCGCCGCCGTCGCCTGGGTCAACGCCTCGAGCTGCTCCACCGAGCGGTTCAAACCGTTCGTGCTTTCGTTCTGCTCCTTCGACGATGACGCGACCGTTCCCACCACGGTGCCGACCTGGCAGATGTGCCGGTTGATTTCCTCGAAGTTCTTCAGCGCGATCTCGTTCAAGGCCACACCGGCCTCGACGTTCTTGACCGACTCCTCGATCAGCGCCGATGTTCCCTTGGCCGCCTCGGCGCTGCGCATCGCCAGGTTCCGGACTTCCTCGGCGACGACCGCAAAACCCTTGCCGGCGTCTCCGGCCCGTGCGGCCTCGACCGCGGCGTTGAGCGCGAGCAGGTTGGTCTGGAAGGCGATGTCGTCGATCGTCTTGACGATCTTGGCGGTCTCGTCCGACGAGCCCTTGATCCGCTTGATCGCCTCGCACAGACGCTTCATGCTCTCGGCCCCGGCGTCCGCGGAGCGGCGGGTCTCATCGGTCAGGGTCGAGGCCTGCTCGGTGTGCTTGGCGTCCTCTTGGGTCATGGTGGAGATTTGCTGGATCGTCGAGGAGACGGATTCCAGGTTGGCCGCCTGGTTCGAGGCGCGTGCCGCGAGGCCCTGGCTTCCTTGGCTGATGTGCGACGACGAGGCGGCAACCTCTTCCGCGGCGGTCGCCACCTGCTGCAGCGACAGGCAGAGATTCTCGATCGCGCTGTTCAGTGCCGACTTGATGTCCGCAAACTTGCCGTTGTAACTGCCGTCGACGCGGGCCGTCAGGTCGCGTTGCGAGACACGCTCAAGGACCTCCGCGGCCTCCTCGATCGGCGTGGCCACCGCGTTCATCATCTCGTTCATGCCGCGCAGCAGATCGCCGAAAGCGCCCTGGAACTTCTCCGGGTTGCCGCGGGTGTCCAGGCGTCCCTCACGCGCGGCGAGAATCAAGGTGTCGGTCTCGGCGATGAGCTCCTTGAAGGCACCGTTCGCGCGTAGCAGGCAGTGGGTCAGCAGGTCCCCGTCCCCACGCGGTTTCAGATCGACTTCGAGATCCCCCTTGCTCATCGCCTCGGTCGCGGCGGAGATCGATCCGAAGTAGGCGATCATCTCGCGGAAGGACTCCGCGAGCCTGCCCGTCTCGTCGCTGGACTCGACGTCGACCTCGACATCCACTTCTCCCGCGGCGATACGCCTGGCGATCGCTTCGATACGCTTGATCGGGCGCACGAAGCGGCCCGAGATGAACCACAGCGCCACTCCTCCGAGAGCCACGATGAATGCGCCGACCGACGCCGCCTTGCGCGCGTCGGCCGAAACTTCCGCGTTCATCGCCACCTTGCTGATGCCGAGGGTCACGAAACCGATCGGCTCCCCGTTGGAGCGCACCGGGCTGGTGATCAAGAACGCGTTCTCGGTGTTCTTGCTGACGATGCCGTCGTGCGCCGCACTTTCGATCGAGCTCAGCCACTCGGCGTAGGGCTCGGCTTTTTCACCCCGGAAATCGGCGAACGGTGTGCGGTCTCCGGCCAGCACGATCGCGAACTCGACCTCGTTGACCGCGGTCAGCGCATCGAGGGCCTCGGTCACCGAGGACTCGTCCCCGAACATCAGACCGCCTTCGACGGCGAAGGCGATCAGCCGGGACACGGTTTCCGCTTTTTGGGCCACGTGCTTCTCGGCACGGGCACGATGGTGTCGCGGGAAGACGGTCGCGACGAAGACCGCGACGGTGGCCAGCAGCACGCAGCTGCCGACCACCATCTTGACCTGCATCGAGATATAGCGTTTCACCTCTTGGGGTCCTACTCGATCAATGTCGCGAGTTGCAGCAGCTTCGAGGACAGCTCGTGCCCGCTCTCGCGAAGTTCTGTCCGGTTGACGAAGATCTTCGGTTTTTTGTCCTGCATCCCCACGCCGATCGCGATCTCGCCCGATTCGACCAGCGGGTAATCGCCGCCGATCGTCAGGATGCCGTGCTTCCGGCTCAGCTCCCTGACCGAGCCGGAATCGGGGCTGACGTAGATCACGCTGGCCGGACCGAGGTTGGCCTCGAGGTCGGCGTGGGCCACGGCGCGGCTGACCATCGAAAGCTCGTTGAAGGTTTGCACGATCTCGGAGTGCTCCGCCGCCGGTTGCTCGCGATACACCACGAGGACCTCGACCGCGTCGGACTCCCGCAGGGTCTTGTCGTAGGCGATCGCCTTCTTGAGCAAGGCGCCCCGTAGCTTGACCGGGACGGCCTGGACGGAAGCGGCCGCGACGGCCACACCCGCGACCAGGATGGTTGCGAGGCCGAACCCTAGCGCCCTCTCTTTCCGCACGCCGACCGGTCGACTCAACGTTGTCCTCCAGATTCCAAAAGCCAGACGCCGCACTTTTTTTCGCGGCGATTCCCGTATCGGTCCTCGATCGAGCGGCTTTAGGTGAGCCGGTTCCTAAAGTTCCATTTCCGCCGCCCGATATGACCTTTCGTCGTCTCCGTGACGACGGCTGGAGGTGACCGATGCACCGGATCGTTTTGGTGAGTTGCTTGGTAGCGTCTTGGGGTCTCGTCGGCGGCGCCTCCGCTCAGGAGGATGCCGTCACGGTTCCTGTGAACCCGGTCAACGCCGAGGAGCTGCTCGTGTTGTGGGTCGAGGACGTAGTCCGCAAAGAACAGCCCCTCGTTCGTGTCCGCGAGGTGAAGGTGCGGCTCGATCCCGGTACCCCCGAGCGTACGGCGCCGACGATCGAGGAACAAATCGAGTTCAAGTCCCTTTTGCGAGATGACTCGGTCTATTTTCGGGTTTACCGGGGCGCGGATGGCGTCGGTATTTTCAAGTATAAAAAGGTCTCGAAAAAACGCCGCCCCGGCAGGGGCACCTGGCTCGAGGCGCTGCCGCTGGACCGCGACGAGACGTTTCAGGACATGACACGGGACGCGCGGGATTCGGCGGACATCGAGGTGCTCCTCAGCATGGACATCGAGGAGGCCGAGAAGGCCGCCCGCCGGGAAGAGATGCTCGACCGGATGATCGCCGATGCCATCGCGCGGGAGTGGCGGATGCTCGAATCGGGGCAGGTGTTCCTGGTGCCGACCCGTCCATCGGCGAACACCGGCCGCTAGTCGAGCACGAAGCCGCCACGGCCCTACTCCGCCTCCCGCAGCTCGATCGCCGTCTCCGCGGTGATCCCGCAGAACTCTTCGTAAGTGAGCCCGAGCCGTTCCATGCTGGCCTCGTCGAGGTGAACGTTCATCCCCTGGGCGCCGAGCCCGACACCGATCGTCTTGCTGATGTAGTTGCCGACCATCACGACGTCGAGGATCGGCGTCGGCTGTTCGACGGGATCGTCGTGGTGGTGGGCGATCACGTCGATCAGCGGTTGGGGGAAGGACCAGGCGCGCCCGATCTCGGCCCCGACCTCCGCGTGATCGCATCCGAAGAACTCCCGCTCCGCCTCGACGTAGGTGATCTGCTTGTCCTCGCAGAGCTTCAGCAGGTCGCTGATCTCGGCCTCCATGTAGCGCACCATGATCAACTTGCCGATGTCATGGACGATCGCCGCCGTCGGCGCGAGCGGGTCGATCCCGGCGTCGGGACGCAGTTTCGTGATCTTGGTGACCGCGATACGCGTCGCCTGGCTGTGCCGCCACAGCTCGGCCTCGTTCAGATCGTAGACTTGCGGCGGTAACTTCTGGTTCCGCATGTAACCGCCGAGGGCGAGCTCCAGGAGCCGGTTCGTGCCGAGCCGCACCACCGCAGTCCGCGCATCGGTCACCTGGTTGCGCCCGGCCGTGGAGCTGGAGTTCGCGGAGCGGAGCACGTTACTGATCAGTGCTTCGTCCTGCTCGACGATGGCGGCCAAGGTGCTGAACTCGACGTTCTCCTCCTGAACGGTAGAGATCAGCTTTTGAACGGTGACCGGCAGCGGTTCCAGCTCGTCGATCGATGCGATCAGATTCTCAGGTACGGGCATGGCTCGTTTCTCCCAACGCGATCGCTTGAATGCGATCCGAGATGTTCTCCAGCCGGACGACGTCGCACGCCGCCGCGAGCCGCAGCGACTCCATGGGCATGCCGTCCACAACGCAAGTCTCGGGGTCCTCCGCGATGGTGTGCGCTCCGGCACGGCGCATCGCGAGCAGGCCCTGCGCACCGTCGCGCCCCATCCCGGTGAGAATCACGCCCAGCGCCGAACCGGTGGTGCTTGCCACGGACTCGAACAGGACGTCGATGCTGGGGCGGTGCAGCCCTGTGTGGGGATGTTCCGTCACGTGCGCGAAGAGGTTCCCCGCGTGACGCTTCAATCGCAGGTGGCCATCCGGCGGACCGACGCAGATCATCCCGCGTTCCAATGCATGGACCTCTTCCGTGCAGACCACCCGGTGGGCGACTTGCTTGCCGAACCAGAGAACGAACTCGGCCGTCAGGGCGGCGGGCAGGTGTTGGACCAGGAGGATCGGCGGTGAATCGACCGGCACGCCGGGGAGGATCGCCTGTAGGGCCTGGGGACCGCCCGTGGAGGCACCGATGGCGATCACCTCGACGGCGCCGCATGAAACCGTGGTCTCGGCGGCGGCCGGCGGTGGTTGGGCCGTGGCCCGTTTTCGGGGGTCGGACAGGGAGGCGGCGAGGATCGCCTCGTGGAGACGTCGGCCGACGCTCTCGAACTCACCCGGGTTCTCGGGCTTGCCCACGACCTCGATCGCCCCCGCCGCGAGCGCCTCCATCAACACGGCGCTGTTGGGTCTCGCGATCGCGCTGAAGATGACGATCGGCATCGGAGCGGACTTCATCATCAGCTTGAGGAACGTCATCCCGTCCATCTTCGGCATCTCGAGGTCGAGAACGATGACGTCCGGCCGCTCCGCGCCGCTCAAGATCTCCATGGCTCGATAGGGTTGATCGGCCTCGCTGACGATTTCGATGAGCGGATAGCGAGCGAGCAGGCGCCGGCACATTTTTCGGCTGACCGCCGAGTCGTCGACCAGCATGACACGGATCTTCTTTTCGGCGTCCGTGCTCATGTCAGTCGCGTCTCGTCGAGCGCCGTGCGGACGCGCACGGCCCCGTCGGCCAGGTCGAGCGTCAGCGTCCGGGCGCCGGTGCCGCCGACGTCCCACGCATGCACGATGACGTTGTTGACCGCCAGCAGCTCGCGGGCCATCTCGACGTTCCGCTCACCGATCTTGAACATGTCGCCGCCGCTCGTTTGCATGCGGCTTGCTCCCCCGGCCACGCAAACGATCAGGTCTTCCTTCGTCGCGCCCAACTCGTAGCAGCCGCGGAACAGGTCCGGGATACCGAGGTCGACGAACATCGCCGGGTTGGCTTTCTCGTGCAACGCGGCCTCCGCCCTGGGCAGCATCGCGTGGAGCAGGCCACCGACCCTCCGCGTCGGATCGTAAACGGTCACCCCGATGCAGCTACCGAGCGCGAAGGTCACGATCCGCTGGCCGGAGTCGCCGCAAAGCTTGAGATCCCCGACCCCGACGACGAGCTTGCCGCGCTCGACTTTTTGCAGCGTGGCACCCACGATCACTCCATCACGGTCACATTTTCGGCGTCACGGATCGTCACGTACATCGGTCCGAATCCGGCGTCGAGCACGGCCGTTCGGAGGACCGTGCCCGCGCCGGCATCGTCCGCGGTCGGGCCGACCCGCGGCAACGAGATCGAGGTCTCGAAACCGGTCGTCTGCAAGCGCGCCGCGACCGCGCCGGCGATCACGTTCACGATCTCGCCGATCATGTCGGGCATCACATCGCAGTCGTAGTCGATCGGAACGCCGGCGAACTTCGTGGCCAGCGGTCGCGCCGTCTCCCGTGGGATGCCGAAGGCCAGCTCGAAGCGCAGCTCTCCGTCATAACCGATCACCGCCGTCAATCCCTCGCCGGGCCGAACATCGTCGCCGGCGGAAACCGCCGGTTTCTTTCCGCAGATCTTGCGGAGCGTTTCGACGGTTTCATCCACGACGGCCTCGACAGCGGGAGCGGGCAGGCTTTCACGAGCGGTAGCGGACCCTTCGATCATCGTGGTCTCCGGTTCTCGACCCGGCGGTAGAGCGCAGGCCGGATGAGCTCGAGATCGGTGGGGTTACTGCCCAAGCTCTCGGCGTGCCCGATGCAGAGGTATCCGCCGGGCCGCAACAGGTCGGTGAAGCGTCGCGCGAGCTCGAGCTGAAACGGACGATCGAAGTAGATCATGACGTTGCGACAGAAAATGACGTCGAAGGGTCCGCGCATCGGCCAGGCGTGGAGCAGGTTGAGCTCCGCGAAGAAGACCATGCTGCGGACTTCGGGCCGCACCCTGTGGACCGGACCGGACGGTTCCCGCCGTGTCGAGAAGAAGCGGCTGTGGGTTGCCGGATCGATCCGGGCCACGCTGTCGGCCGTGTACTCCCCGGCCCTTGCCTTCGCCAGGATCGCCGACGAGATGTCGGTGGCCAGGATCTCCGCCTCGACGGGGCGCGCGGCAGAGCGGGCCTGCAGCACCGTGATCGCGATCGAGTAGGGCTCTTCGCCGCTGGCACACCCGGCGGACCAGATCTTGAGCTTCGCGGCCTGCGGAACCACGTCTCGGGCGAGGAAATCGAAGTGCTCCGTCTCGCGGAAGAAGCTCGTCTCGTGCGTCGTGATCAGGTTGATCATTCGCTTCATCTCGCGGCCGCTCGAGTCCCCTTCGACGACCTCGACGTAACCGTCGACGCCGTCCACCTCGAGCTGGCGGATACGCTTGGCCAGCCGGGCGCGGATGAACGGCGCCTTCTCCGGCCCGAGCACGATCGCCGACTCCCGGTAAACCATGTCGCAAAGGCGCTCGAGCACCCCGTCGTCGAGTCCCGGAGGCTGCGGGACCGTTGGCGATGCGACCACGGTCATCGGCTCAAGAGCCCATCGTCGCGAGGTCATCGGCGGGGAGCACGCGCTCGAGATCGAGCAGAATCTTGAGCCCGTCGCTGCAGTTCGCGATGCCGAGCAGGAACTCGGTCCTGACGTCGGCGGCGAGGGCCGCGATCGGCTCAACCTCCTCCGACCGGATGTCCACGACCTCCGACACGCGATCGACGACGATGCCGGTGGCCCGGCCGTGAACACGAACGACGATGATGCAGGTCTTGTCGCCATGGTCGACATCGGGAAG
>JBFFZZ010000076.1:0-11503 GCA_041568335.1 Candidatus Polarisedimenticolaceae bacterium | reverse complement strand
TCATGGCGGTCCATTTCCCGGCGGATCAGCTCCACGTGCTGGACTACAACCGGGTCGTTGCGGACCTCAACGGGCTCGATCCGGAGGCGCTCGTCGCCCGCATCAAGGAGGCGGGGTTTCACGTCAAGCCGGACTGGCGCGCGAAGAAACCGCTGCATCGCGGGTCCTTCGGCATGTACGTGGACGGGCGCTGGTCGCTGCTGACCGCCAAGCCCGAGATCATCCCGGAAGAGGACGTCGTCGGGCGCCTCGACGTTTCGATCCTGACGACCCGGCTACTCCAACCGATCCTCGGGATCGGCGATCCTCGGACCGACAAGCGAATCGACTTCGTCGGCGGGATCCGAGGGATGGAAGAGCTCGAAAAGCGCGTCGATTCGGGACGCGACGCCATCGCCTTCTCGCTCTGGCCGACCGGCCTCGACGAGGTGATGGCCGTCGCCGACGCCGGTACGGTGATGCCGCCCAAGTCCACCTGGTTCGAGCCGAAGCTGTGCTCGGGTCTGGTCGTCCAGCTGCTGGAAGGGGACCGGCTCTGAGCGCTACCAGCCCTGCAGCTGTTTGTGCGGGATGGTCTGGACCAGCCGTTCCTTGATCGTCGGGTTCAACCCCGGAAGACGGATCACCTTGCGGATCCCCGGCAGGCTGAGCGTTCGGACGAGCCGATCGGCGACCGCGAAGGTCACCCTCGGGTGCGTCGAGATCATGATCTTGATCTCTTCGTTTGCGGTCCAGCGCGAATCGCGCGCCAGCAGCTCGAGCGTCGTCGGCAGCAACGTCGGGATACGCAGCACGCGAATGACCTCCGGTAGGGTCAACTGCGGGTTCCGACACATCGCCTCGATGACCATGTTGCTGTTGTCGTGGAACAGGAACTTGCGTTCGGGGGGCAACGCCTTCTGAGCCACCGTGATCTTGTGCGCCAGCGGGATGTTCCTGAGCGCGGTACGGATCTCCTCGATCGACGCGTCGCGGGCCAGATGGGCAAGCGGGGCGGGGCTCATGCCCTCGACCACCCGCGAGACCAAAAGCTCGAGTGAATCGCGTTGCGTCTCGCTCAGCGCCTCGAAGTGAATCCCGATCCGCGTCTGTCCGGTCTCTTCGTTTTCTTCCACGTGCGTGACGCGACCGCGGGACTCGAAGCACAAATCCTCGGAAATGCTGGTCAGCGAAACGAAGGCCAGGGCATCCGGCTCGGTCTCCAGGTCGCCTTCGACCAGGGCTCCGGCGCGGTGCAGGTCGACAGCCTGAAAAGGGATAGCCTTCGATTCGAGGGTGACCGCGGCCTTCAGACCGGCCAAAAACCGGTAGCCGACGCGTTTTTCGGGGGGATCCTGGCGCATTTGGGTGTCCTGCTCCAAAGTATAGGTCCTTCCATTCCGGTGGCAAGATGGTGTAGAAGTGAACCCGCCTTCGGATCGGGGAGCGAATCGCGATCGATTGGGTGGGTCCGGTCGGCCCGAAAGGCTTCCCACAACGTCGGAGAGCTCGTCGCAGGATGAAGCGGCGCCGATAACCCGGACTCTTGGAAGCTCTCACCTAAACCACTAGATTGTTTTGGGTGTTTTTGGGTGTCCGATTAGGTGACTTCGTGGAATTTCCTGTCCCCCTCACGAAATCCATTCTCTCGGGGATCGCCCGCGTCGACGAACACCGCGGCCGGTGGAGCGCGGGCAACCCGGTATCGACGTCGAGACTCGTCTCCCTGGCCGAGGCGGCGAGGATCCAGTCGACGGCCGCGGCCTGTCGCTTGGCCGGACTCAAGATCTCGGACGACGAGGTTGCGGGAATCCTCGGCGGAGACGCCGCGCACACACGCGACGATCTCCTCGTCAAGGGCTATGCCGCATCCCTCGGCGCTCCGTTCGCTCCGCCGGATCGCCCGTTGCGGCCCGCCGATTTTGCGCTGTTGCACGCGGTCGCGGTGACCGGTCCCTACGAGGTCCAACCCAGCGCGTGGCGGAAGGCCCCGTTGATCCGCGAGGCCTTCGACGCCTCGGGGCGCGCCACCGGCCGTCTCTTCTCCACCCTCTCCCCACGCCAGATCGAACCGCAAATGCGGGCGTTGACCGGTTGGCTCGAGCACGCGTTGCGCGACCCGTCGCGCCACCCGATCCCGGCGATCGCGACGTTCGTGCTGGGGCTGTTGGCCGCGAGCCCGTTCGAGACGGGGAACGGTCGTACCGCTTTCCTCGCAACCGGGCACCTGCTGCGTCGCGCGGGCTACGCGCACATCCCCTACGCCAGCATCGAGGTGCAGATCGAGGCGCTGCGCAACGAGTTCCAGGAGAGCGTCGCCACCGCACAAACACGTTTCTGGGGTGGTGGACCCAACGTCGAGACGTGGATCGAGTTCTTCGTCAAGGTGCTCGACCGCCATCGGGAAAAGGTCGATTTGAAGATCGCGCTGGAGCAGCGCACCCATGCCTTCCCACCGCTCCAACAGGCGATCCTGGAAGCGGTGCGCGAGCACGGTACCGTCGGCGCCGGATTATTGATCGAGGCCACCGGTGCGAATCGGAACACGCTGAAGGACAACCTGCGTAAGCTCGTCGATCACGGCGTGTTGCAAAAGCACGGCGAACGGCGCGGTACGTTGTACCGGCTGGCTCCGCCGGATCCGGCCTTGGGCCCGGACACCGAGATCTAGCCGGCCGCAAGGATCTCGTCGACCACCCGTTGCACGTCGACGATCAGGTTTCGTGCCCGGGCGAGCAGCTCTTCCTGGGAGCCGCGGATCTGCTCGGCCGCGGCCGCATCGGTCAACGACGGCAGGTTGATGCGCACGTTGAGCGCGGCGCCCTCCGCGGCGGCCAAGGCGCAGGCGCCGGCGACGCCGGCGTCGGAGGCCGACGCGGGCATGCCCTGGCCGGCCACCCGCAGGGCCAGCTCCATCGCTTCGACGCTGCGCTCGAGGACGGCGAGCGGGACGCGTGTGGCCGACTGGTTGGCCCGCTCGATGGCCTCGAGACGCGCCGCCTTTTCCTCGTCCGTCTTGTTGGGGAGCCGGCGCGCCGCGATCACGTCGTTGAAGGCGTCGGTATCGCGGTCGACGGCGTCGACGAACCAGTCCTTCAAGGCCTGGCCGGCGCGGCCGATCTCGTTCATCTCGGGCCGGCGCTCCTCGAGCCCTTTCTTCGACCAGGTGAGGGTCGCCACCATCGCGGATAGCGCCCCCGACAACGCACCGCAAAGCGCGGCCACGCTGCCGCCACCCGGGGCGGGGGAGTCGCTCGACAGCTCGTCGCAAAAGTCGATCAGCGTCAGCGTCTTGAGCCCGGACGGCGCGCCGCGATACCTGTACTCGAGGATCTTCTCCGCCGGATCGAACGGGGCCAGCTCGGCCAAACCCAGCGAGATCACCGCCGCGTGGAGCCGTTCGGCCTCGGGCACTCCGGTCGTCAGGCCCTGCCTGGCCAGGTAGTGATCGCCCGCGGCCAGCAAGGCCTCGAGCGGCACCAACCCCACGAGCTCGCTCCCGGTGATCCGCGCGCCGAGCTTGTCCGCCTCCTCGACACAGGCGTCGAACACCGCGTGCAACGAGGTGACCTTGTAGTCCATGAGGTTGAACGTGATCTGCGCTCGCCGGTATTCGTCGATGTACCAGCCGCCGCCCTGCAGCTCGGTGAAGCGCCCGGGCTGGCGCGCGACCTTACCCGACTTGTCGCGGACGAACTTGTTGTTCGCGTCGCGCTTGATCTTGCCCTTTTCGCGCAGCTCGGCGGCCACCTTGTTCGCGATCTTCCGGTTGCGCGAGTTGAGGTTGACGTTCCAGGCGATCAGGAACGGCCGGCCGCCGATCGCCGTCGCGCCCGCCCGAGCGTTGAACTCCGCGGGGCCGAAGTCCGGCGCGAAGTCGGGGTCCTTGAGTTTTTCCGGCAGCGCTTCGTACTCACCCTCGCGGATGTCGGGTAACCGCTTACGCTCGGGCTTCTGCGCGGCCTCCCCATAGAGGTAGACCGGAATCTCGAGCTCGTCGCCGACACGCTCGCCGAGGCGTTTCGCCGCCGCGATGCAGTCGTCCATCGTCGCGCCCTGCATCGGCACGAACGGGCAAACATCGGTCGCCCCCATCCGCGGGTGCGCGCCGCGGTGCTTGCTCATGTCGATCAGCTCGGCCGCCTTGCGGATCACGCGGAACGCCGCCTCGACGACCGCGTCGGGTGGCCCCGCAAACGTGATGACCGTACGGTGGGTCGCCTCCCCCGGATCCACGTCCAGGAGCTGCGCCCCGTCGGTGGCGTCGACCTCGGCGGTGACGGCGTCGATCACGGAGCGGTCACGGCCTTCGCTGATGTTCGGTACGCATTCGATCAACTTCATGGCACACCCTTGCTCAATGGCCGGGGATTGTAGTGGACAAGCCGGGGTCAGGTCTTGAGTTTTGCGCTCGAGCCCGCCGCCGCGCTCCTATCATTATTGTAATTCACGTTTTTTCGGCCGAACGAGCGCCGCTCACCCGCCGATTCGGGCCGCCGGCCCCTCTTTGCCACCGTTGGTGTAACCGGATCGACCGCTTCATCGTCATAACTACACCAACCCTCGGAACCGCCCACGGAACCACCTGAAGGGGTGGCCCGTATCTAAGGCAGGTCGGGGGGTTGGCCCGGAGGACGTCGTGAGCATCAAGCAAGCCTTTTCGTTGATCCTGATCGTGGCCCTGTTCGTGTTCGGCAGTTTCTTGCTGGGCTGCAGCGGCGCCGACGGGGCGACCGAGGCCGAGAACGAATCCAAGGACTCGATCGAGGCCGCCCCCGCGACCAACGAAAACGAAGAATCGGACGACAAGAACAAGAAAAGGAAGGGCAAGCGGGGCAAGGACGGCGACGCCGACAAGAAGAAGGAAGAAGCCGTCCCCGTCGAGGTCAGCGAGCTGGCGCTCGGCCCGATCGAATCGGTCCTCGCCTTCTCCGCGAACCTCGAGGCGGAGAGCGAAGTGAGCGTCGTCGCCGAGGCCCAGCGCCAGGTCATCGAGCTGCTGGTCGAGGAAGGGGACCGCGTACGCCGCGGCCAGGTCCTGCTCCGGCTTCAAAACGACGAGCAGACAAGCGCCCTGGCCAAAGTCAAGAGCCAGGTTGCCAAGGCCGAACGGGAGTTCGCACGTCAGCAGCGCCTCTTCGACCAGGAGCTGATCAGCGAAGAAGTATTCAACAACAAGAGCTACGAGCTCGAGCAACTGCGCATCGAGCTGGCCGACGTCGAGCGCGAGCTGGGCTACACCGAGGTCCGCGCCCCGATCTCGGGCACCGTGACGGCGCGCATGGTCAATCTCGGCGACCAGGTGCAGATCGGGCAGGAGCTGTTCAACCTGATCGACTTCGAGTCGATCGTGGCCCGCATCTACGTCCCCGAGAAGCACCTCACGGAGCTGCGCACGGGATTGCCGGCCAACGTCTCGGCACAGGCCGCACCGGGTCTCGACTTCGCCTGCTCGGTGAAGCGCATCGCCCCGATCGTCGACGCCAAGTCGGGCACCGTCAAGGTCACCGTCGCGGTCGGCGCGAAACCGGGCCTGCGTCCGGGCATGTACGTCGACGTGAACCTGATCACGAGGACGCACAACGAAGCGGTGCTCGTGCCCAAGCGCGCGGTCGTCTATGACAACGACCAGATGTACGTCTATCGCGTGAAGGACAAGAACCGCGTCGAGCGCGTGTTCTTCCAGCCGATCCTGACCGACAAGTACAACGTCGAGCCGGCCTCCGGGCTGGCCGCGGGTGACCGTGTCGTCATCGCCGGCCAGGCCGGTCTCAAGGACGGCGCTCTCATCAAGATCCCCGGCGAGGAAGGGGCGGCCACGATCGAGCCGGTCGAGACCGGCGGTTCCGATGAGGTGGTCGCCAAGGCCTCGCTATGAGCCCGACCGCCGCCGAAACGGAATCGAGCAAGCACTTCATCGTCTCGAGACCCGTCGCCATCCTGATGGTCGCCCTCGCGGCGGTCGTGTTCGGTTACCTGTCGCTCGGGCAGTTGCCGGTCACGCTGATGCCCGAGCTGACCTACCCGACGCTGACCGTGCGTACCGCCTACCCCGGCGCGGCACCCGAGGAGGTCGAAAACGACATCGGCCGCCCGATCGAGGAGGCGCTGGGCGTCGTCGGTGGGCTGCAGAAGATCAGCAGCATCAACCGCGCCGGCGTCTCGGACGTCGTGCTCGAGTTCGCCTGGGACACGCCGATGTCGGACGCCACCCAGGACGTGCTCGAGAAGCTCGACCGCGTGTTCCTGCCGGTCGAGGCCGAGCGCCCGCTGATCCTCCATTTCGATCCGTCGCTCGATCCGATCATCGAGCTCAGCCTGTCGGGAGACGGCCCGCGCTATGAAGGCGAGGAAGGGTTGCGCCGGTTGCGCCGCCTCGCCGAACAGCAGATCAAGCGCGAGCTGGAGCCGATCAAGGGCATCGCCGCCGTCCAGGTGCGCGGTGGCCTTGAAGAGGAAATCCACGTCTCGCTCGACGCGGCGACGCTTCGCCGTACGGGCATCTCGATCCAGAGCGTGATCGACCGGCTGGCCCAGGAAAACATCAACGTCGCCGGCGGGACCCTGCTCGAGGGACGCATCGAATACATGGTGCGCACGCTCAACGAGTTCGAGAACCTCGAGCAGATCGAGCAGACGATCGTCTCCAACTTCGAGGGACGTCCGGTCCGGATCCAGGACCTCGGCGAGGTGACCTGGGCGCACAAGGAACGCGAGATCCTGACGCGCACCGACGGAAACGAGTCCGTTCAGATCGATATTTACAAGGAAGCCGACGCGAACATCGTGGCCGTGTCGGACCGGGTCGGTCGGATGCTCGGCGAGTTCGACATCGAGAAGGCCCGCGAGAAAGAGGCCGATCCGGAAGCGGTGGCGGCAGGACCCGGCGGTCGCGGCCGGTCGAGTGGCCCCGGCGCCGCGGCGGGGCTCAACGCGGCGCTGTACAAGTCCGAGGCCGCTTTCCTGACCGTGGTCGCGGACCGCTCGCAGTTCATCGAGTCCAGCATCTCCAACGTGCGCGATACCGCCATCTTCGGCGGCTTCCTGGCCATCGCGGTGCTGTACCTGTTCCTGCGCAACTTCAAGAGCACGGCGATCATCGCCGTCAGCATCCCGGCCTCGTTGCTCGTCACCTTCGCGCCGCTCAACTCGATGGGCATCACGCTCAACATCATGTCCTTGGGAGGGCTCGCCTTAGGCATCGGCATGCTGGTCGACTCGTCGATCGTCGTGCTCGAGTCGATCTACCGCTGTAAAGAAGAGGGCGACACGATGACCCAGGCGGTCATTCGCGGCACGCTCGAGGTACGCTCCGCGGTGGTTGCCTCGACGTTGACGTCGGTCGCGGTGTTCTTCCCGATGATGTTCGTGGAGGGCATCGCGGGGCAGGCGTTCGGTGATCTCGGCTTTGCCGTCGTCTTCTCGCTGCTCGCCTCGGCGGGTGTCGCGTTGTTCTTCATCCCGATGGTCGCCAACCGTACGGCGCTCGGGCTCGGCACGACCGGTGTGGTCGCGGGCGTGCTGGGAATCAGCTTACTCGCCTCGACCCAACCGCAGGCCGCCCAGGGAATCGGTGCCCTGTTCGTACTGGCGATCGTCATCGGATGGCTTACCGTCGGGTTGCAAGCACTGCGCGGCAACCTGGCCAACGACCCGTACACGAAACGCACCACCGGCCTGTGGCGCTGGTCCGCACTGCGCGCGTTCCGTGCCGGGCTTCCCGCCGTGTGGCGTGGCTTCAAGTTGTTCCTGATGTTCCCGTCAAAACAGTCGGCGCTACCGCGCTGGATGAGCTACCTCGTGTGGCCGCTGACGGCGGTCCTCGCCGTTCCGGTCCTCGCCGCCGGACTGATCTACGTGGTCCTGATTCGTTTCCTGATCGGAAGTGTGCTCGAATGGCTCATCGGCAAGCCGGTCGTGCTCGCCGTGATGGGCTTTGCCGCGTTCACGCGAGCCGTCCTGGTTCCCGCCGTGGCCTTCCTCTTCCGCGTGATCACCTGGGCGCCGTCCAAGCTCGTCGGCGGCACGCTCACCGTGGCCAACCGCGCCTACCCGCGTGTGCTGCGTGGGGCGTTGAACCACCCCGGCATCGTCGTCGTGCTGATGGCGGTCTGCATCTGGTTTGCCTGGGATGCCGGCACCTCGCTCGACAGCGAGCTGCTGCCGGAGGTCCACCAGGGCGAGTTCACGGTCGAGGTGCAGCTTCCCGTCGGGACGCCGCTGCACGAGACCGAACGGGTGACCGCGCCCGTGGAGAAGGCGATCCTCGCCGAGCGCAAGCACATCCAGTCGTTGATCCTCACCGTCGGTTACGACGCGGCCAACACCACGCGTAGCGACGAGGGCGAGCACTCGGCCCGCTTCAAGGTCGTGCTCGACGGGGCCAGCCGCTCCGCCGATATCGAG
The DNA here is from genome assembly GCA_041568335.1 of Candidatus Polarisedimenticolaceae bacterium. Lineage (GTDB taxonomy): Bacteria > Acidobacteriota > Polarisedimenticolia > Polarisedimenticolales > Polarisedimenticolaceae > WVWW01. Next base: position 3,118 of record JBFFZZ010000076.1, on the reverse strand, counting down.
GAGCAGGTCGTCGATCGGTTGCGCCAGCGCTTCGTCTCGATCCCCGACCTCGAAGCCCGCGTCGTGCGTCCGGTGCTGTTCAGCTCCAAGACCCCGATCGAGGTCGAGATCTACGGGACCGACCTCGATCTGCTCCGCGAGTACGGCCGGCGGGCCAAGGAGATCATGGAACGGCTACCCGGTCTGGCGGACGTCGAGACGACGTTGCGTCCGGGAGCCCCGGAGGTCCAGATCGTTTACGACCGCGACAAGCTCGCGCTCTATGACCTCAATATCGCGACGGTAGCCAGGCACGTTCGCGACAAGGTCAAGGGCTTCGAGGCGACCCGTTTCAACCTGACGGACCGCCGCATCCCGATCCTCGTCCGGCTCGACATGGGCGACCGCGAGACCGTCGAAGACATCGAGGCGCTGGTCGTCAACCCCGGTGGCGAGCGCCCGATCCGGCTGAACTCCGTCGCCGACGTCACGCTCGGCGAGGGGCCCAGCGAGGTTCGCCGCGTCGACGGCAGCCGCGTGGCGCTCGTCCAGGCCAACCTCCACAAGGGTTCCCTTTCCGCCGCCTCCGAGTCGATCCGCCAGGCACTGCGGGACGAGATCGCCTGGCCGGCGCAGCTCGGTTTCGACATCCGCGGGCAGAGCGAGGAGTGGGAGCGCTCGCAGCGCAGCCTGTTGCTCGCGCTCGGGCTGTCGATCTTCATGGTCTACGTGATCATGGCGGTGCAATTCGAGTCCTTGATCCATCCGCTGGTGATCATGCTCACGATCCCGCTCGCGTTCGTCGGGACCTTCCTGGCGTTGAAGCTCCTCGGGATGAACCTCTCGATCGTGGTGTTTCTCGGGATGATCATGCTCGCCGGCATCGTCGTGAACAACGCGATCGTGCTGGTCGACTACATCAACAAGCTACGCGCGCGCAACGTCGAGAAACGCGAGGCGATCATGACCGCCGGCTCGATCCGGTTGCGGCCGATCCTGATGACCACGGCCACCACGGTGCTCGGCCTGCTGCCGCTGGCCCTGGGCATCGGTGACGGCGCCGAGCTGCGCGCCCCGATGGCCATCGCGGTGATCAGCGGCCTGATCACCTCGACCGCGCTGACCCTGATCGTGATCCCCACGATCTACTCGCTGCTCGACGGCATCGTCGCCTGGCTCGCCGGAGCGCGGACGAAGAGGCGCGACAAGACCGGAGTGCCGATGGGCGCCGACGTCGATTCGGTGACGCCATGACGCGCGACTTCGACAAGGAGCCGGCGCTGCCGCGGTTCTCGCTGGACCGTCGCGTCTCGGTCTTGATGATCGCCGTCACGGTCGCCGTGATCGGGACCATCGCGGCGTTGAACATCCCCGCGGAGATGATCCCCAGCGGCTTCGTCGGCTCGATGCTCTTCGTTCAGGTGCCGTGGCAGGATGCACCGCCGCGCGAGGTGCTGGACAAGATCACGATTCCCGTCGAGGAGGAGCTCTCCACCGTCAAGGGGGTCGACAAGATCACGAGTGTGAGCTTTCCCGGGATGTCGCAGGTGTTTATCCGCTTCAAGCAGAACAGCGACATGTCGGTGGCCTACCGCGAGGTGCGCGATCGCGTCCAGCGCGCGCGGGTCAACTTCCCCGCCGACGCCGATCGTGTGTTCATTCGCAAGAACAGCAGCTCCGGCTTCCCGGTCTTCATGATCGGTATCGCCGTCGACCCGGATCTGGAAGACCCGTGGGATTTGATCCAGAACGACGTGATCATCCCCGTCGAGCGCCTCGACGGTGTCGCGACGGTGCAGGTCTTCGGTCTCGAAGAGAAAGAGATCCTGATCGAGATCGATCGCGAGAAGGCCAACGCCGCCGGGCTGAACATCTACGAGCTGGCTCAGGATCTCGGTGCCGACAACTTCACGATGGCCAGCGGGACGGTGATCACCGGCACGAAGAAACTGCTGCTGCGCTCGATCGCCAGCTACTCGACCGTCGAGGAGCTCCAGAACCGTCTCGTCGGTTTGTCGACGCGGCTGAGGGACATCGCCAGGATCACCTACGAAGAGCCCGACAAGGAGTACCGCGCGCGGCTCAATGGCACGCCCGCCGTCGCCGTCCAGGTGATCAAGGAATCGCAGGCCAACACGCGCGAGGTGACGCGGCGGCTCGACGGGCTCGTCGAGGAGCTCAAGGAGAACCCGCGCCTCGCCGGGCTCGAGCTGGAAGGGTTCTTCGACCAGGGCGAGATCATCGACGAGAGCCTGGGGACGCTGGTCAAGAGCGGGGCGTTCGGCGGCGCACTCGCCTGCGTGGTGCTGTTCTTCTTCATGCGCCGCGTGCGGCTGACGCTGATCGTCGCCTTCTCGATCCCGATCAGCCTGGTCTTCGGGCTGACGATCATGTACTTCGCGGGCGAGACGCTCAACATCCTGACGTTGATCGGGTTGATGATCTGTATCGGTCTGCTGGTGGACAACTCGGTCGTGGTGGCGGAGAACATCCACCGGTTACGCCGCGAAGGGTTGTCGCGCCGCGCCGCCTGCATCCAGGGTGCCGGCGAGGTCGCGCTGGCGATCACGATGTCGACGCTGACCACCGTGATCGTGTTCCTGCCGGCCGCGTTGATCGAAGGGCCGATGGGCTTTTTTCTGATGCGTATGGCGCTGCCCGTCGCCGTGTCGGTCAGCGGTTCGCTGGTCGTGGCGCTGGTGTTCATCCCGCTGTGCGTCTACCTGACGCTATCCACTCGTGAAAAGCTGGCCGGCAAGCCGTCGCGCTTCGAGGCGCTGCACCGCCGCTTCAACGAGTTCCTGCTGGCGCTGTACGAACGGACCTTCGGCCGGCTCAACAACGCCTACAACCGGCTGCTCGAAGCTTCCCTGGAGCGCCGTTTCGGCCTCATCATCGGCGTCGTCGGGGTCTTGATCGTGAGTGGGTTCACGTACTCGAAGACGACCAAGTTCGTGGGCCAGCAGGACGAGGAGCAGGCGCAGTTCAACATCCAGTTCGATCTGCCCGCGGGCATGACGCTTGAGGACGCCTCGGAGTACTTCAACGAGGTCGAGCAGGTGATGAACGAACACCGCGAGAAGACCGGCCTCGAGGGCTTCTTCATCTATCACGAGAAGGACTTCGGCCAGATGGACGC
>JBFFZZ010000075.1:0-11519 GCA_041568335.1 Candidatus Polarisedimenticolaceae bacterium | reverse complement strand
GTCGAACGGTGCGGCGAGGTCACCGACCGTTCGCGGGCCGTGGGCCAGTCGCGCCACGATGGCGCGACGCGTAGGGTCCGCGAGTGCGCCAAGCAGGGAATCGAGTTCTTGTTCAACCATGCAGTTGAATATAGCGCGATCATAGAGAACATTCAACCTTTTGGTTGAATGTAGGTCAGACGCGCCGCGGCCCGGCAGGCCCGTTGGCAGGCCGCTTCTCCGGGTAGTGGTGTAGCGAATCGGCCTCGGTGTCGACCGCCAACGGTCCCGCACCGAGGTCGGAAAGAACGTCCTGCAGCGCCTCCGTGCTGTCGATCCAGGTGGCTCGGCGGTCCATCGCGCGGAGGCTAGACGGTCGCACCGCGAGGGTCAAGCGCAACCGCCGGGGACCCTTTGCAAGATCCCGTTCAAGCGCTATCGTGGGCTTTTCGCCCTCCCGTGCGGCGGTGACGAGGATCGACATGGCACAACCAGGGACCGAACTCGACCGAGCGATCGCTGAGCTGGGCATCCGGGCGGGCCGGGTGCGCGCGAACCTCTCGGAGCCGTTGCTCGTCGAGGAGACCGTCCGACGCGGGACCGGACGGCTGGCCCGGGGCGGCCCGTTGGTCGTCGACACGACCCCATACACGGGCCGCTCCCCCAAGGACAAGTTCGTCGTTCGCCAACCTTCGATCGAGGGCGAGATCGCCTGGGGCAAGGTCAACCAACCGATCTCCGCCGAGGTGTTCGACGCGTTGTACCTGCGTGTCTGCGAGCACCTCTCGGGGACGGAGGTCTTCGTCCAGGACCTCCACGGCGGTACCGATCCCGCGCACCGGCTGTCGGTGCGTCTGGTGACCGAGAGCCCGTGGCATGCGCTGTTCGCACGCAACCTGCTCGTCCGACCCGAAGCCGACGACCTGAAGACCTTCGCGCCCGATTACCATATCGTTCACGCCCCCGAATTCGAAGCGGATTCCGCGCGCGACTCCACGCGCTCGGAAGCCTTCGTCATGCTCAACCTGGAACGCCGCATCGTGCTCATCGGCGGGACACGATATGCCGGCGAGATCAAGAAGTCGGTCTTCACGTTGCTCAACTACCTGCTTCCCAAGGCCGGCGTGCTCTCGATGCACTGCTCCGCCAACGTCGGCGCCGGTGGCGACACGGCCCTTTTCTTCGGCCTCTCCGGCACCGGGAAAACCACGTTGTCGGCCGATCCCGAACGGCCGCTCATCGGTGACGACGAACACGGTTGGAGCGACGACGGCGTGTTCAATTTCGAGGGCGGCTGCTACGCCAAGGTCATACGCCTCGTTCGCGAGCACGAGCCCGAGATCTACGCGACGACCGAACGTTTCGGCACGGTCCTCGAAAACGTCGCGATCGACGCCGCGGGGGTGCTCGACCTGGACGACGCCTCGAAGACCGAGAACACGCGATCGGCCTATCCCATCACGCACCTGCCCAACGTCGTCGCGGGCAGCGCCGCGGGTCATCCAACAAACATCGTCTTCCTCACCGCGGATGCGTTCGGCGTCTTGCCGCCGCTGTCCAAGCTGACGGCGGAACAGGCCATGTACTACTTCCTGAGCGGCTACACCGCCAAGGTCGCGGGTACCGAACGCGGCGTCACGGAGCCGCAGGCGACGTTCAGCGCCTGTTTCGGGGAGCCGTTCCTCCCGCTGCACCCCGGGGTCTACGCGAAGATGCTCGGTGCCAGGATCCGCGCGCACCGACCCGATGTCTGGCTGCTCAACACCGGCTGGACCGCCGGTCCGCACGGGACGGGACACCGCATCGCGATCCCGCACACGCGGGCCATGGTCCGGGCGATCCTGGGTGGATCGATCGCCGACGCCGATCTCGCGACGGAGCCGGTGTTCGGTCTGGCCATCCCGAAGAAGCTCGACGGGGTGCCGGACGAGATCCTGACGCCGCGTGCCACCTGGGCCGATAAAACGGCGTACGACGAACAGGCGACCAAGCTCGCCGGGATGTTCCGGGACAACTTCGAGCGCTACTCCGACGGGGTCGATGATGCCGTTCGCCGGGCGGCACCCGGTGTCTGAACCGGCGAGCCGCCGGCAACACCATCGCGAACGGTTCCTGGCCGCCGTCGACGAGCTGCCGCTGCTTTCCCGGACCCCGGACGCGTGGGCGGAGCTCGCCGCCGAGAGACTGCCCGAGTTCCTCGCCGATCACGCCGTCTGCGAGCAGCAGGCGGCGCTCTTCGGTCTCAACCTCGTCGCTCACTACCCCGCGGATGCCGAGCTGGTCGATGCGATGACCGCGCTCGCAGCCGAGGAGGTCACCCATCTCCGTCGCGTCTCTCGACTGCTTCACCGCCGCGGGCTACAGCCCTCGAAGCGCCGGTCGAACCCCTACGTCCAGGGGTTGCACGAGCGTATGGAGCGCGAGACCGAGGCCACGCTCAAGTGCGATCGACTCCTCGTCGGAGCGCTGATCGAAGCGCGGAGTTGCGAGCGTTTCACGCGCTTGCTCGCGGTGCTCACCGGGCGGGACGCCGAGGTCGCCGACCTGCTCGTCGATCTCGGGCCTGCGGAAAAACGTCACTGGCAAGCCTTCCACGGTCTCGCCGCCAGGGACGTCGATCCGGCCTGGTTTGCAGCGCGCTGGCAGGTTTGGCTCGAGCGCGAGCGCGACCTGATGTCGCCGCGCGGCACCGCTCCCACCGTCCACGGCTAAAGGTTTGGAGCACGGCCCTGGGAGTGATACAAACGGGCGTCCATCCTCAACGGAGGTCCCGTCTTGAGCGAATCATCTCGCCATTCCGTCCGCCACGGGCCTTACCCCGAGTTGACCTGGACCGGCGTGCTCGTGGGCTACGGGATCGGTGTTCTGCTGGCCATCAGCATGGCCTACGCCAGCCTGATCCTGGGCTTTTCCATCGAGGGGAGCGAGCTCGCTGCGATCCTCGGCTTCGGGGTCCTGCGCGGCATCCTGCGACGTCGCTCCATCGTCGAGAACAACGTCAACCAGAGTCTCGCCAGCGCCGTCAACGCCGCCCAGGCGGGAATCGTGTTCACCCTCCCGGCGCTGTTCATCATGAACTACGACTTCAACATCTACATGGTCGTGCTCGGTGGGATGGTCGGCGGGTTCATGGGTGTGGCGTTCGTCATCCCGTTGCGCAAGCAGATGATCGATTTCGAACGGCTGGCCTATCCCGGCGGGATCGCGGTCGCGACGATCCTCAAGTCCCCCGGCGCGGGGATCCGCAAGGCCAAGCTGATGATCGGCGGGTTGCTGGTGAGCGGTCTGGCCCATCTGCTGGTCAACACGCTCGACTACCATAACGTACCGCTCGGCGACTGGATCGGGATGCCGGCTTACATGAACGGCGTCTGGTACCTCTCGCTCATGACCATCGGTGTCGGCTATCTCTCCGGCCGTGGCGGGGTTTTCTTCATCATCGGCGGTTTTGTTTGCTACTGGTTGCTGGCGCCGCTGATGTCCGCGTTCGATCTCTTCCCCGCGGCGGTCATGGCGGATGGGGCCGTCAATGCCGGAGCGCTGCGGGTCGATCTATTCCGTCCCGTCGGCATCGGCATGCTCATCGGGGGAGCGATCGTCGGCGTGGTCTTCGCGCTGCCGATGGTGATCGGCGCGGTGCGCAGCATGCAGGATGCTGCCAAGAGCGGAACATCGTCGGTCGCCAAGGACGAGATGCCGATCAAGTTCCTTTACGCCGGGGTCGCCGGCGCGTTCCTCGTCCTCCTCGTGGTCGGTATCAACGCCTCCCCCACGATCTCGCTCGGTCGGGGGGTCCTGATGGCGATCCTCGGGACGCTGTGGATCTGGATGGCCGGTGTGATCCTGTCCGAGTGCATCGGGCGGACCAATTGGTCTCCGCTGTCCGGCATGACGTTGATCGGCGTCACGCTGCTGATCCTGATCATCCAGACCGACAACACCGTGGACACGATCGTCGCCGCGGTCACCGTCGGCGTCGCGATGTGTGTCGCGATGTCGCAGGCCACCGATCTCATGCTCGATTTGAAGACCGGCTATCTCGTCGGCGCCACGCCGAAGAAACAGCAGATCGCGCAGTTTCTCGGTACCTGGCTCGGGCCGATCGTCGTCGTCGGCTTGATGTTCGTGCTCAACGAGCAGAGCCCGCTCGGTGGCGATCGCTTCCCGGCGGCGCAGGGGCAGGCGCTGGCATCGGTGCTGTCGGGGATCACCGGTGGGGACGTTCCCGGAGCCAAGTACCTCGCCGGCGCGGGGCTCGGCGCGGTGCTCTCGGCGAGCGGCATCGGCGGCCTGGGGATCCTCGTGGGCCTCGGTTTCTATCTGCCCTTCAACATCGTCCTGACCTACTCGATCGGAACGGTCGTGCGGCTCGCGACCGATCGCTTCCGCGGCAAGAGTTGGAGCGAGGAGACCGGCATCCCGATCGCCGCGGGTCTGATCGTCGGAGAGGCCCTCGTCGGTGTCGGCTATGCGGTATACCAGATCCTCTTCGGCGGTGGTGGCGGCGGGGGGCACTGAGATGGCGCGCATCGGTTACGTCCTGATTGTCGTCGGTTTCACTTACGCCGCGCTGTACGCGGCGATCACGCCCAGGGCCGAGGATGCGGTGCAGTGGAGTCACTACTTGCCGGGGCTGCTTGCCAGCATCGTCGGCGTCGCGCTGATCCAGTACAACCGGCGTCTCGCGGCCACCTCGTCCGACCGCGTCGCCGCGAACCTCGATACGTTGCGCACCCGTATCGCCCGTGTGACCGCGAACATGGAGACGTTCGACGCCGCGAAGGAGACGATGGACGTCGACGCGTTCCACCACCACATCGACGCGACGTTCCGAGACGATCTCTCGGCGTTCGCCGACGCCCGCGAAAGCCTGGCCCACGCTCACGGCGTGCGGGCTTATGCCGCCGTGATGAACGAGTTCGCCGCCGGGGAGCGCTATCTCAACCGCGTCTGGTCGGCCTCGGTCGACGGCTATATCGACGAGGTCCGCGCCTACATCACCAAGGCACGGGAACAGTTCGAGCGAACGCGGTCCACCCTCGCGCGAGTCGAACGCGGATAGCCCGTGGTTCGCGTCACATCCGAGATCGGTCGGTTGCGGAGGGTGCTCGTCCACGAGCCCGGTGTCGAGGTCGATCACATGGTCCCGGGGATGATGGAACAGCTGCTGTTCGACGACATCCTCTACGGCGACCTGGCCCGTGACGAGCATGGCCGCTTCCGCCGCGTGATGCAGTTGCTGGGGATCGAAGTGCTCGACGCCTCGCAGCTGCTCGCCGACGCCCTCGAGAACGACGAGGCTCGTGATTGGGTCGTGGATGTCCTGCTGTCCCGTTTGCCGCGACAACGCCGCGAGGCGTTACGCTCGCTCGCCCCCGGCGAGCTCGCCGCGGCGGTCGTCGGCGGCGTCCGACCCGACGGCGGCGAGGAGCTTTTCGAAATTCCCCCGCTCCCGAACTGGTGTTTTCAACGCGATCCTCAGGTGGTGCTCCACGACCACGTGCTGATCGGGGCGATGGCCACCCCCGCGCGTCATGCAGAGTCGCTGCTCTCGCGCACCGTGTTCCGTCATCATCCGTCTTTGTCGGCCGTCCCGATGGCGTTGGATCCGGCCGGTCCGGACACCCTGCCCGCCGACGTCGCCGATCCGACGCGACCGACGTTCGAGGGCGGGGACGTCCTCGTGCTGTCCGAGGGGATCGTCGCGGTGGGCATGTCCGAGCGCACGAATCGAGCGGGAATCCGGCGGTTGGCGCGGACACTGGCGCGCCTCGAGAACGGACCCCGCTGGCTGCTGGTCGTGGACCTACCCAGCCGCCGCGCGTACATGCACCTGGATACGTTGTTCACCCCCGCCGATCGGGATCTCTGCCTGGTCCACGCACCGGTCGTTCTTCCGGGAGGCAACGAATCCACCGACGTCTACGAGATCGATCTCGGCGATCCCGACCTACCGTTTCGTTCGCGGAAGGATCTGCTCTCGGCGTTGCGTCACCGCGGTCTCGACCTGAAACCGATCGCCTGCGGCGGCACCGATCCCGTCAGCCAGCAACGCGAGCAGTGGACCGACGGGGCCAACACGCTGGCCCTCGCGCCCGGGGTCATCACGCTGTTCGACCGCAATCGTGCGACCGCCGACGAGCTCGACCGGGCCGGCTTCGAGATCGTCGAGGCCGAGGATCTCCTGCTGGGCAAACGCGAGATCGACATCGACGCGCCGGGCCGCGTCTGCATCCTGCTCCGCAGCCACGAGATCTCCCGCGCCCGCGGCGGCCCCCATTGCCTCACGCACCCGCTCGTCCGCGACGATCTCTAGAAGGCTAGCCCGCGTAGAGCTGCAGGTCGGTCCCGATGCGGTCGGCCATCTCGAGCGTGGCTCCGAGGTCGGGATGCCGCACCACCAGGTTGCCGTCCGAGCGCAGGGTGGCCTTCCAGTCGCGGCGCTGCGCGCCGATCGGGAGGAGATCCACCCGCACGATATGCGGGCGGTAGCGCGAGACGATCCGCTCCAGCCCCTCGATGCGCCGGATCCGGCCACGGCCCTGGGCGCGTTTGAACACCACGGCGGCGTTGTAGGGCCGCTCCCAGCGGCCGCTCAGCTCGCCGCGGACCAAGGCCTCGCCCCAGCCCCGGAACGTGCTGACGTCACCGGCGTAGTTCATCAGGTCGACCGAACAGGCCCCGGGCGGCCGGGCGGCAACCTCGCAGAAGACCGCCTCACCGCTCGGGGTCAGGAACCACTCCATGTGCGAGAAGCCGGTGTCGAACCCGAGCGCGCGGAGCACCTTCGCACCCATGTCCCGCCCGACCGCGAGCTCGTCGGCGTCCTGGCGGCGCAGCGAGACCGTTTGCGGGCTGATCCACTCCAGCGAGCGGCCGACCAGCGGTTTCGGCCGGTACCAGGCAACGTTGTAGTAGAGGATTCTACCGCCGGCGCAGATCGTGTCGAAGGTGTACTCCTCGCCGTCGATGAACTCCTCGACCGACAGCTCCGGCACGTGGTGGATCTGCGGGAGGACCTCGTCGAGCCGGGCAGCGTCGTCGATCCGGTGGGTATCGGCCGAACCGGCTCCCGCGATCGGCTTGACGATCAGCGGGTAGCCGATCCGTTCGGCGGCTGCGCGAATGTCGGACTCGCTCGTCGCGACCGCGTGGCGCGGCGTGCGGATCCCGCATTCGTCGAGCCGCCGCTTCATCAGCTCCTTGTCGCGGAAGAGACGGGCCTGCTCCACGCTGAGCCCGGGGAGCTCCATGGCCTCCCGCAGCTGCGCCGCGAGCAGCACCCCCGGTTCCCAGAGACACTCGATGCGGTCCAGACGGGCGCGGCGATCGATCTCGCGCACGGTGTTGATCAAGGCCTTCAAATCCCACAGATGGTCGACCCGGACGTAGTGCGCCAACGCGCGGCGGGCACGCCCCGGCAACATCTCGGCAGGCTGGTCCCCGAGACCCACGACCGTCGCCCCGGCCTCGGCGAGCCCTTCGGTGAACGCGGGCATCTCGTCGGGGAAGCCAGGAGAGAACATCAGGACGTTCATTGCAGCTCCACGCGGACCGTCTCGACGACCCGTTTCAACGCCTCGGCGACACGCCGGGTCTCGCGGTCGCGCAACACCACGTAGCCCTCGCCCTCGTAGCTGCTGGCCGGCAGCTGCCCGGCCTTCGGGAGCTGCACCTCGACCGCCATCGGGCCGTAGAGCCGCTGGACCTCGTCCAGGCCATGGAGGCGGGCGACCCGACCGCTCCCCTGCCCACGGAGGTACGCGATCCCGGCGGCGTAGGCTCGCGGCGGCGGCTCGAACCGATCGAACACCATCAGCTCGGCCCAGGCCGCGTAGAAGTCCGTGTCGTGCGCGTAGGAGATCAGGGTGGTGAACTGCGCACCGGGCGGACGCGCCGCGATCTCGGAGACCGCGATGGAGTCGTCCTTGCGGCGGAACCACTCCATGTGCGACAGACCCGTTCCCATACCCAATGCGCTCAGGGTTTGCGCGCCGACGCGGCGCACGTCGTCGTAACGCGGGTGATCGATCTCGCGCGGCAGGAGCACGGTCCACTGGATCCACGGATTCTCGAGCACATCGAGCGGTCCGGGGCGGTAGTGCGTCAGCGAGTGCCAGATCAACTCGCCGTTGATCGAGACGGCATCGAACGAGTGCTCCTCGCCGACGACGAATTCCTCGAGCAACAGCGGATTCGACGCCGTCGGCGGCATGCGCCGGAGGTACGCCTGCAGCTCCTCCGCCGACGAGACGCGCAACGTGTTGGCCGCAGCGGCGCCGGCCGGCGGCTTGGCGACGACCGGGTACCCCAGACCGGCGGCGACCTTCAGCGCTTCCCGGGACGACCTCGCGCTCCCGTGCCGCGCGCACGGAACGCCGGCCGCGCGCAGGACCGTCTTCATGCGGTCCTTGTCGCGGAAGTTCAGCGCCGCCTCGACACCCAACCCCTCGATCCCGATTCGCTCGCGCACGCGGGCCAGCGGCACCTGAAGCTGCTCGAGGGCGCCGAGGATGCGTTTCGGCGGGCGCCGCCCGCAGAGCTCCAGGATGGCGTGGAGCAGCTGCTCCGGGTCGAAGCAATCGCCCACGCGCTGAAAACCGGCCAGCTGACGCCGCAGATCCGCGGGAACGCGCTCGATGGGGTCCTGGCAAACCAGCCCCAACGCAACGCCGTGAAGCCCTGCGGCCGCGCGCACGAAGCGTGCCGTCGTCGGCGCCAGGAACGGCGCCACGAAGACGACCGGGACTCGACCTGAAGCCACGCCTCCCCCTGTGATAACCTGCGGGTTTCCTCAAGACCTACGTGCCGGCTGTCAGGCTAGCACGCCGCACGGGTTCGATTTTAGTTAGGGATCGTCACGATGTCCGGCGCCCTGAAGATTTGCTTCGCGGCATCCGAGATCGCCCCCTTCGCCAAGACCGGCGGGCTCGCGGACGTCTCGGGCGCCCTGCCGCTCGAATTACACCGTCAGGGCCATGACGTACGCCCGTTCATGCCCTGCTACGCCGGTCTACAGACCGAGGGCGCGTTGCTCGAGCCGGTCGAGTTCGCGCGGGACGTCCCGCTGGAGCTCGGCCCGCACCGCTACCGCTTCACCCTGCGAACGGCCCGCCTTCCCGGTAGCGAGTTGGCCGTTTATTTCATCGACTGCCCGGAGCTGTACCATCGCGGATCGATCTACACCGACGACGGCGATGAGCACAGGAGATTCGGATTCTTCTCGAGCGCCGTCCTCCACGCCTGCCAGCTGATGGGCTGGGGGCCCGACCTGTTTCACTCCAACGACTGGCATACCGGGCTCCTGCCCCTGCAGGCGCGGACGGTTTACGACTGGGACGCGCTGTTCGAGCGCAGCCGCCATCTGCTGACGATCCACAACATCGGGTATCAGGGGTTGTTCCCGGCCGAAGCGGTCGACGATCTCGGTCTCGGGCGCTGGGCCTACCTGGTCGATCAGGACGACCTTCGCAAGGGGTGCGTGAACTTCCTTCGCACGGGACTGCTGTACGCCGATCGGATCACGACCGTCAGCCCGACCTACGCCCGCGAGATCCAAACGGATGCCTACGGGATGGGTTTGGACCCGTTGCTGCGCGCGCGCTCTGATCGATTGGTCGGCATCCTCAACGGCGTGGACTACGACGAATGGAGCCCGGAGAAGGACCGCCACATTCGGTTCCGTTTTTCACCCACTCGGCTCGCCGGCAAGAAGAAAAACAAGCTGCACCTCCTGTCCGAGCTCGGGCTCCCGGCACGGGCCGACACACCGTTGTTCGGGATGGTCACGCGGATGACCCCGCAGAAGGGCCTCGACCTGTGCATGAGCGTGCTTCCGAAGCTGCTCGCCCGCGAGGACGTCATGCTGGTCGTCCTGGGCTCGGGCGAGGCACGCTACGAGGAGTTCTTCACCCGGCTCCAGCAAGAACACCGAGAGCGCGTCGTGTTCTATCGCGGCTACAGTAACGAGCTGGCCCACTGGATCGAGGCCGGTGCCGACTTTTTCATCATGCCCTCGCGTTACGAGCCGTGCGGGTTGAACCAGATGTTCAGTCTCAAATACGGGACGCTCCCGCTGGTCCGCCGCACGGGTGGGCTGGCGGACTCCGTGCAGACGTTCGATCCCCGGACCGGCGAAGGCACGGGGTTCGTGTTCGACCACTACACCCCTCAGGGCCTGGGTTGGGCGCTCGATCGCGCCCTCGCCCTCTACCGTGTCAAGAAGCACTTGAACAAGGCGCGCCGCAATGCCATGGCGGTGGATCACTCGTGGACGCGCCAGACCCAACGTTACGTCGATTTGTACGGCAAGCTGGTCGCCGAGGCGCAGCACGCCGGTTGAGGTTTCGTCATGCATGTTCTTTTTGTCGAACCCGCTTTTCCCAGAAACCAGCGCGAGTTCGTCCGCGGGCTCGCGGCGACGGGCGCGCGAGTGACCGGTATCGGTGAGGCGCGGGTCGAGGCGCTCGACCCCGAGCTCAAGAGCTGGATGGACCACTACGAGCAGGTCGGCTCGGTCGTGCACGAGGAAGCGCTGCTGAACACCGTCCGGCGCTGCCAGAAGATGGGCTGGGTCGACCGTTTGGAGGCGACCATCGAGGCCCATATCCTGCCCACGGCAAACGTGCGGGCCAAGTGCGGGATCCCCGGTATCAGCGTCGAGAGCTCGTTCCTGTGCCGCGACAAACCGGCGATGAAGCAGGCGCTGCGTGAGGCCGGCCTTCCGTGCGCCGCCTCGGACGGCGTGGCTTCGGTCCGGGAAGCCGAGGCCTTCGTGGAACGCGTCGGTTACCCGATCATCATCAAGCCGCGTGCCGCGGCCGGCGCGGCGGGAACCTACCGGGTCGACAACGACGCCGAGCTCAAGCGCGTGATCGTCGAGTGCGGGATCGATCGCGGTCTCTCCGCTGCCGCCGAGGAGTTCATCGAGGGCCACGAAGGGTTCTACGACACGATCTCCGTGGACGGGAGACCGGTCCACGAGTTCGCCTGCCACTACTACCCCAACGTCCTCGAAGCGATGCGCGAACGCTGGATCTCGCCGCAGTTCATCGCGACCAACCGGCTCGAGGCGGCGCCCGGCTACAACGAGGTGCGTCGTCTGGGACTCGATGTCGTCGAGACCCTCGGTCTGGGCACGACCGCGACGCACATGGAGTGGTTCTACGGCCCCAAGGGGCTGAAGTTCTCCGAAATCGGCTGTCGGCCACCCGGTGTCGGCGCGTGGGATCTCTACTGTGCGGGCAACGAGATGGACGTTTACGGTGAGTGGGCGCGCGCGATCGTCGGCCTTCCGCCCAAGCAAAAGCCGTCGCGCCGCTTTGCCGCGGGAATGATCGCCCTGCGCCCCGATCGCGACGGCAGGATCAGCGGTTACACCGGGCTAAACGAGATCCGTCGCGAGTTCGAGCCGTGTCTGATCGATGCGCACATCCCGCCGGTGGGGACGCCGACCCAACCGGTCGAGGCGGGCTTCATGGCCAACGCCTGGATGCGCCTGCGGCACCCGGATTACGATCGGTTGCGCGAGATCCTCGACC
>JBFFZZ010000074.1:0-11622 GCA_041568335.1 Candidatus Polarisedimenticolaceae bacterium | reverse complement strand
CTCAAGACGGTGCACGTCGACGATTCGCTTGCGACGACACTGTTGCTGGCCTTGCACCTCGACGGGCGAGCGGAAATGCTGCAGACCTTCCTCGATGAGCTGGGGATCCCTCAGCAGGGTGGTCTGATCGACGAGGATCACGATCTCCAGCCGCCCGCCGAAGAAGATCTCGCCCGCGCGACGGCGGCGATCGACGAACGATTCGACGCCCCGCAAACCGACCTGTACCTCTCGGCGCTGCTGGCGCTGGACCCGACGACCTGGGGCGGGCTGCGCGACGTCCTCTCGGCGCGGCGCTGATCTACGTCCCGTCGAGCTCGATCACGACCGCGGTGCCGTAAACCATGATCTCGGAAGCCCCGGTGATCAGGTAGCTCGTCGCAAACCGCGCGCCGATGACGGCGTTCGCTCCGAGCTCTTCGGCCTCGGCGGTCATCCGGTCGAGCGCCTGCTCGCGCGCCTCGGCCATCATCTTCGTGTACTCCTCGATCTCCCCGCCGACGATGTGCTTCAGGATCGCGAGAAAGTCGACTCCCAGGTGACGCGCACGGATTGTGTTGCCCCTGACCAGGCCGACGGTCTTGATAATCCGGTAACCGGCGATGGTGGAAGACGGCACGACGATCATCGCACCACCTCCTTGTAAGCATCTCGCTTGTGTGTGAACCACTTCTCGCGGATCACGGAGAAGAACAAAATGCCGCCTCCCAGCACGCCGAGGAAGATTGCGATCTTGATCAGAAGCGGCAGCTCGGTGTCCGTCAGGATCGCATCGACGAACTGCCATCCGGCCCAACCGAAAACGACGATCAAACCGAGCGACAGGAACAGCCATCCGAGACTGCGCTCCGCGCGGTTGTAGACCGAGACCCAGTAAGTCTCCCAGACTTCTTCGGGTGGCTCTCTGAAAGTCATCGTCTTGGTCACCTCTTTGACCGTTCTGAGTTTCTCGAACTCGTTTCGCAGGCCTGCGTCGGCGGCGAGCATCCGGTCCAGCTCGTCCCGCTCCTGGGCGGTCAGCTCGCCGTCGAGGGCCGCCATCATCAGTGCGTGAGCACGCTCGGAGAGCGAGTCGTGTCGTTCGCTCACGATTCCATCTCCTCGATCGCGGCGGCCAGGTTCCGCCGCGCGGAGTACAGGCGAGACATCACGGTGCCGATCGGGATGCCGACGATCTCCGCGATCTCGCGATATTTCAGACCTTCGAACTCTTTCAGGACGAGGACCTCGCGCTCCCGATCGGGCAGTGTCTCGATCGCCCGGCGGACTCGTCGTCGCGTCTCCTCGCGTTCGACGTTCCGCTGCGGATTACGCTGGCTGGAGCGGAAAGTGGCCTCGTCGACGATCCAGCTCTTCTGCTCGCGCAGCTTGGCGCGATGCAGCTTGCGGTCGCGGATGAAGTTGAAACAGAGGCGCCGCAGGATCTGGTAGAACCAGGTGTAAAACTGCATGTCGGGGTTGATCTTCTGTCGGGCCCGGTAGGCGCGCGCGAAGGCGTCCTGCGACAGATCCATCGCATCTTCGGGGGAACCGACAAAACCGAGCGCGGCGAAGTAGGCCCGCCGCATGTAGCGCTGAACGAGCTCGCCGAACGCCGCCCGTTCCCCGGCCTGCGCGCGCAGGATCAGATCGCGCTCATTGATCGCGGTCTTCTGTTGATTCACCACGAGCTCCACGCGGGCAGCCCTCCATCGACCCGGGTCGGCGCCCCGGGATCGATCTTCGGTACCCGCACGGTGTCGATTCTATTCGCTGGATTGAAGATGTTTTCAAAAAGAGGCTTTTTGTGGCGCTAGGATAGCCCGATGTCCTGGCAACCCGGCGATCGCGTCGTCCACCGTTTCAACCCCGAGCTGGGGCCCGGCCTGGTGCGCGCGATCGAGGGCCGGACGCTGGTCATCGACTTCGCCGCCGGAGACTCGCTCCGCCTCGCGCTCGCCACCGACGCGCTGGCACCGTTGACCCTACCCGTCGGCGCGCGCGTCACGCTGCAACCGGCCAACGAGACGGTGACGATCGCGGCGTTGCCGTCGCCCGGGATCGTGCGATTGACCGACGGGCGCGAGGTCGCCGAGGGCGACCTCTGGCCGTTGCACACCGGCGTCTCCTTGTTCGACAAGCTGGCGCACGGTGAGATCGACAACCTCGAGAAGTTCTCGCTTCGTCTCGACGCGCTGCATCTCGCCGCGATCCGCGAGGCCGACGGTCTGGGCTCGTTTCTCGGCGGACGCATCCGGCTGTTCCCCCACCAGCTCCACGCTGCGGAGTCGGCGACGCGCGCTCCGCTCGTGCGCTGGCTGCTCGCCGACGAGGTCGGCCTTGGCAAGACCGTCGAGGCCTGCCTGATCCTGAACCACCTGTTGCGCACGGGAAGTGCCGACCGCACGCTGGTGATCGCTCCGGAAACCCTGACCGTCCAGTGGCTCGGTGAGCTTTGGCGCAAGTACCACCAGGTGTTCGTGCTGCTCGATGACAAACGGTTGGTCGATGTCGAGAAGGACTACGGCCCGGGGTTCAATCCCTTCGACGCGCACCGGCGGGTCGTCATCGGCCTGCAGATGTTGATCGACCGGCCCGAGTTGACCGAGCAGGCGGTCGAGTCTGGGATCGACCTGCTGATCGTGGACGAGGCGCATCACCTACGGAGGCCGCCGGGACATCCCGGCGACCCCGCGTATCGCGCGGTGCGCCCCATCGCGGATCTCGGCCGGCACTGCCTCTTGCTGTCGGCCACACCGCTCGAGGACGACGCGCACGGGTTCTTTCGGCTCCTGCAACTGCTGCGTCCCGACGAGTTTCCCGAAGA
This sequence comes from Candidatus Polarisedimenticolaceae bacterium, assembly GCA_041568335.1. GTDB lineage: Bacteria > Acidobacteriota > Polarisedimenticolia > Polarisedimenticolales > Polarisedimenticolaceae > WVWW01. The sequence goes on along the minus strand of JBFFZZ010000074.1, from coordinate 8,816 downwards.
CACGGATTTCGAGCGGCGTCTCGCCGATCGCGTCGCGCTGCCCCCGTGTACCAGCGCGACACGGCGTGAGGAGATCGGCGGGCTGCCCCCGCGCGTCGGCCGACCGGTCGAGCTCGACGATTGGCAGGCGATCGCCGACCTCGAACGCGCGGTCCGCGCGGGTGAGATCCGGAACGCGCTCGAGCGAAAAAGGACGTTGCGCCGCGTCCGGCATGCGCTGGCCTCGGGCGCAGCGCTGGAGAAGATCTGCGATCCCAAGGACGAAGCGCTTCTCGCCCTATCCCGCTCGGCCCAGAAACGCGACCCGCGGCTGGATTGGCTCGCGAAGATGGCGCCGCAGTGGCGCGCCGCCGGCGACAAGACCCTGATCTTCGTCGCTCATCGAGAAACACTGGAGGCGATCAAGACCGCCATGAGCCGCCGCATCCAGTTGCGCGTCGGCTTGTTCCACGAGGACCTCTCGCCGGGCAAGCGCGATATCGAAGTGGCGCAGTTCCGTTTGCCGACCGGACCCTCGATGCTCATCTCGACCGAGTGCGGGGGCGAGGGACGCAACTTCGAGTTCTGCACGCGGTTGGTTCTGTTCGACCTGCCGTGGAACCCGATGGTCGTCGAGCAACGCATCGGCCGTCTCGATCGCATCGGACGCACGATTCCGGTCGAGATCGTTTACTTCGTACCGCCGGAAGGTCTGGGGGGCGCGGTGGCGCGCCTGCACGAATCGTTGGGGCTCTTCCGCGAGCCGCTCGGAGGGCTGGAACGTGAGCTGTCCCACGTCGAGCCGGTGATCGAACAACTGGCGCTCGAGGAGGAGTTCTCTCCCTCGCACGAGCGTTTCAACGAAGTCGTCGCGGAGGCACGCGAAGCTCAGGATCGCATCCAGGCAGCGGCCTATCACGAGCTTCACCGCAACCCCTATCGTGCGGAGCTCGGCGACGGCATCCTCGCGCGCGTCCCGCCCGACCTGGAGGAGCTGACGGCCGATGTGGTCCTCGGCGCGTCCGAGCAACTGGAGATGCACGTCGAGAGGCTGCGTGGCGACGCACGTTACGCGATCGAGCTGGGCAACCGCGCCCGCGTCGAGTCGCTACCCGGCATCGCCGCCGGCGCGTCGTTCCTCGGGACGTTCGATCGCGAGGAAGCCGTGCAGGACGAGAGCATCGATTTCTTCGCATCGGGTCATCCGCTTGTCGAAGGGCTGTTGGCGCACCTCGAGGAATCGCCGCTCGGTCGGGTCGGCCTCCTGCACACCCGCCTGCCCGGTGGCAAGTCCGGTTTCGGTCTCGCCGCGCTCTACAAGGACGGCCCGCAGTTCCACGCCGTCGTCGTCGACGCCGATGGTCGCCGGCGCGAGGACTGGGAACGGGCCCTGATGCGCCGCCCGCTCAAGAGCCGCCGCGTACGGTCGGAGGACGTCACCTCCCAGCCGGGCTGGCCCACCCTCGTGCGCCAAATGGCCCGTTACCTCGAGGTCCACGGCCGACCCGTCGCCATCGCCGCCCTCGTCGTCGATTAACGACCTTTGGGGTCAGGGACTGGGGTTCATAAACCGATGATGGCGATGGCTACGGCGAAGTAGAGCAACAGGCCGGTCACGTCGACGAGTGTGGCCACGAAGGGCGTCGACGACGACGCGGGGTCGACCCCGACGGCGCGCATCATGAACGGCAGCATCGAGCCGAGGATCACGCCCCAGAGCACGACACAGGTGACCGAGACCGAGACGGCCAGGGCCAGCTCGAACCAGTCGTGCTCGAACGAGCCGAGGCCGATGCGGGCAAAACCGATCCCGGCGAGGATCGCGCCGACGGCGATGCCAAAACCGACCTCGCGGCGCAGAACGCGCCACCAGTCGCCCGGCGTGACCTCGTCGAGGGCCATCGCGCGCACGACGAGGGTCGCGGCCTGCGAACCGCTGTTGCCTCCGCTCGAGATGATCAGCGGCATGAACAGCATCAACACGGTCAGCTGAGCCAGCTTCTCGTCGAAGAGCGCGATCACGTTGAGCGACAACAACTGGCCGAGAAACAGCAGCACCAACCAACCCGCGCGCTTGCGCATCATGTCGACGAACCCGACCTGCATGAACGGCCGTTCCAGCGCGGCGCTACCACCGATCTTCTGGATGTCCTCGGTGGCCTCTTCCTCGGCCACGTCGAGCACGTCGTCGACCGTGACGATCCCGAGCAGCGCCCCCGCACTGTCGGTGACCGGAAAAGCGACACGGTCGTACTCCTTGAACACCTGGACCGCGGACTCCTGGTCGTCGGCCGCCTTGAGCGCGATAAAATTGCCGTCGAGGAGCTCTTCGACCTTCGAGTCCGGTTCGGCGAGCAGCAGCTGGCGCACACGCAGGTCGTCGATAAGCGCCCCACGGCTGTCCATCACGGGTAGGACGTTGAGCGTCTCGCTGTCCTCACCGTTGCGGCGCAGGTGATCGAGCGCCTGCAACACGGTCCAATCGCTTCGGATCGCGATGTAGTCCGGCGTCATCAAGCGGCCGACGCTGTCCTCGGGGTAGCCCAGCAACCGATTGGCGACGCGGCGCTCCTCGGGTGTGAGCATCGCAAGGACCTGTTTGGTCGCCGCGGCGGGCAGTTCCTCGAGCAGACTCGTGCGATCGTCCGGCGCCATGTCGTTGAGGATCTCGGCGACCTGCTCGCGTCCGAGTCCCTTGATGAGCTCTTCCTGGGCGTCGGGTTCAAGCCGCTCGAACACCTCGGTCGCCATTTCCCGGCTGAGCACGCGGAATACGACCGTACGCTTCTCCGTGTCGAGATAGCCGATCGACTCCGCCACATCCGCGGGCTCCGAATCGCTGATCATCGAACGTACGTCGCCGAAGCGGCGCTCCTCGAGCGCCCGCTCCAGCTCCTCCTGTGGGAATTCGCCGACCATCGAACACCCCTACCGGCGCCTCGACGCACCGGTTGGCGCAGGGTAACATCGAGCCTCAATCCTTGGTATCTTTCCCGCTTCGGAGAGACACCATGCGTCTGAAAACTCACTTGCTCGTACTGGCCTGCGCCGTGCTGCTCGGCTGCGCCTCCGATGACGACAACTTCGACGACATCGTCGACTGGGAGGCCGCGCGCGATCAGGGACGACTCGCGATCACGGAAGGCCGGTTCGAAGATGCAGCCGCCGCGTATCGACGGGCCCTGGAGCTGGCCGCCGACACCGAGGATCCGGACCACTACCGGATCATGAGCCTCAACGGGCTCGGCGAGGTCTACCGGCACCAGGGGAACATGGCGCAGGCGGTCGTGCATTACATGGAGGCGCTCGACATCAAGGTCGAGATCACGACGCCGTTCGACCTCGGTCTCGGCCGTGACTACACGAACCTGGCGATGCATTTGCTTCACGCGGGCCGGCTGGACGAGGCGGAGAAGGCCAACCGCAAGGCGCTCGAGATTTTCGAGTTGCATCACGGTGAGCACCATCCGGACATCGGTTTGACGTTGAACAACCTGGGCACGATCGCCTGGATGCGTGGCGACCCGGCAGCGGCCGACGATCACATGAGCCGGGCCTTGGAGATCCTGGAAGCCTCGCCGCTGGCGCGACATCCCGACACGGCGAGCCTGCTGAGCAACTTCGCCCAGGTGCGCCTGTTATTGCAGGACCTCGACCGGGCCGAGGCGTTGACCCAGCGGGCGATCGACATCTGGACCGAGCACCAGGGACCGGACTCGCTGCCGGTCGCACGTGGTCTGAACAGCCTCGGTGAGATCCAGGGCCGCCAGGATCGGCTCGACGTTTCGCTGAAAACCTACCGCCGGTCGCTCGAGATGATGGAAAGACAGCTGGGCAGCGAGAGCCCCGAAGTGGCCACCGTGTTGAACAACCTGGCTCTGGTGCAGCGCCGGCAGAACCGCCTGGCGGATGCGGAGGCGAGCTACCTGCGCGCGGCGCAGATCCTCGAGAAGGCTCCCGGCGGCGCCCCCACGGATCTGGGGGCGACGGCATTCAACCTCGGTCGCCTCTACACGGCCCAGGAACGCTACGTCGAGGCGGAACCGCAATTCCAACGCGCGCTCGAGATCTACGAAGCCGCCGCGGGTACCGAGCATCCGAACGTCGCGATGGTCCTGCGTGGCTACGTGGAGATGTTGCGCGCCGTCGGACGCGATTCCGAGGCCAACCCGTTGGCGCAGCGCGCCGATCGCATCCTCGGAGGCGCGGGTTCGTGAGCCTCGCTCTACAGACGCGCGGCTTGACGCGGCATTTCGGCGATCTGACCGCGGTCGATTCGGTCGATCTCGAGGTCCCGGCGGGGAGCTTCTATGGGTTCCTCGGACCCAACGGCGCGGGCAAGTCGACGACGATCAAATGCCTCACCGGTTTGCTGCGCCCGAGTGAAGGAGAGATCCGGATCCTCGATCTGGATCCGCTCGAGGATCCGGTCGGGGTCAAGAAGCTGATCGGTGTGCTGCCCGAAGACCTGGCCCTGTTCGACCGGCTGACCGCCGCCGAGACGCTCGGTTTCGTGGGCCAGATCCACGGGTTGGATCGCGCCACGCTCGAGCAGCGCTCCGAGGAGCTGCTCACCCTGATGGAGCTCGCCGGACGCAAGGACAGCCTGGTCACGGACTACTCCCACGGGATGAAGAAGAAGCTGGCGCTCGCGGTCGCACTGCTCCCCGCTCCGAAGCTGCTGTTCCTCGACGAGCCGTTCGAGGGGATCGACGCGGTCGCCTCGCAACAGATCCGCAACCTGCTCAAGTCCTACGTGTCGCGAGGCGGCACGATTTTTCTGACGTCGCACATCCTGCAGATCGTCGAGACGTTGTGCAATCAGATCGGCGTCATCCAGCACGGGCGGTTGATCGCCCAGGGCAGCATGGACGAGATGCGCCGCGGCACCGGCGATGGCCGAACGCTGGAGCAAATCTTCCTCGAGCTAGTCGGGGCCGAGGCTGAAGCCGCCTCCGCGCTGGACTGGTTGACCTGATGCTGCGCACGATCCGGGCGTTCCTTTGGATGCGCTGGCGCGTATCGCGCAACGCCTTCAAGACCAGCAGACGCGACTCGCTGGAACAGATCTCGCGCGCGCTCGGTGCGCTGGCTCCCGTCTTCATGTTGCTGATGCTGGTGCCCACGGTCCTGGCGCTCGCCGCGGGCGGGCTGTTCCTGGGCTGGAAGATGGGTCAGGCCGGTACGGTGATGATCTGGAAGAGCTTCGCGTTTCTGGGTCTGCGTGGCGGGCTCGCGGTGGGAACGATCACCGTGCTGATCGCACCGATGGTGCGCTCGAGTCGCGGCACCGGATCCGAAACGACACGGCTGCTTCTGTTGCCGATCCGCCGCGGGATGTTGCACGCCTCGGAGGTCGTCGCCGCGTTGAGCGATCCGTGGCTGGGCGTGCTTTTCCCGGCTCTTGTCCTGTTCCCGATCGGCATCGCGATCGGAGGCTCCTTCTTTGGCGGTGCGGTCTCGCTGATCGGCGCGATTCTATTCGTCGCAATCCTGATGCTCGCGGTGTCGCTGGCGTCGTTCTTCATCGCGTTGATCTTCCGCAAGCGCAAACGTGCGGAGCGCTTTACCGCGGTTCTGATCGTCGTGCTATCGATGTCGGGTTTGATCTTCGGTTTCGCCGGCGAGCACTGGGAGAACCAGCTCGAAGACAAGAGAGACGCCAAACGGGTCGGCACCGAGGCGGCCGAAGAGGCGGCGGCAAGAGACCCCAACCTGACGCTGTCGCAGCATATCGACCGGCAACTCCCGTTCATCGTCGGGGTGCTGCCGTCCGAAGCCTTCCTGCGCGTGGTCGAGGCCGGGGTCGACGGGCACGTGGCGAAGCTCGGCTTGAATCTCATCGTGTTGGCGGTCTGGGCGACGCTGCTCTACTCGAGCTCACGATGGGCCTACTCGCGGCTGCTCGAAACCCCCGAAACCGGCGGCGGCGATGGCGCGATGGGCGCCGGATTCCGCGCCGGGACCCTTCCCGGGATCCGTCCCGCCGTGGCCGCGGTCGCCTTTGCGACGATGCGACTCGCCCTGCGCACCGTGCGTGGCAAGACCGCGGTGTACCTGAACTTCGTCATCACCGCGATGATTTACGTGATCCTGATGCGCGAGCTCTCCGACGTCGTCTTACCGACGGGATTGAGCTTCGGTCTGGGGATCGGTTTCGCCGGAGGCTTCTTTACGCTGATCTCGTTGCAGCCGATCATGGCCAACGTGTTTGCGATCGACTCCAACGGGCTCACCCTGCAACTGCTCAGCCCGCTGAGCACCTCCGACATCCTGCACGGGAAGGTCGTCGGCTCCGCGCTGCTGGTCGCGATCTCGACGGCGTTGTGCTTCGGTATCGGGTTCGTGCTCGATGCCAACGGCTCACCGCTCGTGTGGCTCTCCGGGCTCTTGATCCTGGTGGCCATGTTTCTCGTTTACGCCCCGATGTCGATCCTGTTGTCGGCTGTGTTCCCCAAGGTCGCCGACCTGTCGCGGATGGGTAAAGACGGTAACCCGCAGCCGATCGCCGGTTTCATCGCGTTTATCGCGGTGCCGCTGCTGCTGATCCTGCCGGGGCTGACGGCGGCCGCGACCCTGATGATCGCCGAGAGCAGCCTGCTGACTCTCGCCGGTGCGCTGGTCTGGCTCGGAGTCGCGCTGGCGGTCTATGTCGTCATGATGCGCGGGTTGATGGGTCTGTTCGAGCGGAGGCGCGAGAACCTGTTGCTCGTCGCCACGGGCCGCTGATGGCCGACGCGCTCGAGCTCGCGTTCCGCCGTGCGGCACACCGATTGATCGGGCGCGACAAGACGTGGCTGGTCGCCGTCTCCGGCGGCGGCGATTCCGTCGCGCTGCTCCACCTGCTCGTGCGGTTCTTCGAACGCAAACCGGGCCATCTGATCGTGGCGCACCTCGACCACGGGTTGCGCCGCGGGTCGCGCGCCGACCGCACGTTCGTCGAGCGGCTGGCGCGCCGGCTCGGACTCCCGGTCCACACGGAGCGGCGAGAGGTGGAAGCCGCGCGGCGGCGGGACGAATCGCCGGAGGAGGCCGCCCGCCGCGTGCGCCGGCAGTTCCTGCAGGAGTGTGCCGGGCGTTTCCGTTGCGACGGGATCATTACGGGGCACACGCTGGACGACCAGGCGGAGACGGTCCTGATGCGGTTGGCGCGTGGCGCAGGAGCGGCCGGTCTCGCGGGAATCCCGGAATCCGGCGCGGGGTTCGTGCGCCCGCTTCTCGAGTTGGAGCGCGCCGCGTTGCGGGACTGGCTGCGCGGTCACGGGCTGGAATGGCGCGACGATCCGTCCAACCTTGATCTGCGGTTCGATCGCAACCGGATCCGTCGGCGTCTGGTCCCGCTCCTCGAGTCCCAGCTCAATCCAAAGGCCGCGCGCCACCTGGCCCACGCGGCGCGCATGCTGCGCGACGATGCCGACTATCTCGATCGGCTCGCCGACCGACGCCTCGCGGAGGCCAGCCGGACGGACCGCGACGGCCGTCCGGTCCTGCGGGTCGAGACGGTGAAGGCTCTCGAACCGGTGATCGCACGCCGCGTCGCGCTGATCGCGCTCAAGCGCGCCGGGGTCGACGCTCGACGCATCGGCCGCAAGCATGTCGAGGCGTTGCTCGAGCTCACGACCCCGCCGGGGAACCGAGAGATCCATCTTCCCGGCAAGATGACCGCGCGCCGCGTGCGCGGCGAGATCCGCTTCGGCCCGCGCCGGACGATCTGAAATCAACTCCGCCCGTCTGACGTTATCGTCACCGACACAGCGTCTTTTCCGGGGAAAACCCGCCGATACCGGCGGGTCGACCGTCGATCGGCGAAGATGGCCGTAAAACAATGGATCATGGCAACCGGTAGGGTCGTTCTATATATTGAGAGAGACGGGGTCGTTCGGCCACGGAGGTTTTTTCCTTGAGTTCTCACGTCAAGACCATCCTGATCTGGTTCGTCGTGATCATCGCGCTGGTGGTGGGCTATCGGATTTTCGACGCCGAGGCGCGCAACAGCAAACGGCTGACCCAGTCGGACTTCTACGCCAAGGTGGCCAGCGGCAAGATCCTCGAAGTGACCGTGACCGGCGACGAGGTCGGGTACGAGATCCGTGGCCTGCGCCGGCCGGATAACCCCGGTTCCGGCGCCGCCAACGTCCCATTCACGACCTATATCGTGCAGGATGCGGACCTGATCGCCGATCTGCAGGCGCAGGGCATCAAGGTCACCGCCGAGCCCCCGCGCAATACGTCGTTCCTCACGACCTTGCTGATGTGGTCCCCGATGTTCCTGTTCATCGGGGTGTGGATCTTCTTCATGCGGCAGATGCAGAGCGGAGGCAACCGCGCGCTCTCGTTCGGCAAGTCGCGCGCCAAGCTGACCTCCTCTCAGGGCCGCAAGGTCACCTTCAAGGACGTCGCGGGGGTCGAGGAAGCGAAAGAAGAGCTCCAGGAGATCATCGAGTTCCTGAAGGAACCGCAGAAGTTCCAGAAGCTCGGAGGAAAGATCCCGAAGGGCGTCCTGTTGATGGGGCCGCCCGGGACCGGCAAGACGCTGCTCGCCCGCGCCATCGCCGGCGAGGCCAACGTGCCGTTCTTTTCGATCTCGGGGTCCGACTTCGTCGAGATGTTCGTCGGTGTGGGCGCGTCCCGCGTCCGCGATCTGTTCGAGCAGGGCAAGAAGAACGCGCCGTGCATCGTCTTCATCGACGAGATCGACGCGGTCGGGCGCCATCGCGGCGCCGGGCTCGGCGGCGGACACGACGAGCGCGAGCAGACGCTCAACCAGCTGCTCGTGGAGCTGGACGGCTTCGAGGGCAACGCGGGTGTCATCGTCATGGCGGCGACCAACCGACCCG
>JBFFZZ010000073.1:0-11704 GCA_041568335.1 Candidatus Polarisedimenticolaceae bacterium | reverse complement strand
AAGACGACTGAACGGCGGAAAACTCTTTTCGCAAAAATCGTCTTAAATATCAGCAAACAAGAGGCTTAAGCGATCGGGTCCGGCTCGCGTCGCGTGCGGGGTCATAACACTCCAACCCTCCGCACGGTATATTCCTCCGGCACGGTTTTCGAAGACGCTTCTTCTTCCGACGGACGATGCCCGAGCACACACCACCCGACTTCGGCCCGGACCCCTCGAAACCCGCTGAGCGGTCCGAGGCGACCCCGTTCGACCACGCGTTGTGGCGCGATTTCGTCGAGGCCAAGACGGTCGAGCAGTTCTGCAGCAGCTGGCTCGGATTGCAGGCACGGCAGATCGGGAGCGCGACGGGCGGTGTCGTCGTGCTCGAAACCGAAGACGGAGAATCGGCGCTCGCCGGACTCTGGCCCCGCCGTTTCTCGCCCGACACCCTGGGCAACGTGATCGCGCGGGCGATGCAGGAGCGCAAGGGGATCGTGGTGCGCGCCGCCGCGCGCGACGAGGAGGGTGAAAATCCGGCCGACGAGCCGGCCTTCCACGTCGCCTATCCCGTCTGGATCGGCAATGCGGTCCAGGGCGTCGCGGCCTTCGAGATCGCCTCACGCGCGCAGACGCAGCTTCAACTGGCGATGCGCCAGCTCCAGTGGGGCGTGGCCTGGCTGCAGAACTGGTTGCTGCGACAGTCCACCCGCCCGGCGCGCGCCGGCAAGCGCATGACGACGGTGCTCGAGCTGGTCGGGTTGACCCTCGAGGAGCCGCGTTTCAAATCCGCGGCCACGGCGGTCGCCACCGAGCTGGCGGCGCGCTTCGAGTGCGACCGCGTCAGCATCGGTTTCCTGACGCGCGGCCAGGTCAAGGTGCGCGCTCTCTCGCACAGCGCCCAGTTCGCCAAGCGGATGAACCTGATCCGCTCCATCGGTCTGGCGATGGCCGAAGCGGCCGACCAGCAGGTGACGCTGCACTACCCGGAGCCCCACGATTCCGAGGATCGTGTCGTCAAGGCTCATGAACAGCTGGCCCGGAATCACGGCGATGGCATGGTCTGCACGGTTCCTTTCCTCGATCGCGAAGACCGGGCCTTCGGGGCGATCACGTTCGAGCGCTCGACCAGCGAGCCGTTCGACGAGGACACCCTGGAGCTCTGCGAGAGCGTCGCGGCCCTGCTCGGTCCGGTGCTCGACGACAAGCGCAAGAACGACCGGCTGCTGATCACCAAGGCCGGGGACAGCCTCTGGGCCCAGGTCAAGAAGCTCACCGGCCCGCGCCATGCCGTGCGCAAGCTCGTCGCGGCGATCGTCCTCGGCCTGGTGTTGTTCTTTGCCTTTGCCGACGGACAGCACCGGGTCGGGGGCACGACGACGCTCGAGGGCGAGGTGCGCCGCGTGGTCGCGGCGCCGTACCCCGGGTACGTCTACGAGGCTCCGGTACGCGGCGGCGACATCGTCGAGGAGGGCCAGGTGATCGCCAGCCTCGACGTCCGCGACATGCGGCTCGAGTACTCGCGCTGGTCCAGCGAGCGCGAGCAGTACGCGATGGAGCACCGCAAGGCGATGGCCGGCGGCGATCGCGCGCTGATGAACGTCCTGGACAAGAAGATGCGCCAGGCCGAGGCGCAGATCGCGCTGCTCGACGAGCAGATCGCGCGCGCCACGATCCGCGCTCCGTTCGACGGTCTGGTCGTCAGCGGCGATCTGAGCCAGTCGCTCGGCGCCCCGGTCGAGGCCGGCCAGGTGCTGTTCGAGATCGCCCCGCTGGAGTCGTATCGCGTCAAGGTCCAGGTCGAGGAGCGCAACATCGGCCGCATCCGGGTCGGCCAGCAGGGCGAGCTGATCCTCACCGCGCTGCCCAACGAGCGGCACACCTTCACGGTCACCGTCGTGACGCCGGTCGCGCAGGCCGAGGAGGGCGCCAACTACTTCGTCGTCGAGGGCATGCTCGACGGCGCGGCCGCGCACCTGCGTCCCGGGATGGAAGGCTTCGGCAAGATCGCGATCGAGGAGCGCAAGCTGATCTGGATCTGGACGCACGAGCTGTACGACTGGCTGCGGTTGAAGGCCTGGACGTGGCTGCCCTGAGGCTCCATGTCTAGCGTCGCGCAGGCCCGGCGGAACGTCCACGGTCTCTACCCCGAAAAGACCGGCCCGGAGGAAACCGGGCTCGACCGCGCGATGGTCACCGCGCTGGGACACCTCGGCCGCCTCGGGAGCACCCGGCTGTCGCGCTTCCGCCGCATCGTGCAACAGGCGCACCGCCACCGCGCCGAGTTCGAGTCGCTCAGCGAAGAGGAGCTCGCCTGGCAGGTCCCGGCGGTCCGGACGGCGCTACGAAGTGAAGGATTCACCCCCGAGGTCGCCGGCCGCGCCTTCGCGCTGATCCGCGAGGTCGCCGGCCAGCAGCTCGGCGAGCGGCACTACGACGTCCAGTTGATGGGCGGCTGGGTGCTGCTCAACGGGATGGTCGCGGAGATGGCCACGGGCGAGGGCAAGACGCTGACCGCGACACTGCCGGCCTGCACCGCGGCGCTCGCCGGGATCCCCGTCCACATCATCACCGTCAACGACTACCTGGCGCAGCGCGACGCCGAATGGATGGGTCCGATCTACCGCGCGATGGGCTTGAAGGTCGGCGCGATCACCCACGACATGACCCCCGACCAGCGGCGCCACGCGTATCGCTGCGACGTCACCTACTGCACCAACAAGGAGCTGGTCTTCGACTACCTGCGGGACCGGCTCGAGCTCGGCCGCATGCCCGGGCACATCCGCATGCGCCTCGAGAAGATGTACAAGCACGGCGCACGGGTCCAGCGCTTGCGGCTGCGCGGGTTGTGCTTCGGCATCGTCGACGAGGCGGACAGCGTGCTGATCGACGAGGCGCGTACCCCGTTGATCATCTCGGGGCCGGGGGACAACACCTACGAGGCCGACCTCTACCGCGAGGCGCTGGAGATCAGCAAGGAGCTGGTGTCGGGAGAGGATTTCAGCATCGACTTCCCGAAGCGCACGGTCGAGCTCACCGAGCACGGCCGCGAGCGGCTCGACCGGATCGGCGGCGAGCACGGCGGCTTCTGGAGCGGCCGTCAACGCCGCGAGGACCTCGTGCGCAAGGCGCTGACGGCGCGGCACCTGTTCCATCGCAACAAGCACTACGTCGTCAAGTCCGGCGAGGTGCGCATCGTCGACGAATACACCGGGCGCGTGATGCCGGGCCGCTCCTGGGAGGGCGGGCTGCACCAGCTGATCGAGGCCAAGGAGGACTGCCACGTCACGGCGCGTACCGAGGTGCTGGCGCGGATCAGCTACCAGCGTTTCTTCCGCCGCTACCTCGCGCTCGCCGGGATGACCGGCACGGCGAGCGAGGCGTCGCGCGAGCTGTGGTCGGTCTACCGGCTGCAGGTCGTCGCGGTCCCGACCGAGAAACCGATGATCCGCAAGGGGCTCCCGCAACGGCTGTACCGCACGGCGGACCAGAAGTGGGACGCCGTGGTCAAGCGCATCGCCGAGCTGCACGCCGAGGGACGCCCGGTCCTGGTCGGGACGCGCACGGTCAAAGATTCCGAGCATCTGAGTCAGCTGCTCGCGGAAGCCGGTCTCAACGCCAGCGTGCTCAACGCGCTGCAGGATCGCCAGGAGGCGCTGATCATCTCCTGCGCCGGTGACCCGGGACAGATCACCGTGGCGACGAATATGGCGGGACGCGGGACCGACATCAAGATCACCCCCGAGGTGGCCGCCAAGGGGGGCCTTGCGGTCATCGCTACGGAGCGCCACGACGCCGGCCGGATCGACCGGCAGCTCTTCGGCCGCTGCGGCCGCCAGGGGGACCCGGGCACCTACGAGGTGTTCGTCTCCCTCGAAGACGAGCTGCTCGAGTCCAATCCGGCGCGCATCTTCGGCATCCTTCCGCCGAGCTGGGCCGACCCGGAGCGACCGCTGGGCAACTGGCTCGGCAAGGCTCTCTTCCGCTCCACCCAGAAGGCCGCCGAGCGCCAGAACTCCTACGTCCGCAAGACCTTGTTGCGTGTCGACGATTCGTTGGACAAGGCGCTCGCCTTCACCGGGGTCGGGGAGTAGGGGCACCCGGGTATAATGATGCCGCGCAGGAATGAACGGTGTAAGGTGTTGTAGGTGAACGGGATACGGACGCCCGTCGTGGTCGTGAGATTTGCAAAGCAAACCCGGCGACCTTATGTTTTGCCCCGATTTCGTCACAGGGGAGGATCCGGCATGTCTGAACGCATCACGGCCAGGGACGTCGAGGGCCAGAAGTTCAACCGCAAGGTTCGTGGATTCGACCCCGAGGAAGTGACGCTCTACCTGCGCTCGGTGGCCGAGGAGATCGAGCGGCTCAACCTCGAGAACGCCAAGCTCATGGAAGAGAACGGCCGCCTCCGCAAGGATGTCCAGGGCCACGCCGAGCGTGAGAAGACGCTGCAGGAGACGCTGGTCACCGCCCAGAAGATGTCCGAGGAGCTCAAGGAACGGACGCAGATCCAGGCCGACCAGCTGATCCACGAGGCGCGCATCCGCGCCGAGCGCACGCTGCAGGAAACGCAGGATCAGCTGGCCCGGCTCGAGGCCGAGATCTCGCGCGCCAAGCTCGACCGCGACCTGTTCGAGAAACGGCTCGAGGCCACGATCGAAGAGCACCTCAAGATGCTCGAGCAGCGCCGCGCGCTGCGCGAGTCCGCGCCCTCCAACGTCCGTCCGATCCGGCCGGGCGCCGATATCGCGGGGCTCGATATCGGATGATCCGCGCCGACCTGCGGATCGTCGGCATCTCGGAACTCGCAACGCCGCTCGGCGACACCCCCCACGCCGCTGGTGATCTCGGCCGCCTCTCCGTCATCGAAGACGCGGCCGTGGCGTGTCGCGAGGGCAAGATCGTCTGGGTCGGGCCCCGTCGGGAAGTCGATCAGGCCGTCGAGCACGACGGCCGGACCCTCGATGCCGGTGGCGGAACGCTGCTCCCCGGGTTCGTCGACGCGCACACGCACCTGCCGTTCGCCGGCTGGCGCGAGCAGGAGTTCGACGAGCGGCTTCGCGGCGCGACCTACTCGGAGATCGCCGCCCGCGGCGGCGGCATCCTCTGCACCGTCGACCGGACACGCGAGGCGGGTCGTGACGAGTTGACCAACGTCGTGCGGGAGCGGCTCGACCGGCTCGTCCGGCTGGGTACGACCACCGTCGAGGCCAAGAGCGGTTATGGTCTGGAGCCCGACGCCGAGCTGAAGCAGCTCCACGCGCTGCGCGACGCCGCCCGGGGTCACCCCGTCGACCTCGTGCCGACGTTCCTCGGCGCCCACACCGTCCCGCGTGAATACAAGCAGGACCGTACGGCCTACGTCCGCTTGCTGATCGACACGATGTTGCCGCAGGTCGCCGCTGCCGGCCTCGCCGAGTATGCCGACGCTTTCGTCGACGCCCACGCGTTCGATCTCGAGGAAGCGCGGCAGGTGCTCGAGGCCGCGCGGGGCCGCGGCATGGGGGTTCGTCTACACGCGGACCAGCTGAACGACGACGGCGCCGCGGCGCTGGCCGCGGAGCTCGGCGCGGCTTCCGCCGACCACCTCGAATTCTCTTCGGACGAGGGGATCGAGGCGCTGGCGCGAGCCGGGACGTGCGGCGTGCTGCTGCCGGCCGCGACGTTCTTCCTGATGAGCGACACGCCACCGCCCGGCCGCCGGCTCGTCGACGCGGGCGTGCCCGTCGTCGTGGCCACCGATTTCAACCCCGGCTCCTGCCCCTGCGACTCGATGAGCGCGGCGCTCTGGTTCGCCTGTTTGAACGCCCGGCTGACGGTCGACGAGGCGATCACCGCCGCCACGCTCAACGCCGCGTGCGCGCTGGGGCGGGGGAGCGTGACCGGGACGATCGAGGCGGGCAAGCGCGCCGACCTGGTCGTGCACGACGTGCCCAACCGCTACCACCTGGTTTATCGCTTCGGGACACCGGCGATCAAGCACGTGATCGCCGCGGGGAAGGTGATCGGCTAGCCCCTAAAAAAGCGGCGCCGTCGCCTTGTGATCGAACTTGAACGTGTAGGTCGTGAGCTTCAGGTCGATCTTCTGCTCGTACTTTGCCGAGATCGTGATCTCGCTGACGTTGCGCTTGACGATCAGGTTCTTGTTCAGCAGCGGGATGTCCATCTCGGCGGCCTGGTCCATGATGCGCTTGTGAACTTCCTTGTCCGAGTTGCGCACGGCGCCGTAGCGCGCCTCTTCGCGCAGGATGTCCTTGAACTCGTAGGCGGCGACGCGGACCGGGATGATCTTGAGGCCCACGAATGCGGCGACCCCGACGACCACGATCGCGACGGCCAGGCCGACACGGCCTTCCCCTCGTTGTCCGTTCCGACGCTTCATCTCGTTCGCTCCTGTCCGAGCGGTCCTCTCACCGCCGGCTGCAGACCCCTGCTGTCAGGAAAATATAGGTCCCGCCCGAGCGGGGGACAACCCGGAGAAATGCCGGAAAATCAACCAAACTGGACGAAGAGGCTAGCGCTTGAACAGGTTTTCGAACTGCGAGCGGGGGTCGCTGCCGCCGCCGTTGCGACCCTTCCGACTGCGACGCCCGGTGACGTCGAGCACCAGCCGCGGCGCGTAATGCGTGCAGCGATTGGCCTTGTTCTTGTCGCCGATCGCCGTCTCGATGGGTGCCCGGCACTGGAAACGGGCGCCGGTGTCGAACTGCTTGCAGGTCCGGCAGCATCGCAGCGGTGCGGCGCAATGGGCGCAGCGGGTGTCGAACTGGATCGCCCCGTCGCCGTTGCGTCCGCAGTTGGGGCAGCGAATGACCTCGTTCGCCTCGCGATCGATCGCGTGACGCAGGGACTTCTTCTGAATCCGTTCCTCACGCGTCAGCTCGCGGCGTGGGGCTTCCGAGCGACCGCCACCACGATCGTCGTCACGATCGGAATCCTGGTAGCCCTGCTGCCGGTACTTGCGGCTCAAGGTGAACTCCTAGCCGGCGGTGCGTCGAACAACTCGACGACGCGCTCGAAGGCCCAGTCCAAATCCTCACGCGTGATGTTGAGCGGAGGCGCGAAACGGATCGTGTTCTCGTGGGTTTCCTTGCACAGCAACCCCTTGTGCTGGAGCGCTTCGCAGAAGGGGCGCGCGCCGGTGGTCAGCTCGAGCCCGATCCACAGACCGACACCACGGACCTCCTTGATCAGCGGACTGTCGATCTCGCGCAGCTTGCCCAGGAAGTACGCGCCCAGCTCCGCGGAATTCTCGATCAGACCCTCGTCGCGCAGGACCTTGAGCGCGGCGCGGGCGACGGCGCAACCCAACGGGTTGCCGCCGAACGTGGATCCGTGATCCCCGGGGTTGAAGACGCCCATGACCTCGTCGTCCGCCAGCATCGCCGACACGGGATAAAATCCGCCCGCCAACGCCTTCCCGATGATCACCACATCCGGACGCACGTTCTCGTGCTCGAAGGCGAACAGCTTGCCGGTGCGTCCCAGCCCCGACTGGATCTCGTCCGTGATGAGCAGCACGTTGTGCTTGCGGCACAGATCCGCGATGCCCGAAAGATAACCCTCGGGCGGCACGATGATCCCGCTCTCGCCCTGGATCGGCTCGATCAGGACGCCGACCACGTTGGGGTTCATCGCCTCGCGCACGGCATCGAGATCCCCGTAGGGCAGCATCGTGAACCCGGGCGTGAACGGACCGAAGCCGTCCCGGTACTGCTCCTCGTCGGAGAAACCGACGATCGTGGTCGTGCGCCCGTGGAAGTTCCCGCTGAACACCAGGATCTCGGCCTTGCCGTCCGCGACCCCCTTGATCTTGTAGCCCCACTTGCGCGCCGCCTTGATCGCCGTCTCGACCGCCTCGGCGCCCGAGTTCATCGGCAACATCCGCTTGTACCCGGTCATCTCGTGCACTTCTTCGTACAGCGGCCCGAGCTGATCGGTGCGGAACGCGCGCGAGGTCAGGGTGACCCTCTCCGACTGCTCGACCAGAGCCTTGCGGATCTTGGGGTGCGCGTGGCCCTGGTTGACGGCCGAATAGGCGGCGAGGAAATCGAGGTACTTGTTGCCCTCGACATCCCAGACCCAGACGCCCTCGCCGCGGCACAGCACGACGTCGAGCGGGTGATAGTTGTTGGCGCCGTAATCGTCTTCCAGACGGATAAACGCACTCGATCGGGTGTTTGTCGTTTCCATGTTTTTTCCTCGGGCGTCCTTGACCAGTCTCTCGCCTTGCACGCGACTGGATTGGGGAGCGGGGCTGTGAAAACAACCACGCCCAGCATAGCACGCGGACCGCTATAATCCGACCCGTCCTTTTCTGGGAGACTCGGTACCTTGGTCTCGAATCCGATCCCCGTATCCGGGCCGGACCGGAGCATGTGAGATGGGCCCGAGCCCGGATCTCGGCAGCCGCCACCGGCTGCTGTTGCGCGTCGAGCGATTCAGCCGGCAGCGTTACAAGGTCGTCTTCCTGGTCACCCTCCTGCTCGTGATCGCGGCGAGCTGGCTGGGGTCCAAGATCAAGATCGAGTCCGATCTTCTGAAACTGATCCCCGTCGGCAACGTCCAGGTCGACACCCTCAAGGAGGCCCTGCGGGACTTCGGCTCGATCGACTACCTGCTGGTCCTGATGGAGGCGACGGGCGAGGCCGGGCCCGACGAGCTCGAGACCTACGCCGATGCGTTCGCCGAGCAGTTCGACAACAACGACGAGCTGATCGAGTTCGTCGACCACCGCTTCTCGCTCGACGAGGGTTTCATCGACCTGTTCTACGACAACGCGGTGCTGTTCCTCGAGCCCGAGCGGCTGACCGAGCTGGGAGCACGGCTCACCGACGAGGCGATCGTCGCGCGCGTCCAGGAGAACCGGCTGGCCCTGGCGACACCGATGGCGGCGATCTCGCAGGACGTCGTACGCAACGATCCGCTCGGCTTGCTCGATCTGTTCCTCAAGCCGCTGGTCTCCAACCGCAGCGCCCTGCAGGTCGACCTGGCCAACGGGTATTACCTGTCGACGGATCATCGCAACCTGATCATGCTGGTCAAGCCGACGCAGCCGTCGCAGAACCTCGAGTTCGACGAGCGGCTGATGAAGTTCGTGTCGGCGGTCGAGACGATCGTCCGCGAGGATCTCGACTCGGAGCTCGAGCCGGGATCGACCGTCGAGATCCGCTACGGCGGCCACTACGCGATGGCGATCGACGAGTCCGCGCACATCCGCAAGGACGTCAAACAGAACCTGTTTGTCTCGCTGGTGGCGGTCGCTGCGCTGTACTGGTTGTGTTACCGCCGTTTCGCGGCGCTGTTGTACTCGAGCATCCCGCTGCTCGCCGGTCAGGCGCTGACCTTCGGTCTCGCGTTCTTCGCGCTCGGCCAGCTCAACGCGGCCTCCTCCGCCTTCACCGCGCTGCTGATGGGACTGGGCACCGATTTCGTGATCGTGATGTACGCGCGCTACGTGGAGGAGCGGCAGAACGGCCGGACCCTGGTCGAGGCCACCCAACTGATGATCGGCGAGACGGGTCTCGGGGTGTTCACCGGGGCGATCACGTCCGCGGGGACGTTCTTCGCGATGTGCATCAGCCAGTTCATCGGTCTGCGTCACCTCGGGTTCCTGATCGGCAGCGGGATCCTGCTCTGCGGTGTGGCGATCGTTTTCCTGTTGCCCGCGATGATCAAGTGGAACGAGGGCGTCCGGCGCCGGCGGGTCGACGCGGTGAGCAAGCTACACCTGCAGTCGTTCGGGCTCGAGCACCTGATCACGTTTGCCGCCCGGAATCGCGTGCTGACGTTGATCGTCGTGTTCGGTCTGACGCTGGTGGCGGGCGCGGCCGCCCTGCGACTCGATTTCGACGATTCGATCCGCGCGCTACGAAGCCAGCGTTCGGAGGGCTTCCGTGTCCAGCAGGAGATCACCGACAAGTTCGGCCGTTCGCTGTCCTACATGATGGCGATCGCCGAAGCGGAAACCGAGGACGAGGCGGTGGCGCTGACGGTCAAGATCCGGGACCGGCTGCGACCTTTTATAGAAGAGGGGACGGTCTCGTCGCACGACACGATCCTGGCCTACCTGCCGCCCGAGTCACGCCAGCGGCAGGTCCTCGACCTGCTGGAACAGGACCGCAGCGGGACGTTCGACGCGGAACGCGTCCGGTCGACGTTTCACGACGCTCTGGTCGCCAACGACTTTCGCGTCGAGGCCTACGACGACTTCAGCGCCCGGCTCGCGGGTTTCCTGGGGCCCGAGAAGCCGCTCAAGATCGCCGATCTACAACAGCGCGGGCTCGACCGGCTGCTCTCGCGTTACGTCTTGAGCGAGCCCGGCCGGGTGCGCATCGTGACCTACATGTTCCTGGCGGATCAGCGCTGGAAGCGCGAGCCCCCGCCCGGATTGGTCGAGGCGGTCGGCGGGGAGGAGGCGGGGATCGTCGTGACCGGCACCAACGTGGTCAACCGCGAGTTCCGGCACATCTTCATGCGCGAGGCGCCGCGGGCGGTGCTGCTTGGTCTGATCGTCGTCTTCGCCCTGCTGTGGATCGACTTCCGCAGCTTGCGCCTCACCGCGATCGCCATGGCGCAGCTGATCTGCGGTGTCGTGTTGATGCTCGGAGCGATGAAGGCGGCCGACATCCGCTTGAACTACGTCAACGCGTTCGTGGCGACGATGATCCTCGGCGTGGGGATCGACTACAGCATCCACCTGGTGCACCGGTTCACGCTCAGCCACGGACGGGTCGAGCTCGGCCTGCTGGAAACCGGCAAGGCCGTCGTGATCGCGGCTTTGACCAACATCGCGGGCTTCGGGACGCTCACCCTTGCAAGTTATCCCGCGATGCGTAGCTTCGGCATCGTGGCGCTGTTCGGCTCGATCACCTGCCTGTTCACCGCCCTGACCGTGGTACCGGCCATCATGGCGCGCGAAGAAACGGGATCTTGACTTGAATCTTGTGTGGATCGCGATCCTCCTCGGCATCGTCGAGGGGCTCACCGAGTTTCTGCCGATCTCCTCGACCGGCCATCTGATCCTGACCAACGAGCTCGTCGGGTTCGAGGGGAAGCGGTCCGAGGTGTTCGCCGTATTCATCCAGCTCGGCGCGATCCTCGCGGTCGTGTGGGAGTTCCGCGGCCGCTTGCTCGACACCGCAAGGGGATTGCGCGCGAAGCCGGAATCGCGCGGTTTCGCGTTCGCCGTCGCGCTCGCGTTCCTGCCCGCCGCGCTGGTCGGACTCGCGTTTCACGACACGATCAAGGAGAAGCTGTTCTCGCCGTTCACGGTCGGCCTCGCCCTGATCGCCGGGGCGATCGCCATCTTCGTCGTCGAGGCGCTGCCGCTCTCACCCAAGGTCGAACGCGCCGAGGACGCCGGTTGGAGGCGCGGCCTGCTGGTCGGTTTCGCCCAGTGCCTCGCCCTGTGGCCCGGATTCTCGCGTTCCGCGGCAACCATCCTCGGCGGGATGGGGTCGGGTCTGAGCCGCAAGGCCGCGACCGAGTTCTCCTTCTTCCTGGCGATCCCCACGATGTTCGCGGCGACGATCTACGACCTCGTCCGGAACTACGAGCACCTCGGGCCGGGGGACGTCTACGCGCTGGCGATCTCCTTCGCCGTCACGTTCCTCGTCGCCTGGCTGGCGATTCGCTGGCTGTTGGGTTTCGTCGCGAGCCACACGCTGCGCCCGTTCGGCTGGTACCGCCTCGTCGTCGGGATCGTCATCCTGGTCGTTTT
>JBFFZZ010000072.1:0-11781 GCA_041568335.1 Candidatus Polarisedimenticolaceae bacterium | reverse complement strand
GGCCTCGCGAGGCCCGGCCGTGGCGAAGACCGGCTGAGCGGATACGACCGCCAGGAGCGCGAGAAACATTAGCGAGCTGGCGAGTTGCAGATGGAGTTTCATGGATCGTCGTCCCTCAACGATACGGGTTGGACCACCCGACAACTCAAGGATATCGGAAAATCGGGTGGACCGAAAACCGGGAGCTATAATCGCTTTCTTTTGCGCTCCCGCGAGAGGGTCCGATGACCAGAAACGAACCCCGCACGGTCGCCGATTCGCTCGTCGAGATGAGTGAGCTCGTCCTGCCGGAGGACGCCAATTCGCACGGCTCGATCTTCGGCGGCAGGGTCCTGGCCTTGATCGACAAGTGCGCCTCGATCGTCGCGATGCGCCACGCGCACTCGTTGGTGCTCACCGCGAGCGCCGATTCGGTGGCCTTCATCAACGCGGTCCGGATCGGGGACATCCTGATCCTCAAGGGGCGGCTCAACGCCGTCTTCGGCTCGTCGATGGAGGTGGAAGTCCGGGTCTTCTCGGAGGACCCGCTTTCGTCGCACCGGAACATCACGACGCGAGCCTTCGTCACGATGGTCGCGGTCGACGAGCATGGCAAACCCCACCCGGCGCCGCCGTTGACGGCCGAGGATGACGAGGACCGCAGGCGGGCCGCCGAGGCCGCAGAGAGACGAGCGGCCCGTCTGGCGTTGCGTGCGGCCACGCCACTGGGTTAGGCGACTTCGATCTTCAGATCGATCGGCGATTCCGCCGAATCGATCGACGCGCGGAGCGCGGGCGCGGTCCGAGCGTCGACGGTCACCGTGCGGCCGGGTTTCGGGTCCACGACCTCGTGCGCCAGGATCCGCGCCGCGGCTCCCCAGGGTGTCGGCTCGCCCGGCGGGCCCAGACGCTCGAGCAACCCCGGGCCGAGGCGTCGCCGCGCGAGCTCGCACAACCCGAGTCGCGTCCAGCCGCCGACCCGGAGATAGCGCCGGTCGAACCGCAACGCCTTCCGCAACCGGGTCAGGACGGCTTCGCGTTCGGCCCTGTCGCCCGGGGCGAGGAAATCGATCAGGATCGTGCCCGCGATGTCGCGGAGCCGGATCTCGGACGCGATCCTGGCGGCGGCCGCGCCGTTGATGGCGACCGTCTCGAGACCGCGTGCGCCGGAGGCACGCACCGCGGCGGCGTTGACGTCGATCGCCCACAACGCCTCGGTGGGCTCGAGCGTCAAAGTTGCACCGGATTCCAGCCGGACGCATGGCTCGAGAGCCTGTTGGGCCGCCTCCCAGAGACCGGACGCGTGGATCAGCGGCGCCGGGCCGTCGTGACGCTCGATGCGGACGACCGCACCGGCCGCGGGTTCGACCGCGCGGTGATCCGCATCGGTCTCCACCACGATCCGTCGCAAACCTCTCCCCGCATAGTCGCGGATCAGGCGTTGGATCAGCGACGGTCCCGGATCGAGGCAGCCCGGCGCATTTCGCTCTCGAGCCGCTCGAGCCAACGACTCCGATTGCCGCGCCAGCTCTTCGTGCTCTGCATGGAGGACTTGCTCGTCCACCCCGGCGGCCGCCGTGCGGAGCAGGATCCGGCCGCCCGAGCGTCGCGCCCAGTCGGCCAGTCGCTCACGCTCGGCCTCGTCCGCGATCCTGCGCGAAACGGCGACACCCTGGCCCTGCGGGCGGACCGTCATGAACGTGCCGGCGAGCTCCGGTTTCGCCGTGACGCGCGGACGCTTCTCACCGAAGGCCTCGCGTCGAACCTGCACCACGAGCAACGATCCCGGCCGTAGCGCCGCGAGCTTGTCCGCCGCGGCCCCGTCGCCGTGGAGGTCGTCGCCCCCGAGGTAGGCCTCGCGATTCTTGTCCAGACGAACGAACGCCGCGCTCAGCTGTGGGACGATCCGGCGGACCTTGGCCAGGTGGATCGAGCCGATCGAGGCCGGCCGCTCACCGGGCCATTCGTGGTGGATCTCGACGATCCGATCGTCCTCGACCGCCGCCGCCCAGAGCTGTCCGCCGAGCCGGCTAAACCGGAGTTCGCTGACCATCGCTCGCGGCCGCCGCGAGGATCGGATTGACCCGGCGACCGTTCCATTCGACGAGCAGATCCTCGCGGACCACGCTCAGCCCGGCGATCGATTCGCCCAGCAGCCCGTGCAGCGCCTCACCCGGACGCACCGAGGCGCCGTCGTGGTGGATCGCCAGCGTGAAGCGCATGGTCCCGTCGCCGCCGGATTCGACCGTTTCCATCTCGCGGCTCAAGTCGAACGTCTTGACCTTCCCGTTCTTGCCCTCGCGTTCGACCGTGATCGGGGTCGCCGCGCTCCAGCGCTCGACACCGCGCTCCAGCTTGGCGGCGTCGACGTGGCTCACGCGGTAACGCGCGGCGCGAATCGTGTCGCCGAGCTTGGGCGTGTCCCGGCGCAGCGCGCGGACGGTCACGAACCTCAACCCGTTCGGCAGCATCGATTGAACCCGTCGCCGGAGCTCGTCCGGGTCGATGCGTTCCCAGGTCTCGAAGTCCATGTACTCGCCTTCGGAGGTCAACCCGACCGAAAGCGCCGGGCCGAACGAGACCTTCGGCTTGGGGTTGAACCCGCGGGTGTAGACGAGGTCGACACGGGCGCGACGGAGCGCTCGCAGCAGCATCCGCACCAGGTCGAGATGCCCGAGGAACTTCAGCCGACCACGCTTCTCGAATCGAGCTCGGTAGCGATAGCGCGGACGTTCGTCTTGCCCCCCGGGCGGGCCATCGGAAAGGCCGGCCGCTGTTTGCGGCGCCCGATCGGTCGGGACTCCCGGCCCCGGTGCCGCGGGCGTCGACAGGATCGGCAGGTCGGAGTCGAGCGGGCGGCCGGTGGTCTCGGCAACCACCCCCTTGACGCAATCGCGCGCGAACGGAGCGCAACCGTGACAGTCCTTCGGACCGCAGACCGAGAGCGTGGCCTCGGCGAGCGCGCGCTTGAGCTCGATCGCCAGCCATTTGCGGTTGACCTTCGAGTGCACGACGTGCCACGGCAGGCGGCCCTCCGGGTCGAGATCGGTGTAGGCGTAGAAATCGGGGTCGATCCCCTCCTGGTCGAACGCGCTCTTCCACGCGTCGAGGTTGAAGTGCTCGCCCCAGCCGTCGAAGCGCGCGCCGTTGCGCCAGGCTCGTTCGAGGACCGCGCCGAGCGCCCGGTCGCCACGCGAGAACACGCCCTCGAGGTAGGAGGTCTCGCACTCGTGGTGCTTGAAGCGCACGCCGCGCTTGACCCGGCCGGCGATCCGGTCCTGCTTGCGATAGAGGTTCTCGATGCGGTCCATCCCGAGCCACTGGAACGGCGTCTCGGGCTTGGGGATGAACGACGAGGCCGACAGCGTGACGTAGGGGCGCCGCGTCTTGCCGCGTACCTGGCGTCCGATGTCCGCGATCTTGTGCGCGAGATCGACGAGCCCGTCGACATCGGCGTCCGTTTCCGTCGGCAACCCGATCATGAAATAAAGCTTGACGTGATCCCAACCGGCCTCGAAGGCGAGACGGCACGCGGTGAGGATCTGTTCCTCGTCCAGGTTCTTGTTGATGACGTTGCGCATCCTCTGCGTGCCGGCCTCGGGCGCGATGGTGAAACCGGACTTACGGACCCGCCGGACCTGCTTCGAGAGCTCCGGTGTGATCGTGGAGGCATGCATGCTGGACAACGAGATCGAGACGTTCTCCGGCTCGAAACGATCCATCAGATCCAGCATCACCGGGTGGATCGCCCCGTACTCGCCGGTGTTCAGCGAGGACAGGGAGAACTCGTCGTAACCGGTCGATCGCACCGATCGAATCACCGTGTCGCGGATCTGGTTGGGGTCGCGCTCGCGCGTCGGCCGGTAGACGTAGCCGGCCTGGCAGAAGCGGCACCCGACCGGGCACCCGCGCATGATCTCGACGGAGATGCGGTCGTGGACGATCTCGCCGTGCGGCACGATGATCCGGTCGGGGAACGGGTAGTCATCGAGGTCCATCAGGATCCGTCGTTGAACCGGGAACGGCGCCTCGCCGCGGTCCACGGGGATCAGCAACCCGCTCGCTTCATCCTTGTCGACGTCGTAGAGCGCCGGCGCGTAGATGCCCTCGATCCGCGCCGCCTCGCGAATCCGCGTCGCGCGCGGAGCGCCCTCGGCCTTGAGTCGCTTGAGCAGGTCGAGAAACTCGGGGATCATCTCCTCGCCGTCACCGACGAAGACGAGGTCGACGAAGTCCGCGAGCGGCTCGACGTTGAAGACAACGGGCCCCCCGACGACGACCAGCGGGTCGTCCTCGCGGCGGTCCACGGAGCGCAGGGAGATTCCACCCAGATCGAGCATCTCGAGGACGTTGGTGAACGTCATCTCGTACTGCAGCGAGAAGCCGGCGACGTCGAAGTCGCGCAGCGGCCGGCCGGTCTCCAGGCTGGCGAGCGGCAACCGGTGGTCGCGGAGCTCTTGCGCCATGTCCGGCCACGGGCAGAACACGCGCTCGGCGGCCGTGTCGTCCCGGTCGTTGAGCAGCGAGTAGAGGATCCGGTAACCCAGGTGGGACATCCCGATCTCGTAGACATCGGGAAACCCCAGGGCAAACGTCAGCTCGACGGTCTGCGGGTCCTTGACGACCTCGTTCCACTCCCCGCCGATGTATCGCGACGGGCGCAGGACCCGGGTGAGGATCCCATTCCAGAGGGTGTCGTCGAAACGTCCTTGAGAAACGGCTGCCATCGGGTCTCCGGGAACCGGTTGAGCGACCGGAGAATGGTAGCAGAGGGAACACTTAAGCCGTTCAGACGACGGCGTTTGGGTCGTCTCGCAGCTAGTTCACGAACCGTCGCGAGCGCACGTTGACGATCAGGCCGATCCCGCAGAGGGCGGCGATCAGCGCGGAACCGCCGTAGGAAACGAACGGGAGCGGCACACCGATCGTCGGGAAGCGGCCGAGCACGACGCCGACGTTGATGGCCATCTGTCCGGTCAGCCAGGCGCCGATGAGTAGACAGGTGTAGGTGCCCAGCCGGTCCTGGGCGGAGCGCGCCGCGGCCAGTCCCCGGCGAAACACGTAGTAGAACAGCCCGAGGATCGTCAGGACGCCGGCAAAGCCGAATTCCTCCGCGAAGACCGCCATGACGAAGTCGGTGTGCTGGGCGGGTAGGAAGTTGAGCTGGTTCTGGGTGCCCTTGAAGAGGCCCTTGCCGGTGATCCCGCCGGACCCGATCGCGATCCGCGATTGGCGCGACTGGTAGCCCACGCCGCTGGGGTCGCGCTCGGGATCGAACACGGTCAGGATGCGTTCCTTTTGATAGTCCTTGAGCTCCGGCCAGGCGACGGGGATCAGCAGCAGAGCGATCAGCAACGCGACCAGGATCCACTTCCAGCGAACGCCGCCGATGATCAGGGCCGCGAGCACGATCGGGACGAAGGTCACCGCCGTGCCCATGTCCGGTTGCAGCGAGATCAGAGCCACCGGGGCTCCGGCCAGCAGCCCCATTTCGATGAGCTGCCGCAGACCCAGGGTTCCGCGAACCCGGCGCGCGAGGTAGACCGCCAACACGAGACAGGTCGTCAGCTTGGCCATCTCCGAGGGTTGCCCCAAGCGCATCGAACCGATCGCAAGCCAGCTCCGGTTCCCCCCGACCTCGTGACCGATGAACAGAACGGCGACCAGGGCGAGCAGGACCACTCCGTGCAGGAGCAACGAGATCTCGGCCCACACGCGATAGTCGATCAGGACGATCACCGTCGCCGCGACGAGCGCCACGCCGAGGTAGACGACCTGACTGCGCCAGATGCCGGCCTGCCAGTTCCCGGCGGTCGCCGAGGCGATCGAGAAGATCCCGATCCCCACCAGCGCTCCCGTGGCCGCAAGGGTCGGCCAGTCGAGGCTATCGAGGAGACGTGAGCGATGCACGCTGTCCTCCTCGTCTCGCCTCGGCCGTCTGGACCTCGCCGTCGCCGGGATCGGCCGCCGGTTTCTCGCGCTGTCCGAAATAGACCTCGAGCACCCTGCGTGCGATCGGCGCCGCGGTGGCCCCGCCGTGACCGCCGTGCTCGACGATGATCGCGAAGGCGACGGTCGGGTTCTCCGCCGGCGCGTAACCGGCGAACCAGGCGTGATCGCGGATCGCCTTGTCCAGGTCCTCGGAGTCGATGCCGGCCGAGCCCGCGACGAGCTGCGCGGTTCCGGTCTTGCCGGCCGCGGAGTAGGCACCGAGCGTCGCCTCGCGCCCGGTTCCCTCGTCGACGGCCTGCTTGAGCGCATCGCGAACGATACGCAGCGTCCGCTCGGAGACCGGGAGCGGTTCGGATTCCGGTGGGGCGGCGTCGATCAAGCGGGGTGGGATCGGCTTGGTGCCGCGGGCGACGCTGGCCATCATCGTGGCCAGCTGAACGGGTGTCGTGGCCAGGAATCCCTGCCCGATGGACACCGAGATCGTGTCGCCGGGGTACCAGATCTCACGCAGCGTCCGGCGTTTCCATTCTTGCGAGGGAAGGATCCCGGGTTCCTCGCCCGGCACGTTGATGCCGGTGGGGCTACCGATACCGAGCAGGTTCCCGTACTCGTGGATCTTGTCGATGCCGAGTTCCTTCCCCAGATCGTAGAAGTAGACGTTGCACGAGTGGGCCAGCGCCTTGCGCATGTCGACCCAACCGTGCCCGCCGCGCTTCCAGCACAGACGACGGCGGTTGTAGTACGACTTGCCGCCGTTGCAGAAAACGCGATCGGACGGGGTCACGGTGCCGCTCTCCAGACCGGCGATCGCCATCACGACCTTGAACGTCGATCCCGGCGCGTAGAAGCTCGCGATGGCGCGGTTGTGCAGCGGTCGGCGCGGGTCGTCGATGATCGTTTTCCACGTCTCGGTCGTGAAGCCGTCGGCAAAAAGGTTGGGATCGAACGACGGCGTGCTGACCAACGCCAGGACCCCGCCCGTCTGCACATCCAAGAAAATCGCCCCACCCGCTTCCTCGCGGAAACCCGCGTAGAGCGCACGCTGCATGTCCATGTCCAGCGTCACGTGCATCGGTCTGCCGTGGTTCGGCTCGGTTTCGATCCGCGCATCCCCGATCTGCCGGCCGAGCGAGTTGACCGACACGAGCTGCCAACCGCGATCGCCGCGCAGGCGGCTGTCGAACGTGCGCTCGACCCCGGACTTGCCGACGATGTCCCCGGTGAGGAGTTTTTCCGCCCTCGACAGCTCGGTCTGGTTGACCTGCGCGACGTAGCCGATCGCGTGCGCGACCATCTCGCCTTCGGGATAGTGGCGGCGCGCCGTTTCACGCACACTGACGGAGGGGAACAGCTCGCGGCGAGCCTCGATGTGCGCGATCTCGACGAGGCTCGTGTCCTCCTTCAACTTGAACTGCTCGAACAGCGGGCGCCCTTTCATGGCGGCCAGCCGCTTCTTCAGATCCTCCAGCGGGATCGACAGGATGGGGGCGAGGCGCTCGAGCTGGGAATCCAGATCGTGACCGTCCTCCCGTGTCATCCACAGCGTCAGCGCGGGCCGGGTCGAGGCGACGACGTTGTCGGCGCGATCGTAGATCACTCCACGTGTCGGAGAGATCTCGACGCGGCGCATGCGGTTGTTCTCCGCGAGGATCGCGTACTCCTCCCCGTGGACGCCCTGCAGGTACCAGAAATTCAGCAGGAAAACCGAGAGCACGATGGCGCAGGCGACGTGGAGGGTGAGGATCCGCCGTTCGAGCCGGCGGCCGATCAGATAATCCTTCAACTCCCAGCGTTCGCGATAGTCCATCAGCGAAACCGTCCTCGCTCCCGTCGCCCGCGGAAACGATCGATCGAGCCGAACACGATCGGCGCGAGAACTCCCGTGGACACGGCCCGGATGAGCAATTCGGTCCATCCCCGGCCCTGGTCCAGGTCCATCAGGCGGCGCAGCCCATTGTCCAGGATGCCCTCCGCAAAGGTAAACGCAAACCCGACGACGAAGCGACCCGCAAAGCGGTTGAGATCGAAGCGGCTTCCGAGCCCGCCGAGGGCCCAGCCGAGAAACGTCCGTTTGAAGCCGGTGATCCCGAACGTCGCGAGGCGGAACCAGGCGTCGTGGATCAGGCCGACGGAAAAGCCGACGAGCATCGCCGAACGCTGGGTGCCGTGGATCCCGTACCAGACCACGGGCAATAGCGTCAGATCGACGTAACGCGCGAAGGAATCGGAGAGGTTGCCGAGCGTGGTCTGCAGGAACAGCGCGGCGGCGACCGCGAGGATGAAGTTGAGCGCCTTCACGACCGCGGCTCCCGTAGCCCCGGCGGAAGCAGGTACTCCCCACCCTCGGGTTCGAGCAGGACCAGGACCTCCTCGACCTCACGGTAGTCGATCTCGGGGACGAGCTCGATCTCGCGGCTCCCGTCCGGCTTCTCGACGATCGAGCTGACGCGTCCGATACCGAAACCTCGGGGGAAGATCCCTACCGCTCCGGACGCGACGGTCCGGTCTCCATAGACCACATCCTCGAGTCGGGAAACGAACACGAACCTGAGCGTGTCCGACCCGTTGCCCTGGACCATCCCCTGTGCGCGGCTGCGCTGGACGATTCCCGCGATGCCGCTGTTCGGATCGGTCAGCAACCGTACCTTGGCGTGCGACTTGCCGACCTCGATGACGCGCCCGATCGCGCCGCCCCAGGCCACGACGGCGAGATCGATCGTCACCCCGTCGTCGGACCCGCGATCGAGCACGAGCATCCGTTCCGTCGCGGTATGACGCGACATCACGACCGACGCGCCGATCGCGGCGGGCGCCAGCGCCTCGCGCATCCCCAGCAACTCGCGCAACCTGTCGGCCTCCGCGCTCGCCTCACGCGCGCGCCTCAACTCGGTCCTGAGCGCGTGGTTCTCACGCGCAAGACGCGCGCTCCTGCCGTGCGCGTCGATCAGATCGGCCATCCCGTCCAGCACCCCATCGATTCCGCCGGCGAGAAAGCTGGCGACCGAAACGACCGGGGCGGTCAGGGTCATCGTCCAGCTCTCGAGCTGAGTCGCGCCGCCGGTGCGACGCACGCTGCCCGTCATCAACAGGAGTTGGCCGAAGAGGAGAACGACCAGAAGAAGCGCGTTTTGCCGGGTCTTCGATGTACCGGCGGGACGCATCAATCCAGGGAAACCTTGCGCAGCAGGTTGAAATCGCTGAGCACGCGTCCGGTGCCCATCACGACGGACGTCAGGGGGTCGTCGGCGATCGACACCGGCAAACCGGTTTCCTCGCGCAGCCGCTTGTCCAGGTTCTTGAGCAACGCTCCGCCGCCCGTCAGGACGATCCCGCGGTCGACGATATCGGCGGACAGCTCGGGCGGCGTCTGCTCGAGCGCCAGCCGAACGGCCTCGATGATCGAGGCGACGGGCTCGGCGAGCGCTTCGCGGATCTCCTCGTCGGAGATCGTGATCGTCTTCGGCACACCCTCCACCAGATCGCGGCCCTTGATCTCCATCGTCAGCTCTTCATCGAGCGGGAACGCCGATCCGATCTCGATCTTGATCTCTTCCGCGGTTCGTTCGCCGATCAACAGGTTGTACTTGCGTTTGATATAAGAAGTGACCGCGTTGTCCATCTCGTTGCCCGCGACGCGGACCGAGCGCGAGTAGACGATGCCCGCCATCGAGATCACCGCGACGTCGGCCGTACCGCCACCGATGTCGACGACCATGTTGCCGGTCGGCTCGGTGATCGGTAGGCCCGAACCGATCGCCGCCATCATCGCCTGCTCGACCAGGTATACTTCGGTCGCCTTGGCCTTCATCGCGGAATCGCGGACGGCGCGTTTCTCGACCTGCGTGATCTCGCTGGGGACGCCGATGACGATGCGCGGACGCACACCGAACGAACGGTTTCCGTGAGCTTTCTTGATGAAGTGGTCGAGCATCTTCTCGGTGTGCTCGAAGTCGGCGATCACGCCGTCCTTCATCGGCCGGATGGCCACGATGTTGCCCGGCGTGCGGCCGAGCATCTCCTTGGCGTTCGCGCCGACCGCCTCGACGCGGCCGTTTCGCTGGTTCACCGCGACGATGGAGGGTTCGCTGACCACGATCCCGCGCCCCTTGACGAAGACCAGCGAGTTCGCCGTACCCAGGTCGATCGCCAGATCGTTACTGAACAGGGACAGCAGGGATCTCGGGGACCAGCCCATAGGGTTCCACGCTCCCGGCCTCGCCTAGTCGGGGTTTAACTACGCAAAGACCAGACAATCAATACAGATGCGAATTCAGACGTATATTTAAGTTGGTTAACTGTCTCAACGCAGGCATCTTAATGACCGGCGGTCATCGAGGCAACCGAATCCGGTCAATAAAGCTCGACATAGGCCTGTTTGATCAGTTTTTCCTCGTTCCCGGTGTTGTCCTGGGCGATGAACGTGATGTCGTTGGCGCCCTCGCGCTGCAGCCGGATGACCGCGTAGAAATCACCGCTCTCGTCGACCTCGATCTTCTCGCTGTTCGCCCAGAGCGTGGCCCCGGGCTCGGTCCGGCCGTTGACGATGACCATCTGGCCGACCTGAACGAACTCCGTGATTTCGAGATCCGGGGGCTCGGTATCCCCGTGATCGGCGATGCGCTGGGACGAAACGCGGAAGCGGCGCGGCGCGGAGTACTGACCGACGACGCCGGATTTCGAGATCGATGCGACCTTCCAGTGGTAGACCCCCGGCGGGACGCTTTCGAGCTCGGCCGTTGTGTCGAGCCGGACATCGTCGTAGAGCGGATCGGTGAACAACGCCATGTCGGAGATCACGAGCTTGTACTGCTCGGCGCCGGGGACCGGCTCCCAGCTCAGCATGATCGATTCGGGCCGCTCCGCGATGAACACCTTCTGGTCCGGAGGCGCGAGCAAGCGGGGCAACCCCGGGAGCGAGTGCTTGGCCGACAACTTCCCGTCGCGGCCGGCGCGGATTGCCTCGCCGGCGACCAGCTCCTCCTTCTTGGATGCGGAGGCGACCTGCACGCGGCCACCGAACACGTCCACGCGCGCCTCTTTTTTCTCGGGATCGACCGTCACGCGGAACTCACCCGCCTGCTCCGACTTCGCGGAGATCTTGTCCGTGGCGACCTCGTGGTACGAGCCCTGGACGTTCTTGTCCTGGGTCGACGCGCGTACCTCGCCGAAGTCGACCTTCTCGGTAACGCGACGCACGTTGGTGACGGGGTTCTCCGAGAGCTGTCGGATCGTCAGCAGGGTACCGGGCACGATCGTCGAGACCGCACCGTCGAAGTAGATCAGCTGAGCGGACCCGGAAGACGAGGTCTTGATCGAATCGCCCTCGTGAAGCGTCATACGCGTGTTCGCCGCCTCCCAGTTGAACTCCCCTGCGCGCTTGACGCGAACGTTCCCCTCGAGCCGCGCAAAGCGCGCCATCGGCCCATGGGCCTCCTGGTCTCCGGCGGCGCGCAACGCCTGGAGCGAGAGGTTCTCCGAGTTGAACGCGGCGATCCGTGCGTCGTTGTAGCGCAGTCCGGCGAAGGCCTCGCGGGCCTCCATGAGGGAGACCCCGGCCGACTCGACGATCTCGGCGATCTGCGGCGCGGAAGCGACCCTGGAGCTGGCCTGCCCGAGCTTCTGCTCGGCGTCCGAGATCGCCTGGCGGGCGCTTTCCTTGGGACCTTTGACCCCGACCTGGTACCAGTAGATCCCACCGGCCGCGGCGAGCGCCACGACGACCATCCCGACACGGACGAGGGAGCTGTAGCTGACGTTGAACCAGTCCAGCTGCACCGGCAGACGCTTGCCCATGTCCGTCGAAACCTCTCCAGACGCCCAAAAGTGCCCAATTCCGGCGGTGGTGGCGGT
>JBFFZZ010000071.1:0-11810 GCA_041568335.1 Candidatus Polarisedimenticolaceae bacterium | reverse complement strand
GCGGTCGCGCCGGACTCGTCGGCCAAGCGGAACGTCGCTTCGATGTGATCGAAGCCGCTGGAGATCTTGGCGTACACGTCGGACGAGCAGAGCATCATGACCTCGAACGGCGTGGCGCGCTCCGTCGAACAGAACAGCAACATGTCGTAGCGACCGCCGGCGATCACGACGATCCCCGTGTAACCCGCCCCCGGGTAGTCGCCCCACGCTTCGAGACCCTCGAGCGATTCGATGTCGTAGGAGGATTCCATGTTGGAGAGCGTCTGGTCGACGCAATCCTGCGACGACATCGGCGTGTCGTAGAACCAGAAGCTCATCACCGCGTCCGCGAACAGCGGTTCGATCGAGAAGCGATCGTCCGGGTCATAGTCGACGGCTTGCTTGTCGACGTTCCAGTTGCCGGGGTGCTCGAGTCGGAACGCCCCCCGCTCGACGGAGGTCGGGGAGTCGAGGTCCGGGGTCTGGGCCATCGCCCCGAAAAGGAAGACGAGCATCACGACGGAAAAGGCGACTCCGTAGAACAGACCGGGCAGGAAGAAAAACCACAGCCGGACTTTCCAGCGGACCGCTTCGAAGGCCGTCCGGACCCCGCGGTAGCTGACATAGACCGACCAGAAGACCAGCAAGATCGGAACGAAATCGGTCCACTTGTCCGCGGCGTAGGCCTCTCCGGGTGTGGCGAAGCGGAACGTGTCGGCCAGCGAGATCACGAGCGTGGGGAGGGCGAGAACCTGCGCCGCGAACAGGTAGACGCGCCGGGCCAGCGCAGGGTCGGGCTCGACGGCCCCGGCCCACTTCAGCCGGGTCCGATACCACCAGCCCCCGATGGCGAAGTAGATCGCCCCCGACACGATCCCCGCAAACGCGACAAAGGTCCAGTACACACCCCAGTGCCCTCGCAGCGCCTTGACGAGCTCGCTGTCCGGTGACGTCATCATGCGCGTTTCGAAACGATCGATCACACCGAACATCCCGAGACACCACGCGGCCAGCGCGACCAGCGCCGGGATGTGGTGCAGGGCGTAGGTCTTGAAAAAGACCTTGGGTCGGAACGCCAGGTACAGGAACGCCAGCGACCAATGGGGATCTTCGGGACGGAGAGGTTCGTCGGTCGGCGGCGGCTCCTGGTACTCGAACCGGTCGTCCATCCGTGCCTGGGGCTAGTCCGCGCCGCCCGCCGGGACGGCCTTCTCGCCGAGGCCGTACACGTGCTTGAGCGTGCGTACGACCAGGACGCCGGCGGACATCGCCGGCGTGCTCATGCAGATCTCGTTCATCTCGTTGCGCGCGAGCTCTTCGTACTCGGCGCCGGCCCGTGCGACGACGACCGAGCCCTCCTCGGTGGTGAAGTAGAGCTTGCCGTCGGCCGCGATCGGCGACGCCGTGTGCGTGCCCGCGTTGATGCGTTGGCGGTACACGCGCTCGCCCGTCTTCGCATCGTAGGCGGTCAGACGGCCGTCGTTGGCGCAGGTGTAAAGATGATCGCCGTAGACGATCGGTGTCGGCATGTAGGTGCCGCCGCGATCGTGGCTCCAGGCGACCGAGTCGCCGGGATCGGCGCCCTCGGCGGCGGACATGTCGCCGTTGGCACCGGGCCTGATCGCATAGATCGGTCGCACCGGCGGGTACCCCGCGGTGACGTAGATCAGCCCGTGCCCGATGATCGGGGTGGCCACCGTGACCTCCGAATTGGGGCTCAACGTCCAGAGCACCATGCCGGTCTTGGGGTCGTAGCCGCGAATCGTGGTGCCGTTGGTGATCAGCTCGTCGCGTTCCTTGCCGCGGTGGATCGTCGGCGTGCCCCACGTGGGCACCTCCTCGCGATCGGTCTTCCAGACCCGTTTGCCGTCCTTCAGGTTGTATGCGGCGATGAACGAGCCCTTGTAGATGTCCGCCTGGACGATCACGAGGTCGTCGTAGATCACCGGTGAGCTGGCATGACCCCACTGGTAGGTCTCGTCGTAAAACCAGCCGGCGTCGAGCACACCGACATCGGTCTTCCACAGCTCCTTGCCGTTCATGTCGTAGGCCACCAGCAGGCCGATCGTGCCGAACAGCGCCACGACGCGCTTGCCGTCGGTCACCGGCGTCGAGTTGGCCTGTGTCGACTTGAGGTGCCGCTTGGCCCCGGGCACGGCCACGCCGGCGGTCTTTTCCCAGAGGATCTTGCCGCTCTTGCGATCGAGCGCGTAGACCTTGAACGTGTGCTCCGACGTGTCGTCGACCGAATCGACGTCGCCGTAGAGCCCGGTGCGGAACGTGTCGTCCTTGGCCGCGCTGATCGCCGTGGTGACGAACACCCTGTCGCCCCAGATGATCGGGCTCGAGTTGGCGAGGCCGGGGATCGCGGTCTTCCACAGCACGTTCTTGCCGGACTCGACGTCCCACTCGACCGGCGCCCCCTGGCCGTCGCCGTTCCCCGCTGCGTTGATGCCGCGGAACGCGGGCCAGTTGCGCGCCGGACCGCGCGCGTACTTCTTCGGTTTGGCCTTCGGCTCGGCCGTGGTCTTCGTTTCTGCGGTCTGGTCATCCGGCCCGGGCTCGATCGGTTCGGCCCCGGCGGTTTCCTGCACCCGTGGAAAGTCGAACGTCTGGCCGCCCTGCTCGATCATCGCGCGCTCGATCATCCCGCCACGGCCGGCGAACGAGATCTGGACCTGCGGGAACTCGATCGCCTCGAAGCGGGATTCCGACAGGGCGCGAAGCGTCAACGGACCCTGACCGGTCGCCTGGATGATCAGCTTGCCGTCCTCGAGACGCACGTCGAGGCCCAGGCCGATCGTGTCGTTCCGGAACTTGCCGGTATAGGTCTCGAGCAGCTCCGGCGCGACCACGATCTCTTCCCGTTCCGGGATCTCGATGTCGATGGAGTTCAGCAGCGCGACGATCTCGTCACCCTCTTCCAGATTGCCGGCCAGCGTGAGGGCCTGGGCAACGGCGTCCGGTGTAAGGTCCGAGCCCTTGAGCGCCGCCTCGACCAGCGCCTTGTTGCCGCTACGCGCGCCCTGCGTGAGCACCTGATCGGCCCCGGTCGCGCCGTTCTCGAGCAGCAACCCGATGATCTCGGCATGCCCGCCCATCGAAGCCCAGGAGAGCGGCGTGGCCTGATAGAAGTTGTCGGTCGTGTTGACCTCGGCTCCATTTTTCAGCAGGTAGCGCACGATCTCCACGTGCCCCTTGTCCGCGGCGTAGGCCAGAGCGGTGGCGTTGTACTTGGTCTTCGCGTTGACGTCGGCGCCGGCGGTGACGAGCGCCTTGATCTTGTCGAGGTTGCCCGACCGCGCCGCATCCCAGAGCGCCTCCTCGGCCTCGCCGCCGAGCGCGAACGAACCGAGGACCAGGACCAGGACGAGCGGGATCATCTTCTTCATGGGTACGAGCCTCCAATATCCTGAGGATAGCACCGCTCCGCCGGTCGCTATATCCTCGACGCGAGAAGGGGAGTCGATGCGCGGATCGAGAGGATGGGCGGGATTCCTGATGCTGGCGCTGCTGGCCGCACCCGTGCAAGCCGAGGAAGAGGTCGATCTGCTGATCGCCTACATCCTCGACGCGTTGGAAGCGGACCAGGTGGCGTGTCCCGCGCCGATCCCGTCCGAGCTGGAGGGGATGCGCGTCGTCTGCGGGGCCTACGAGGCGTCGTTCAGCCAGCTCAAGTCCGACTGGGACCTGATCCTGCGCCACACCAAGATCCCGATCCCGATCTCTCTCGACGAACCGTGGACCTTTCGTCATTCCGCCTACCGCGCCAGCTACACCCACGGCGGCGATCGAAAGCTCCATGTAAGCCTCGACATGAACAGGGACCTGCTGCGGTTCGCCTACCGGGAACAGGAGGTCGATCCCTATGCCGTGGCCGCGCCGGATCGCCCGCTCGACACGGGCCGGCGAGACAACCCGCGACTGGCCGGTTTCGGGGGCGTGTCGATGCCGAAGGTCCTCGAAGAATCGCGCGTGGAGCCGCTGCGCTCGTTCCGCGCCCAGGCCGAGCGCGTGATGGGCCTCGCCACGCTCGAGGTCGTCGTCGAGAAGGACGGCACGGTGCGGCGCGTCCTGGCGCTCGCCGCCAAGCCCGAGGGTTACGACTTCGAGACATCCGCCGTCGAGGCGGTGAAACAGTGGAGGTTCGAGCCCGCCCTGTTCGAGGGCGAACCCGTCGTCGCCCTGGTGAACCTCACCGTCGAGGTCAAGGCGGATCCGCCGCCACCCGGCGAGGAGCAAGATGGCGGGTAAGGGCAAGGGCTACCGCACGATCGAGCGCGACGGCTGGGAGATCCTCGTCGGCAAGGGTGCGCGCGACAACGACGAGCTGTCGCTGAAGATCGCCGACCCGCTGGACTACTGGTTCCACGTCGAGGAGTACAGCGGGAGCCACGTGATCCTCCGTTGTCCCGGCGGTATCGAACCGCCGCCCGACATCGTGCGCTACGCGGCGACGCTGGCCGCCTGGCACTCCAAGGCGCGCGGCGCCGGCGGCAAGGTCGAGGTGCATCAATGCCTCGCCCGCGACGTGCGCAAACCGCGCGGCTACGAACCCGGCAAGGTGCAGATCAAGGATTGGACCACGATCAAGGTCTACGCCCGCGATCCCGACGCCTGACGACCTGCGTGCTATCTTGACGGTCCGCTCTCTGCGCCCGTAGCTCAGCTGGATAGAGCGCTTGCCTCCGGAGCAAGAAGTCGCAGGTTCGAATCCTGCCGGGCGTACCAGCGTCGCGCTGCGCGCGACGCCGGGTACACCCGGCCGGTTCGGTCACGCAAGCTCGATTCGCTCGCTTGCTTAGAGCGAATCCTGCACAAAAAAAAGGCCGGCGGGCTCGCGCCCACCGGCCGTTCTGCTGATCAACCCGACGAGACTAAAACTTGAACAGCGCACCCGCCGAGAGCATGTTCACGGTCTCCGCGGTGTCGAACGCCTCGTACTCGAGACGCACGGCGATCTTCGGAGCGACGGTCCAGTTCAGACCGGCGCCGTAGGCGAGCTCGTTGTCGCTGGCCGAGACGGTCAGCGGAACGGGGAAGACCAGCGGGTCGCTGATCGTCGCATCCAGCTCGACGCGCGCGAGACCCAGCTTGGCGAACAGGTCGAACTTCTCGCCCACGGGCAGGAAGCCGACGCCGAACACTTCCATCGACGACGCGTCGGTGGTGAACGACGTCGTGCCGATGGTTTCGCTGAGACCACCGAGATCGCGGTAGCTGGCCTCGACGCCCATGAACTTCATGAACGTGTAGCCGCCCATGACCTTCCAACCCGTGTCATCGCCGTCGGTGCTCAGGCCACCGCCGGAAATGCCCGTGTCGGCCTGGCCGATGCTCGCTCCGACGTACGCACCGGCCCAGGCGGCCGGGGACAGGAAGAGCAGCGCGGCGGCCGCGATAGCAAACTTTTTCATCGGTTCCTCCTCAGGAGTTGTTTGTGGCCGGTGACCATTCCCCGTGCACACTGGGGCCAAACTTGGGTCCCGGGGAGGCGGGAGGCCAGGAAACCGAAAAAAGCCTCTATTTACTGGATTATCAGTCGGTATCGATCGCCGTGAAGGGGCGCGAAAGATCGAGCGTGGTGCCGGTGTTGAGGTCGTGGACCGAGACCCGGATCTCGTATTCGCCCAGCGGGTCCTGGGGTTCGATGACCACACCGACGTACTCGGCCGACAGGCGCAGCATGCCGTCCGGCGGGGCGGGCTTGAGCTTCCACAGGTCGCGGTCGGTGAAGCGATCGTACTCGCTCCCGTCCGGTCGCAAGATGGTGAAGTCGACCGAGGCGTTGCAAAGGCCGTCATCATCCGCCGCGCATCCGGCAAAAAAGACGAAGGCGACGATCGGGACTCCGCGCACGATCGTCTCGGCCATGCGGACCGGCTCCGCGGAGTCGGGATCCTCCCACGTCCGGAGCACGTCCTCCGGCTCGTCGGAAAGCAGCAGCATCGCCGAGAAGCCGTCCTTCGACTGCGTCCAGCTCGGTTCCGGCTCGGGGATCTCCAGCGCCAGCGAGCTCGTGTCCCGTCGGTTCGGGACATCGATCCCGAGATAGGCGCCGAACACCCCACCGCTGCAAAGCAACGCGATCGTACAACCCGAGAGAATTCGCGTTTTCGTCATCCGTAGCGCCTTAACCGTGCGTCGTCCGACGCGTCTGTCGTTCCTATACGAACGGTCCGACCCCGCTGCCACGTCTCGTCTTGTAATCGCGAGATTTGGCCGGTATGCGGTCGTTTCATCGGCTCGCCGGCCGCCGCCGCCGGCACGGTTCTGCGCATTCGCAGCGATCTTTGGAAGCGATGTTGCACCCCGGCGCGGAAGCGCGATCAGCAAAACGGTTCGCCGGGTGGGACGGTTGAAAGCCGGTTTCGGCTACGGTTCGAGCGGGGGGTGCAAACCTCTCAATCTGCAGCCCATCGCCCGCACCCTTAACGGGACTGTGGTGACGGGCGATGGGTTGCGAATCGAGGTTTGCCGACGAGCGACGGAGTCGGCGACGGCTCCGGCACATATACAGCGGCGGTACGGGCGTTTGCGGGACTTTCGATTGCGACCGACCCGCGACATAAGTAAATAATGTGGGACTCGCGCGCCCGGCCACGGCTTCCCCGGCCGGACGCCCCTGGGGGCTGCATGTCCATCCGCCCGCTGACGTTGATCGCCGCACTCATCCCGGGCTGCTTTTTGTGGACCGCACCGATCGATGCCCAGGTCGACATCAAGCGCACCCGCGTGGGCGAGATCCAGCCCCACACGATCTCCACCGCGCACCCCTACGCCGGCGGAACGGAACAGGTCTTCGAGATCCATCACCCCGGTGCGACCTACGTCAAGGTGCACTTCGAACGCTTCGAGCTGGCCCCACGCGATCGGCTGATCATCAGCAACCTCGAAGGCACCGAGAGCTACGAGCTCACCGGCCGCGGTTACAAGAACAGGGGCGAGGACTTCTGGGGCACGTCGATCCTCGGCGACACCGCCGTGCTACGGCTCCAATCGAGCCACTCCGCCGGCGGGTACGGATTCGATGTCGACTACTACGCGTACGGCATCGTCGAGCTGTTCCCCCCGGACCCGAACGAGCCGGAATCCATCTGCGGTGCCGACAACGCGATGGATATCGAGTGCTACGCCCTGTCCAACCCGACCGAGTACGACCGCGCGCAGCGAACGGTCGTGGTGCTCTTCAACGGTATCGAGAACTGCACCGGTTTCAAGGTCGGCTGCCCGAACCAGATCATGAGCAACGAGCACTGCGTCACGAACCAGGCCGAGGTCGACCTGACGGAGGTGCGCTTCGAGTACAAGCGGCCGGGTTGCGCGACGGGCACGCCGTCGTTCAGCGTCGCCTACCTCGGCGATCAGTTCCAGCAGGACGATTTCACGCTGGACTACGTGCTG
Source organism: Candidatus Polarisedimenticolaceae bacterium (assembly GCA_041568335.1). Lineage (GTDB taxonomy): Bacteria > Acidobacteriota > Polarisedimenticolia > Polarisedimenticolales > Polarisedimenticolaceae > WVWW01. The sequence goes on along the minus strand of JBFFZZ010000071.1, from coordinate 4,427 downwards.
TTCACGGTGCTGGGCGAATCGGCGGCCTATGAAGCGGTCGAGCTCGAACAGCGGCGTCCGCCGATCGGTGAGCCGATCTATATCAGCGGCCACCCCGCCGGTACCCCGATGAAGCTGTCGATCGAGGACGACAACAGCCCCACGGGGCTCTGCCAGGTCGACCTCTCGCCGACGAACGGCCGCGGGACCAACACCGACATCGGCTACTACTGCGACACCCGACCGGGCTCGTCGGGCTCGCCCGTGTGGTCCGGCGTGACGCACAAGGTCGTCGCGTTGCACCACTTCGGCGGGTGCGCCAACGGCGGTGTGCGGATGGACCTGATCTACCCGCTCGTCGAGTCGGCATTGATGTCGTGCTGCGACAATCCGCCCGACCCGTTGACCATCGACGCCCTCGCCAACGGCGACAACCGGATCGACGTCTCGTGGGACGATTCGAGCCTGGCCGGCGTCACCGCCTACCACGTCAAGCGGTCCCGTACCCAGGGCGGCCCCTACGCGCTTGTCGCCGCGGTCCCCGACAGCTCGATGGGTGTGGGGGGTGGCGCGCCCTACGTTTACAACGACACCGACGTGTCGGGCGGTACGCCGTACTACTACATCGTCGAAGCGACGGACGGTGTGCAATGCACCTCCGACCCGTCCAACGAGGCCGGCGCGACGGCCACGGGGCAGTGCACGCTGCCGCCGATGTTCGACGGCGTGGTATCGGTCACCGCACCGGTCTCCCTGATCTGCGCGCTCGACGTCTCGTGGAACGCCGCGACTCCGGAATGCGGAGGCCCCGTGGCCTACAACCTCTACCGCTCGACGACGCCCGCATTCGACCCGGGCCCCGGCAACCTCGTTGCGTCGGGCGTGCCGACGACCGGATACCAGGACTCCGATCAGCTCATGCCGCTCTCGCATTATTTCTACAAGGTGCGTGCCGTCGACACCGCCAACGCCGCGGAGGACGGAAACCAGGCTCAAACCGGGGCCGTCCCCGCATCCGGGTGCACGACCGCCAGCGACTGTTCGGACAACCCGATCGTCGACGTGACCCCCGACGGTCCGTTGACGGTCTGTGAAAACGGCGGTCCGACGCTGACCGCGAACCTCACCGGTGGGGTCGCCCCGTTCCAGTACCAGTGGCTCGAGGACGGCACGCCTGTCGCCGGTGAAACGGGAAGCCAGTTCACACCCGACGAGCTGGGGACGCACGCCTACAACGTCCGCGTTCAGGCCGACACCTGCCCCGACGTCGCGATCGATTTCACCAATACCGATCTGACCCGGGTCAACCGGCCTTTCTTCGGCGGCATCGGGACGGCGACCAACCCGGAGGACCCCGTCTGCACGGTCAACCTCGATTGGAACGCGGCGACGACGGTCTGTCCCGGCCCGATCGAGTATGCGATCTACCGCGATACGGTCGCGCCGGTCGCCCAGATCGCCCAGAACCTGATCGCCAGCGGGGTCACCGGTACGGGCTACACCGACACCGCGGGCCTCGTCAGCAACCAGACCTACTACTACAACGTCCAGGCGTTCGATCTGTCCACGGGCCAGTTCGACGGCAACACGCTCGACATCGCGATCACGCCCACGGGCGCCAACAACGGACAGCAAACGTACTACCTGGAAGACTTCACCGATCCTTTGACGATCAACGATTGGACCATCACGACGGGACCGGGAGGGCACAACTGCGGTGCGTGGGACATCGCGAGCGCCGGCGCTTCGATCCCCGTCCAGAGCTCGGGGAACTACCTCATCGCGGACAACCGCGGACCGTCCGCCGGTGGGACCGGCGACTGCACCGACCTGTTCCCCCAGACGTCGGCCACCGCGACGTCCCCGCCGATCGATCTGGTCATCGCGGGACTGCAATCCGTGACGCTTCAGATCAACGTTCGGTTCAATTACGACGCCGTCAACGGGGAGGAGACCGGGGCGATCGACGTTTGGGACGGCACGCAGTGGATCAACCTGTGGAGCAGCGCGGCGGCCGACGTCAACCAGCAGATGTCCTGGGACGTCACCACACACGCGGCGAACAACCCCGGCTTCATGGTGCGTTTCGACTACCAGGGGGCGGTCAACGCATCCGCGCAACAGTACTTCTCGTTTGACGAGGTGACGGTGATCACCGACGTGATGGCCGTCTGCACCACCGCGACACCGGGCCCGCTGCCGGTCGGTGCCGGCAGCCTGGCGGCCGACCGCCTGGCGGGCGACGCGACGACCCTCGACCTGAGCTGGGATGCGGCGAGCTGTCCGACGACCGACTACAACCTCTTGTACGGGGATCTCGCCGACGTCGCAAGCTACGCGCTGCTCGGCAGCGAGTGCTCGATGGGGACCTCCGGCGGCTACACCTGGAACGGCGTCCCGGCCGGCGATCTGTACTTCCTTCTCGTCGGCACGGACGGAGCCGGCACGGAAAGCAGCTGGGGTCTGGTCAACGCCTTCTCGCAGCGCAACGGGGCCACGGCGTCCAACCAGTGCGGCAACGCCACCAAGGACGTGACGGGTAGCTGTCCGTAGGCTTAGAGTAGCGGCGTGCCTCAACGCCTCCGCATCTTTCTCCTCCTCCTCTTCCTGCTCTCCGGCGCGGCGGGTCTGATCCACGAGATTGCCTGGACCCGGGTGTTACGGCACGTGCTCGGCGGCTCGTCGCTCGCGCTCGTTTCGGTGCTGACCGCGTTTCTCGGCGGCCTGGCGATCGGCGCGGCCCTGGTCGCGCGTCACATCCATCGTGTCCGCTCTCCGATCGTGGCGTTTGTCTGGGTCGAGTGGGTGATCGCCGGCTGGACGCTGCTGCTGCCGACCCTGGTCGATGCGAGCTGGCCGTTGTTGCGTGCGCTCTACGGGACGGCTCCGGGAGCCGGGTTCTCGATCGGCCGATTCCTGATCTCCGTGATCCTGCTCGCACCACCGGCGATCGCGATGGGGGCTTCGTTGCCGTTGCTGGCCGCGATCGAAACGTCCGATTCGGGACGCCGGGGACGCTGGGTCGCCGCGCTCTACGGCGTCAACGCGTTCGGCGCCGCGGGCGGGGCGCTCGTCGCCGGGTTCGGCTTGCTTCCCGTCGTCGGGCTGACCACGACGATCCGTGTCGCGGCAGGGTTGAATCTTCTCGCGGGTCTCGGCGCGCTGCTGCTCGCCCGTCGACACGCCACGGACTCTCGATCGGACCCACCGGCGACCGCGGAGAGAACCGGCAACCGCCGGGTGCTGGGGCTCTACTTCCTCGCAGCCGCGTCCCTGTTCGCGCACGAGATCGCCTGGGCTCGTGTGGCGACCCTGCTGCTCGGGTCGACCGTTTACGCGTTCAGTCTGCTGCTCGCGGTGATCGTTGCGGGGATCGCCGCCGGGGGTTGGCTTGCCGGTCGCTTCATGCGGACGGAGATCGGATCACGTCGTGCGCTCGCGGTTTCGCAGGCGCTCGTCGCGTCGGCGGGGCTCGTTCTGGTTCTCTCGATTCCCTCGCTCCCGATCGCCGTGACCCGCCGGTTCGCAGAGGTCGCGGCCAGCGACGCGGCGGGTGTCGAGGTCGCGGCCACCCTGATCGTAGCGATGTTCCTCGCTCCGGCGTTGATGATGGGGCTGGCCTACCCGCTGGTTTGCCGGATCGTGCTGGGACGGGATCGGCCGGGCCGCCCGGCGGCGCGCGTTCAGGCTGTCGGGAACATCGGAGCGGTGCTCGGCGTCTGGGTGGCCGGCCTGGTTCTCATGCCTTCGTTGGGACTTCGCAACACGCTGATCGTCGCGGCCTCGCTCAACGCCGTCGTGGCCGTGGGTGTCCTGGCCTTGTTTCGACCCGCCGCCAGGAGGGCCGGTGTGGTCTTCGGTGTGCTCTGGCTCGTCGCGGCGCTCCTGCTTCCCGTCTGGAACCCCGCGCGGATTTCGCTCGGACCCTTTGTCCAGGCTCGACGGCAACCGCCGGACGTCGCGACGTCGGCCGCAGCCCTGCGCGATCTCGAGCGGGGTTATCGCGTCGTGTTCCACCGGGACGGCCGCGAATCTTCGTTGACGGTCAAGGAGACGCCCGACGGAGAACGCACGTTGTGGATCAACGGAAAACCGGACGCCTCCTCGGCGTCCGACATGGCGACACAGCAGCTGCTGGCCCATATCCCCCTGCTGCTCCACCGGGATCCGCGGACCGCGCTGGTCCTCGGGCTCGCCACCGGCGTGACCGTCGGTTCGGCGGTGGTTCACGGGCTCGACCGGGTCGACACCGTCGAGATCTCCGTCGAGGCCCGGCAGGTGGCCGAGTTTTTCGCCGACGTCAATCACGACGTGATGAACGATCCGCGTGTCCGACTGATCGTCGGTGACGGTCGCTTGCACCTGATGCTGACCGAAAACCGGTATGACGTGATTGTCTTCGAACCTTCCAATCCCTGGATTGCGGGCATCGGTGACCTCTACACCCG
>JBFFZZ010000070.1:0-11896 GCA_041568335.1 Candidatus Polarisedimenticolaceae bacterium | reverse complement strand
GTGGTCTACGCGCCGGCGATCTGGGGTTGGATCATGTTCGTCGTCCGCCACCTGCCACGCTTCGTCATGCGCCGCGCCGACTTTTGACGGGCTCAGAGGATCGCGACGATGCGAAGCGGGCCACCGCTGCCGCCGCCGATCTTGGCGGGAAGCGCGATCACGGTGAAGTCGCGCGGCGGCAGCCGGTCGAGGTGCGCGACGTTCTCGAATGCGGGCACGTTGTGCTCGAACAGCGCCACGTGGGCGGCGAAGTCCGTTGAAGGGCCGTGGTCGATCGACGGCGTGTCCAGCCCGATGGCCCGGATCTTCTTTACGTTGACGAGCCAGTCGACCGCGGCGGGGTCGAGGCCTGGGAAGTGCAGCTTGGGCACGGCGTCGGGCCCGAGCTCGGCGGTGCCCATGTACTTTTCGCGGTCCGGCCAAAAGGCGCCGAACCCGGTGCGAAGCAGCACGATCGCGCTCTCGGGCATCGGACCGTGCTCGGTTTCCCACGCCTCGAAGTCCGCCAGGCCGATCCGGTAGTCGCGATCGGCGGCACACGCTTCGCGAACGTCGATCGTGACGCCGGGGCCGATCAAACGTGTCAGCGGGATCTCGTCGGTCGTGTCGCTACCGTCGAAGAAGTGCCGCGGCGCGTCGATGTGGGTGCCGCCGTGCTCCGGCCCGTGGATCATGTGCGAGAGGTAATACCAACCGCCGTCGGTCGTTCCGTCGAACTGGGTCTCGAGCGTGAAACCGGGCGAGGTCGGCCAGGCGATCGACGTCTCGTCGATCGTCCAGGTCAGGTCGACGATCTCGCGCTCGTGGATCGGAACGGGTGCTTCCGGCGGCGACGCGCAGCCGATCCAGCTGCAAGCAAGAACCAGCACGATGATTCGCTTCATTTCACCCCTCCCCGGATCTTTCTTATAGGAAGCCCGTTGGTTCCGATGTGGGCATCGAGCGTCTTGCCCTCGATCCGCTCCATCGTGATAAACCGGTGGCCACTCGCTTCTGGTGCCGGGGGCCAGATCCATCCGGCGATTCTAAACCGTCTCGGCGATCCTCGAAGGTAGACGGTCGATCGCCTCGAAACCGAGCAGCGCGATGTCGGGCGTCAGGTAGCCGTCGCGGACGGGCTCTTCGTGAAGCAAGTCGGTGCTCAGGTACTTCTTGTTGCTGTCGGGGAACAACGTCACGACCGTCGCATCGGTCCCGAGCTCCTGGTGGAGCTGCACCGCACCGAGGAAATTGGCACCGGACGAGATCCCGACGCCCAACCCCAGCCGGTCGGCCAGCCGTTGCGCCATCAGGATCGCGTCCCCGTCCTCGACGTCGACCACCTCGTCGAGCTCGTCGAGATGGACGATCTCCGGGACAAACTCGTCGGAGATCCCCTGGATGCGATGCTTGCCGTTCTTGATCCCGGTGCGCAGCGTCGGGGAGCCGGCGGGTTCCAGCGGATGGATACGCACCTCGGGTAGATGGCGGTTCAGGTAACGACCGACACCCATGATCGTGCCGCCCGTCCCGACACCCGCGACGAAGGCGTCCGGTGTCCGACCGGCCGATTCGAGTTGCTCGAGGATCTCGGGGCCGGTGCTTTGCTCGTGGGCGTTGCTGTTGTCCTCGTTGAGGAACTGTCGCGGGAGGAACGCGTCGGGATCTCTCAGCGCGTATTCTTCCGCCCGCTTGATGCAATCCAGGAACCCACCCTGCTCGCGTGTCACGAGCGTCGTCTCCGCGCCGAAGCTGCGGATCAGACGGATCCGCTCGTCGCTCATGTAATCCGGGATGAAGATCCTGCAGCGATGCCCCAGCGCCCGGCCGATTCCCGCGAAGGAGATCCCCGTGTTGCCGCTGGTGGCCTCGACGATGATCGAATCGGGACGCAGCAGCCCGCGAGCGTGTGCGGCGCGCAGGATGTAGAGCGCCATGCGGTCCTTCACGCTGCCGGTCATGTTCAGGTTCTCGGACTTCGCGTGGATCACGCCCGGCCGCCCGCGGTAGGTGTAGTGCACCGCGAGCAGCGGGGTGTTGCCGATCAGGTGGGCGAGTGCGTCGAACTGCTTGGCGGTGTTCATCGCGTGTTCTCCCGGATGAACCGGACAAAATAAAGCTCGGGGCGGCGGGGTTGCGCCTCCGCCCCGAGCGGCAGGCCGGGGGGTGGACCGCCCGGTGATGCTTCGCGCGACTCGACGGGACGGGTGACAACGCCCTCAGGGGGTTGAGGGCTCCGCGGGGAAGTTGGAGCAACGGTCGTTGTCCGGACGGTCACGTCAAGAGGCGCCGGAGCCTCCGTCACGGCCGACCCCGTGTAAGTAGCCGGGCGGCATATCTCCTCTCCTGTCCACCTTCATTATCCGGCGATCGAACGGGGGATTCCGTAAGGGATTCCCGCAAGGGCGCGCGCCCAGTGGACGAAAAAAGGGGCCGGCGCGAGGGCCGGCTCCCGGTTCATCCCAAAAAGGAAGAGTCTACGAATCGCCGCCGAGGCGGAACAGCGCGTTGACCGCGAGACCGTGGAACGCGACGCTGTCGCGGCTGGCGAAACCGGGGTCGTTGCGATCGTCGGATCCGATGGCGCGCCGACCGACCAGGCCGTTCCAGGAGCTCATCTGGTACTCCACACCGATCGACACGGTGTCGTTACGAGCGTCGTTCGTTCGATGTCGCCCGACACCGTTGCGGTACCCGTTTGCGGGCTAAGAAAATTACCGCCGAACCCCTCCAATAAAATCTGCGGGGTGCCGTTTCCGTCGATCGTGCCCCCGATGTCGTCGCCGATCTCGGTAGCCAATGTCGTGGTGTCGATCATCGTCGATTTGATCGAGGCGATACTCCCGCCGATGGTGTCCGCGTTGGACGGTTCGACCGAAGCCGCCTCGACGAAGATGTACCAGGCCGCACCGGCCGGGGTGGCGAGCAGGAGCGCGACGAGCGCCACACAGGCCGTTACACCGACTCGCTTGGTTCTTGCATCCTGAAAACTCCCGCTTGAAAGCCCGTGATGGAACGGCACCACCCCGCCTCGCGAGCTGAGCGTATGAGGCTCGGCCATCGGAAGTCAACCCTTGCTAGACTCTCGCCGATGGCACCCGAGGCGGGAAAGACGCTGCTGCACTACCGCTTCGTCGAGAAGATCGGCGAGGGCGGGATGGGTGTCGTCTGGAAGGCGTTCGATACCAAGCTGAATCGCGACGTGGCGATCAAGATCCTCGAGACGAAGGTTGCCGCCGACACCGAACGGCTGGCCCGCTTCGAGCGCGAGGCCAGGTCGCTCGCGGCGTTGAATCACCCCAACGTCGCGCAGGTTCACGGGCTGGAGCGCGCCGACGGGACGCATTTCCTGGTGATGGAACTGGTCCCGGGCGAGGATCTGGCGCAGCGCGTTGCCCGCGGGCCGCTTCCGCAAGCCGAAGCCCTGGATATCTGTGCCCAGATTGCCGCCGGGCTCGAGGCGGCCCACGAACGAGGGATCGTGCACCGCGATCTCAAGCCGGCCAACGTGCGTCTCACACCCGAGGGCGTGGTCAAGGTGCTCGATTTCGGTCTGGCCAAGACGGTGGAAGAAACGGCGAGCCCCGCCGGGAATCCCTCGCTCTCCCCGACGGTGACCTCGTCCGGCACGCTCGCCGGGAGGATCCTCGGAACGGCGGCGTACATGAGCCCCGAGCAGGCGCGCGGCGCGAAGGTCGACAAGCGTACGGACGTCTGGGCCTTCGGCTGCGTGATGCTCGAGTTGCTGGGTGGGTCGTCGCCCTTTCTCGGCGCGACGGTGCCGGATACCCTGGCCAAGGTGCTCGAGCTCGAGCCGGACCTGGGCTCGCTGCCGGCCGACACACCGACGCCGATCGTGAACCTGATCCGGCGCTGCCTGCGTAAGGACGCCCGGCGCCGGCTTCGCGACATCGGTGATGCCGCGCTCGAGATCGAAGATTGTATGCAAGGGGCGAACGAGGCTCGCGACGGCGGCAGGGTCGATCGTGGAGGTAAGGCCTGGCAGTGGGTAGCCGCGCTCGCGATCATCGTCGCCGCGGCAGGCTGGTGGCTCGTGCTCATCGGCGAGAAACCTGCTGCCGGGCACGTGCGGGGTGCGGTGCTCTCCGTGTCGTTACCCGAAGGGGTGACGGTGAACCACGGCGAGTTGCCTTCGATCGACATCTCACCGGACGGCCGCTGGATCGTCTTCGTCGGAACGGAGGGCGACGGCTCCCGGCTTTACCTGCGCGCCATCGATTCCCACGAGGTAAAAGCGATCGTTGACACCGAAGACGCGGTCACCGCGTTCTTCTCGCCGGACAGCCGCTGGATCGGTTTTCTCCAGGGGAACGTGATCAAGAAGGTGGCCGTCTCGGGCGGCGTACCCTTGCGGGTTTCGGTGAGCACACCGGTCGTCCGTGGTTTCAAGTGGACGCGACCCGATCGGATCCTGATGACCCCCTCCAAGCAGTCGGGGTTGTATTCCGTTTCGGTCGACGATGGAACCTTCGAGGAACTCTCTGTCGTCGATGGGAAGGTGGAGCAAGTCCACAACTGGACTCAGCCGTTGCCGGGTCGGAGCCGGCTCCTGATCACGGTCGTGCCGACCGACGCACGCTCTTATGATGATGCGCGAATCGAGGTGTTTGATCCGGCCGACGGGTCACGGAAGATCCTCACGCAAGGGGGCTACGCCGGCCGCCTGCTACCCGGCGGCATCCTCGTCTACGTTCGCGGCGGCGAGCTGCTGGCCGTGCGTGTCGATACCGACCGCTGGGAGACCGTCGGTCCTGTGACGCAGGTCCTGGGCGAGATCATGACCGATGCCAACACCGGCTCGGCATCGTTCGGTCTTGCCATGGACGGGACCCTGGTTTACGTACCGGGTGAGATCTATGCGTGGCAATCCGGCCGGCTGGTTTGGGTCGATCGTTTCGGGAACACCGAGCCGGTGATCGAGGAGTCCCGGCCGTTCCGCTACCCGAGCATTTCGCCGGACGGCACACGCGCTCTCCTTTCCATCGAGGAGATCAACGACGACATCTGGATCTACGAATTCAACCGTGGGGCGTTGGCACGGATCACGTTCGGGAACCGCAACATCTTCCCGATCTGGCGCCGTGGGACCGACGACATCTGCTACTCGGCCGTCGGACAGACTGACCGGGCGCCGCAGATGTACCTTCAATCCACGAACGACGGATCGGAGCCGCGAAGGGTCTTCGAGCACGAGGAGTGGGGTTTCTGCAACTCGTTCACACCGGACGGTTCGACGATGACCTACATGCATTTCGCAGCGGACGGCGGACAGGACGTCAAGAAGGTCGATCTGGAAACCGGTGATGCGACGCCCTTGATCGACACCCGCTTTGAGGAGCACTCGTCGCGGATTTCGCCGGATGGCAAGTGGATCGCGTACGTCTCCGACGAATCCGGGCAGCACGAAGTTTACCTCCAACCCCTTTCCGGAAGGGGGGGTAAGAAAAAGGTCTCGACGGCGGGCGGCATCGGCCCAACGTGGCACCGTGCGGGCACGGAGCTGTTCTACGTCGAGGGCACGCGAATGATGGCGGTCCCGATCCGCCTCGGTCCCGAGGTGACCATCGGCCAGGCACAATCGTTGTTCGAGGGCGATTTCTCCATGGGCCGTCTGGATTGGATCTCCAACTACGACGTGTCCCCTGACGGGAAGCGCTTCCTGATGATCGTGCGCGATCCCGTCCCGGAGATCCGTGAGATCCGTGTCGTTCAGAACTGGTTTGACGACGTTGAAGCTAAACTTGTTGCTGCGGGGGATTAGCGCATGACGTTCGACATCGGGTTGGTGCTCGGCATCCTGGTCGTCTCGTTCGTCCTGTTCGTGACCGAGTGGATCCGCATGGACGTCACGGCGCTGCTCGTCCTCGCGGCGCTGGCGATCAGCGGGCTCGTCGGTCCCAACGAGGCGCTCTCCGGTTTCAGCAATCCTGCGGTGATCACCGTCTGGGCCATGTTCATGCTCAGCGCGGGGTTGACCCAGACCGGTGTGGCCAACGTGATCGGCCGCCAGGTGCTCAAGCTCGCCGGGACCGGAGAGATCCGTCTCGTGGCGATCATCATGCTCACCTCGGGCGTGCTGTCGGCGTTCATGAACAACATCGGCGTCGCCGCGCTGATGCTGCCGGTGGTCATGGACGTCGCGCGGCGCACGGAGCGGCCCCCATCGCGGCTGCTGATGCCGCTTGCGTTCGGCTCGTTGCTCGGCGGGCTCACGACGCTGATCGGCACACCGCCCAACCTGCTCGTCAGCGAGGCGCTGCGCGCCGCTGGAGGCGAGCCGTTCGGGCTGTTCGACTTCGCGCCCGTGGGTGGGGCGGTGATGCTGGCGGGCGTCGTGTTCTTTGCGCTGGTGGCGCGGCACTGGTTGCCGCAACGCGACCCGGGCCGCGAATCGACTGCCGGCGGGCCCAACGTCGAGGGCGACTATGCGTTGCAGGAGACGACGCTGGAGGTGCGTATCTCGCGCGGGTCGCCGCTCGTGGGCAAGACGTTGCAACAGAGCCGGCTTGGTTTGGCGACCGGACTCAACGTTTTCGCCGTCCTTCGCGGGGATCGCGTGTTCACGACACCGGGCGGCGACTTCGTCCTTCAGGCGGACGACCGGCTGGAAGTCGAGGGACACGTCGATCGCCTCGAGGAGCTGCGCGGTTGGCGCGAGCTGGTGATCGAGCAGTCGGACCTGGGTCTCGAGAGCCTCGTGTTCGGCGGTGTCGAGCTGGCCGAGCTGCAGGTCGCGCCCGACTGCGACCTCATCGGGAAGAACCTCAGACAGACCGACTTCCGCACCCGTTTCGGTGTGATCGTGCTGGCGCTGCGTCGCGAGGGCGACGTGCTGTTGTCCGGGCTCGCGGAGGTGCCGTTGAAAGCCGGCGACCGGCTGCTGGCGCAGGGACACAAGATGAGGATCGACGCCCTGCGCGACTGCAAGGAATTCGAGGCCAGTGTTCACGAACCCACGGAGAGCCTCGCGGAACAGTATCAACTGCAGGAACGACTCTTCGCCGTGCGTGTCCCCAAGGAGTCGGTGCTGATCGGCAAGAGCCTGAACGAGAGCCGGCTCGGCGACGCGCTGGCGCTCGGGGTGCTGGGCATCATCCGCGCCGACAACGCCTACCTGCTGCCGGAACCCGATGAGGTGCTGCGGGCGGACGACCGGCTGCTCGTACGCGGCAAGCCGGAGGATCTCGACGTGTTCCGCGGGTTGCAGGACCTCGAGATCGAGAGCGGTTCGGCGCGCGGGTTGCAGGCGCTGGAGTCCGACGAGGTCGGCCTCGTCGAGGCGACGTTGGCGCCGCGCAGCCGGCTGGCCGGCAAGACATTGCCGCAACTCGAGTTCCGCGCACGCTACGGGCTCCAGGCGCTGGCGATCCTGCGCGAGGGTCAGGCCCATCGCTCGGGGCTACGGGACATGGAGCTGCGCTTCGGCGACGTGTTGCTGTTGTTCGGCAAGCGGGAGCGCGCGGCGTTGCTGACCGCCGAGCCGGACTTCATCGTGCTGACGCAAAAGCTGCGCGAAGTCGTGCGCAACGAAAAGGCGCCGCTCGCCGTGCTGATCATGGCCGCGGTGCTCGCCCCGGTGTTGCTCGGCGTCCTGCCGATCGCGATCGCCGCCATCGGCGGGGCGACGCTGATGGTGTTGTCGCGCTGCCTGACGATGGAGGAGGCCTACCGCGCGGTCGAGTGGCGCTCGATCTTCCTGATCGCCGGCATGCTGCCGCTGGGATTGGCGATGCAGGAGACCGGCGCCGCGAACCTGATCGCCGAGGGCGTGCTGAATGCCGCCGGCTCGCTCGGACCCTGGGGCATCATCGTCGGGCTGTACCTCGTGACCGCGGTGGCCACCATGGTGATCCCGACCGCCGCGCTGGTCGTGTTGATGGCGCCGATCGTGTTGAAGGCGTCGGCCGACATGGGCATCTCGCCACAGACGTCGATGATGGCGATGGCGATCGCGGCGTCGGCCAGCTTCACCAGCCCGATCTCGCACCCGGCCAACCTGCTGGTGATGGGCCCCGGCGGCTACCGCTTCAAGGATTACGTCAAGATCGGCGTCCCGCTGACGATCCTGGTGCTGATCGTCACCATGCTCCTCCTCCCCTGGGTCTGGCCCCTGACCGCGAAATAGGACGGGTTGCCTCGCGGCGAAGCGCTCCCTAGATTCGGCCGCAGGGAGACTCCGGATCATGAAACGTCCGTTTGCGGCCGCCGGCCTCGTTTTTGCCCTTGGTGTTTCGTCTGCGCTCGCCGTCAACGTCGATCGCGAGACGGTCAAGATCCGCGCGGTGCAACCGCCGTTGGTCAACGTAGCCGTGGTCGACTTCAACGGCCTCCGGGCCGAGGTCGCCTTCGGCGACGTGGAGATCGGCGAGCCGGTCCTCCGTACCACCAAGAGCTGGTGCACGCCCGAGCGGAGCAAGAACAAGATCAAGGACGCGGTCGAGCTCCCGACACATTATTACGAGATCCCGTTCGAGGCCGGCTCCGGTGTCGTCGTGATCCGCGATGGCGGGGGCCGGGTGATCCACACCGACCGATTGTCCTCGTTCGAGTCGAACGAGCGCTTCGGCCACGACCGCTGTCGCTACTGGTTCAAACCGAACCTCGAGGAAGATTTCAAGGGCAAGATGATCACGATCGAGCGCAGCATCGAAGAGAGCGTCGCCGAATTTTTCACACAAGCCGCGCATCGAGCGATGGACGAGGCGTTGTTCTTCAACGTGCTCGAGGAGCGCGTGCCGCTCTATCGCTTCAAGGACAAGACCCACGACTACAGCGACCTCAACCGCGCCTTCGACCTCGCCAAGCGGGGTTATGAGAACGGCCTCGCCGGTGAGAAGGAGCTGTGGAGCGCGGTGGAGATCTGGGAAGCGGCGCTGCAGGAGAGCGATCTCAACGACAAGAAGGCGCGGATCAACCGCAAGGTCAGCGTGAAGCTCCACGAGAGCGTGGGCATCGCCCAGCTCGTGCTCGGTGACTATACGGCGTCCGTGAAGAATCTGGAGAAGTCGCAGCGTTACTCCAGCATGGTGACCTCGCGGTCGGGTGGAACGGGAACCCGGGACCTGATGCAGCGAGCGCGCGAGCGCAAGCACCGTGGCGGTAAGAACCCGGACCTGCCGACGGATCCCGAAGAGCTCGAGCAGCTGCGACTCTCGGTGGAACGCTTTCGCGGCCAGGTGCCCGTGCGGTTGCTCCCGACGTCGGAGCTCGCGCGTCTGCGTGCGGAACATGCTTCGACCTCGATCGGTGATGCGGTGATCGCCCACATCGAGGAACAAGACGAGCACCAGGCCGCGATCGAGGCCGGTGAGGAAAACCCGTTCGAGCGCCAGGTCGGCCGCACCGCGACCCAGGGCTTCTACCTGTTCCTGATGCCCTACGGCAACAAGCTCGACGAGTTCCCGGTCCGGGTTTGCGAGCTGACGCACTTGAACCAGCTGCGCATGCCCAAGCACGGCTTCGTCACGGTGCCCGAGGCGATCGGCGACCTGAAACACCTCGAGATGCTGGACCTGAGCGGAAACAAGATCGAACGGTTTCCCGATTCGATCGGCAACCTGTCCAACCTCAAGACGCTGAAGATCAAGGACAACCCGCTGGCGCCGGGCGAGCTGGAACGGCTCAAAGAGCTGCTCCCGGACTGCAAGATCAAGGGTTAGACCGGGGTGAGGTTCGTCCCCGTGCCTACTTCTCCCCTTCCTCGACCTTCCACTGCGCCTCGACCTTGCCCTTCGACTTGCTCTTCATGCCCTGCGGGTCGTAGGAGACCTTGACCTCCTCGAAGTTGAGCGTGAAGTTCTCGACCGGGACGGCGTCCGCCCCGCTCGCGTTGACGCTGTAGCTGGTCACCATCACGTTCTTCAGCTCGTACTTGAGGTACGTCGCGCGGGCCCCGCCGTAGGATGAGGTCATCTCGATCTCGACCTTGGGGAAGACCTTGCCCTTGCACACGGCCTCAGCGAGCTTGGGGCTGGCCGCGTCGACACTCTTGGTCAGGACGAAGTCGTCGTGGGTCAGGTCGGCGCGCGGCTGCGTCGCTCCCGCGGCGACGGACCTCGGAGAAATGTCCATCCGCGCGGAGACCGACTCGATGATGATCCAGTCCTTGTGGCCGTCGGCCGCGGTCGATTCGCCGTCGATGTCGCCGAGCTTCATGTAGACGCCCGCCTCGGTTGGGATCACCGCGAGGGTGACCAGAAAGACTGCCGCAACAGCGATCGTGGGGCGCATGATCGTCTCCTTCTAGCGATTGAGGTTCAGACGGGGGCCGACCAGCTCGATCGACACCTCGCGGGTGTCGCCGGTCGATGGGTCGTTGCGCATTTCCAGGGAAGAAAACGTCGTGTCGTGGAACTCGACGGTTGCCAGCTCGTCGTTGCCGTCGGGGCCCAGGAACACGAGCCGTGCATCCGGTGAGGGATCCGTCCCCTTGGCCCGGCTACGATCGATGATGTAGAAGGCGCGGTGCCAGCGCTCCCAGGAGGATGCATCGGCACCGCTGATGTGCACTTTCAGGTCGGGGGTCTCGACCGGTGCGGGCTCCTTCATCGGCTCGCGGGATGATCCGACTTCGTCCCGCGTCACCTTCTGCTTCCAGGTGAAGCTGTCGATCTTGGCCACGCGCTCGACCGGCAGATCGCCG
Organism: Candidatus Polarisedimenticolaceae bacterium; assembly: GCA_041568335.1. Lineage (GTDB taxonomy): Bacteria > Acidobacteriota > Polarisedimenticolia > Polarisedimenticolales > Polarisedimenticolaceae > WVWW01. The sequence continues at coordinate 1,254 of JBFFZZ010000070.1, read as the reverse complement.
AGCTCCAGCCGGAAGTTCGAGCACAGCCATTTCTTCGTCTTCGGACCGACGACACCGTCTGCCTTCAGCGAGTTTTTCTTCTGGAAACTCTTGACCGCGGCCTTGACCCCGATCGTCATGTACGCTGGCGACGTGTCGTTTCCGTCCAGCGCGGGGAACTTGATCGACTCGATGTACGCCTGACGAAAATCGGTCGACTCGAGGCCCCGGCCGGCGGCATCGACGCCCACGATTTGGCCGTCGCGTCGCCGCGGTCCGTCGAAGTTCGCCCGGATCCAATCGTAGAACGGTTGGGACAACCCCAGCCCGGCGTTGAACGACAGCGATCGCTCCGGCGCGGATGTGGGGCCGATCCCGCTGACCGGCTCGATCTCACCGACGGCTTTCCCGTCGAGCACGAGCACGTAGCGATCGACGACGGAGGTATCCGGCTCGGGCACCTCGAGCCGTGCCGACGCGCCCCAGCCGCCGGGCGAGACGCCGGTGACCCGCACGCCGAACGAATAGGACCCGTCGGGCCCGACATCCTCGGGGCGGATCGTCTTGATGTGATCGTAGCCGCCCTGCACGCTGATGTTCGACGGTGGCCAGAAGCGCACGCGTAGCGGGATCTCCTCGTCGAGGTCCTCGAGCCCGGTGACTCGCGTGGTCAGCGTGGTCGACTCCCCGGCGGCGAGGTTGGCCTTGGGGGCCGACAGGTTCGTCGCGATGTTGCGGATCTCGCCTTCGGCAACGGGTTCGCCGCGCTCGCTCAGCGTGATCGGGGCCACACCGGTAACCCCCGGCGGAGAACGGAAGATCGCGCCGCGCGGCGATTCGGCGAGCGGCAGGGCGTCGAGGCCGCCGACGCTGAGCGCGGAGGAGTCGAGGTCGCCGTCGAAGGGACCGGCGACGCGTAGCGGCACGTTCTGTTGCGCGAGGGTCGGCAATCGGAAATCGGGGATCTCGGGCGCGCTTTCGCGGATCGGGATCTCGACGCGGCCGACCTCGCGGCCGGGTTTGCCCTTCTTGACCTCGCGCAGGATCAACGTCGCCGTGGAGGCCCTCGAACCTTCGGGCACGTCGAGCTTCAGGCGGCCGTCACCGACCGACCCGCGCGCCTGCTCGCCCAGCTCGAACAGGTACCCGACGAGCTCCTCGCGGTTCTTGTCCTTTTTCTTTTCGTTGTCGCCGTCCGGTTCGGCGACGACCGTCCCGGAGAAGGTGTCGCCGGCGACGATGTCCTCGGGCAGGTTGACGGTGACCGTGCCGGTG
>JBFFZZ010000069.1:0-12233 GCA_041568335.1 Candidatus Polarisedimenticolaceae bacterium | reverse complement strand
GGCCTTCGACCACCGGCCGTTCCGCGAAACGCTCCCCGGCTTCCTCGGCGGCGGCGGCAAGAATCTCCTCGTCGAGCAAATCGAGCGCGGCATCCGTGAGATTGACCCCGGCCAGCGAGCGGTCGAACGCCTCGGCCTGGGCCGGCCGGTCGATGCGGCTCCGTAGGCGGGAGACCAGGCGTCGACCCATCTCCTCGGCGTTGATGTCACGAAGCATGCCTTCCTGGAACTCGACGACCTCTTGCACGTCCTCGAGCGCGGCCGCGGTGGCTCTGCGCTGACGCGCCTCGCGCAGGCCGAAGGTCGTCGTGGCGGCGATCCCCGCGATCAACGTCACGAGCACGATCACCGCGCTGCCGACCAGGAGCTTGTTGCGGCGGATGAACTTCTTCGTCCTGTAGGCCGCGCTCGGTGGCCTTGCCACTACCGGCTCGTCCTCCAGGTAGCGCCGGATGTCCGCCGAGAACTCCGAGGGGGAGCCGTAACGCCGGTCGGGCTCCTTGGCCAGCGCGCGCAACACGATCCAGTCGAGGTCGCCCTCCAGCGCGCGCCGGAACGAGGTGATGTCGACGCGCCTGGCCTCGGCGGCGTTCGTCGCCCCCTCGCCCAGAGTCGAGACCTTCGAGCTCGGCGTCGCCGGCTCCTCCTCGCGGATGCGCCTGCGGATCTCCTCGTAGCCCGCGCGCCGCAGCTCCTTCGAATCGAACGGCAAGGCGCTGGTCAGCAGCTCGTAGAGCATCACGCCGAGCGAGTAGACGTCGGTGCGGGTGTCGACGTCCAGCGCCGAGACGTCCGCCTGCTCCGGCGACATGTACTCCGGCGTTCCGATCATGATGCCCATCTCTGTGAACAGCGTCTGCTCGGTGAGCTGCTTGGAGATCGCCTTGGCCACGCCGAAGTCGATGATCTTGGGGATCGGCTCCGTGTCCTGCAGCGTGACCAGAACGTTCGACGGCTTGAGATCGCGGTGGATGACGCCCTTCTGGTGCGCGTGTTGCACGCCGGCGCAGACCTTGGCGAAGAGGTCGAGCCGCTCCTGGAGCGAGAGTCGCTTGCGATCGGCGTAAGCCGTGATCGGCTCGCCCTGGACGAACTCCATGACGAAGTAGGGCCGGCCGTCGTCGGTCACGCCCGCATCGAACACCTTGGCGATCGCGACGTGGTCCATCACGGCGAGCGCCTGACGCTCCGCCTCGAACCGTGCCACGACGTGCTTGGTGTCGAGGCCGCGCTTGATCACCTTCAACGCGACCGAGCGCCGGATCGGCTCGCTCTGCTCGGCGAGGAAGACCTCGCCCATGCCGCCCTCGCCGATCGACTGGATCACGCGGTACGGGCCGATTCGATCGGGGAGGCCTTCGCCGCCCGGAGATTGGCCGGGATCGGACGGTGCGGTCGGGGTGGTGTCGGCGCCGTCCAGCGCAAGCCGCATCGCGCAACGCGGACAAACCCCCTCGCGCGCCTGCTCCTCGGTCAGCTTCGCGCCGCACTCCGGGCATGTAGCCTCAGGGCTCATGATCGATCACTTTATACGGCCTCCGCGCTGTCCTCGGTCAACGGCGGCCGAAGGTCACGGGTCAGCCCAGTTTTCGCGCCCCGACGATCGGCTCCGGGTCGTGGATCGACAGACCCATCACGGACCCTCGCTGCAGACGGAAGCGGACACGTACCGAAGGCGCACCACCGGGCGCGAAGCCGTGATCCTCGACGCGGTTCAGGACGCGACCGAACGGTGCATCGCCGCGCTTGATCGAGAGCGACCCGCGACTGTTCAAAAACAGCTCGAAGTAATCGTTCTTGCCGTCGCCGAACACGTACTCGCCGAGGTACAGCTCGAGCTGCTCGGCGTCGGTGTCGAGGCTGGTCGCTCGAGGATCGGCATCCCCGCGCTTCGCGAGGTACTCCGCGACTCCCGCGGCTTCCTCACCGCCGGCCTTGGCGTGACCCAGCAACGTGATCCCGTGCGGCCCGGGGATCGACTGGATCCCCGGTCGCGCCTCGATCGCCGCCTTGACCACGTCGAGATCGCCCATCATCGCGTGGGTGAACAGGTTGGGGCGCGCACCATGCGCGATCAGCACGCTCGCGATGTCACGACGCCCCATGTGCGACGCCGCGCCGAGCGCCGACTCCCAGTCGCCGAAGCCCCAGTCCCACGCGACCTTGGCGAGCTCCGGCTTCTTCTCGACCATCGCGGTCACGCGATCGACGTCGGAGTGCGCGACGCCGACGATCTCCTTGACCTGTTCCGGGTCCTGGCTGGGATACAGGTCGTGCACGGGTGACGGTCGCTTCTCACCGTCCTTGGGGATCTGCGCGACCTGCTGGTGGGCCAAGGCGAGGCCGGCGCCCGCAGGGAGGGCACCCAGAAACTTTCTGCGATCCATGCCGTTCGCTCCTTCCCGGTCTAGACCGCCTCGCCGCGGTTGGACTCGGGCTCTTTCTCGTCTTCGACCAGGCTCTTGACCAGCCCGGCGTAGCGCTTCTCGATGCTGAAGCCGTACCCGTAGAAGTATTGCGGCCGGAAGAACCCGGTGGTGAGGGTCTGGACACCGGCCGAACGGAGACGGTTGAACAGCTCCTTCATCAATCGATCGGCTACCCCCTTGCGTCGGTAGGGATCCGCGACGACGATCTTCTCGAGGTGCGCGGACTGCCCGCCCTCCTCGATCTCGTAGTAGATCCCGCCGAGGATCTGACCCCGGTCGTTGATCGCCACGAGAAAGCGGTGCTCCAGCCGGAAGCGTACATCCAGTTTGGCCGCCCGGAACAACCCGTGCAAACGCTCGACCTCTTTGGGGGTCAGGGCATGCCGGATACGAAAACGGTTGCCGTCGAGGTCCTCGACGTTGACGACCATCTCGCTCTGATCGCCGAGATGGCTGTGGACGAAGTCGGCGCGGTCTTCGGGCCGCAGGTAGGGGAACGAAAGCCGCGTGAGGAAGTAATCCTCGTCGGCGTCGAGCTCGAGCCGCGAGCGTAGATCGGCGACCGCGTCGATCAGCTCGTCGCCGACCAGTTCGCCGCTGCGGAGCTTGGCGATCAGCTCCTCCAGCCCGTCGGCGAGCGCCTCGCCGGCTTCGCGGAACACGGTCTCGCGGAAGAAACGCACGCGCGTTTCGGGATAATCCTTGACCAGCGCGGTGAGGCCGTAGGTGTCGTACAGCTCGTTCATCGTCTTGGCGCGCGCCTCCGGCGTCGGTTCCTCCCCGAGATTCTCCCAGCGGCGGTAGCGCTTGGCCGCGAAGAACAGCCGCCGCGGGAGGAACCCGCGCATGCGCACGACCCCGAGAAAGCTCGACAACGCCGTCAACATCGGATCGTCGTCGATGTCCTTGCGCCCCTCGAGCAGCGTCTCGAACTGCGCGATCCCCTCGTCCTCGCCGACGATCTCCAGGATCGCGGAGAAGATCACGTCCCAACCGACGCGGCCTTCCAGCACGGGGTAGGCCTCGACCGCCGGATCGATGAACTTCTCGCGCAACGCCCGGATCATGGAATCGAGCCCGCTGTGCGGCCGGCGCGCGCTCACCGAGACGATCCGCACCCCCGTCATGTAGTCGTCGCTGGGCACGACGATGTTGTGCATCCCGGGGTCGTCGAGCTCCCATCGGTGGCCCGATCGTTGCCAGAAGTCGACGCACGCGGAGAGCGCGGTCCAGGCCAGGAACGGCCACTGGTCGCTCAACCGCCCATCGTCGCGCTTGGACAGCCGCAACATGGCGCGCGACAGCGTCTCGCCCGAGATGAACTCCTCGCTCCACATTCCGTGCTCGGCCCAGTAACCGCCGAAGTCCTCCACCAGCGGAGGGCCCGCCTGGGACGCGCCGCTGACGATCAACCAGTGAATCTCCTCGAGCACTTCGTACTCGGTCAGGTCGTGGTTGACGTTGACGGCGACGTCGTAGGCCCCCTGATACCGCGTTTGGATCGTGACGCGATAGACGGATTTGCCGTGCCGCTCTCCCAGCAGACGGATCCAGACGCCGCCGGGCGGGATGTCGCTGAGCCGGATCAGAACCCCTGTGGAGAACAGGAACACCGCTTCGCGCAGCATCGCCGTGTCGCGGATCGCGGCGAGCAGACGCGGACGGTCGGCGGCGGGGACGTCATCGTCGAACGCGACGACCTGGGTCCAGCCGTATTCCTGGCCGGTCTCGGGATCGACCGAAATGCGCGTCGCGGGTCCCAGCCAGGCCCGGAAGCCGCTGCGCAACGTAAGGATAGCGGCGGCCGCGAGCTCGCGCACCGGTTCCTTCGGTGCGAGCAGGTTGACGCGCACCAGGAACGTCCGCATCGGCCGGTAACACACCGGATGCGCCGCACCGTAGGCGGCCAGGACCGTTAACAAAGAGCCGGCAAGCTCGTCATACTCGCTGCCCTTGTCCTCCGAGAAACAGATTTCCCGTGCGAGATTCTGAAACGCGGCCAGGCGCGCCGGGGACAAGCTCTGCCCGCACAGCGCGTCGCGCGTCCCCTCGTCGAGCAGCGGCGAGGCCGGCGTCAAAAACAGCCGCAGCGTTTCTTCGAAACGGTTGTCGTGCTCGTTGGCCACCAGCACGCGGAAGGCCACGCGACGCACGTCGAGCGAGCCGGCCAACGCGGCGCGGCCCAGCACCTGGCGGGCCGGTTCGATGTGCGGGCCGTCCTCTTCATCCAGGATCTGCTCGAGCAGCTGCACCGCGGCCAGCGCGTGACTGCGCTCCTCGGAGGAGAGCATACGCGCCGCCAGATCCAGTTGCAGCAGGTCGTGCTGCTGCACCTGCCCGGCCGCCGCCAGCGCGTCGCTGTCCTGCGGGGTGACCCTGTAAGGCCTGGCGCGGCCTTCCCACCGGATCCCTTCCTCGGTTCGGCCCGCCCGGTGGCGTTCGTTGAGCTCGAGATCGACGAAGTCGACGAGCTGTTCGTTGCCGACCCAGAGACGCGGCGAATAGAGCAATGCCCCGAGGTTCACGGGACCCTTGGGGTGGCGGTAGTAGCAGCAGCCGATCTGCACGAGATCGTCGGAATGCCGCTCGACGACGAGGGACGATCCGCGTGACGGCAGCAGCAGCTTGCCGTCGCCGATACGGATGTCCTGCGCGGTGAGCCCGAGCCGCTGGAACAGCCAGTTGGGCAGCGTCAGCTCGACGTCGCCGACCTCCAGGTTGGTACGGCGGTAGAGCAGGCCGATCGTCTCGGCGAAGTTACGAACGACCCTACTGCGGCGCGGCGTGCCCTTCTCGGTCAGCTCGCCTCGCTCGGGATCGAGATCGCGATCGATGATCGCGAAGTCGACGATACGTTCGTAGGGGGCGAGGAACTTGTTGACCGAGACGACCAGCGATCGGAAATGATCGCGGATCTCGGACTCGGCGGCCGTGCGGAAATCCATCCCCGCATAGTCCGGGTTGGGCCACAACAAAACGGTGTTGAACTCGCGGTGGTCGCCGACCAGGAAGACGCGGCCGACCGCCTCCAGATCGCGGAACAGGTTCTCGATACGCTGCGGAGCGATCGTCTCACCCTTGATGTTCTTGTAGATCTCCTTCTTGCGATCGACCAGCCGATGGTGCCCGTCGCGGTCGACCTCCATCAGGTCGCCGGTGTGGAACCAACCGTCCGCATCGAAGGAGGGCTCCCCATCGGGCGGGTCGAGATAACCCGCCATCACGTACGGTCCGCGGACCAGCATCTCGCCGTCCTCGGCGATGGCGGTCTCGATCCCCGGCAGCGGGATGCCCAGCGAGTTGTCGCGGTAGTCCCCGACAGGGGTCATCGTGATCCCGCCGGTCGCCTCGGTCATCCCGAAGCCGCTGACCAGTTCGACACCCTGGTGCTGGAAGAAACGGAAGATGTCGGAATCGAGATGTCCCGCCGCCGACAGGCCCCAGCGCAGCCGCCCTCCGGTGACCGATTCGGTCGCCGCCCGGAGCTCCTCATCGCTCGCCCCGACCGGATCCGCGCGAGCGGTGATCATCTCGTGAAGCTGGATCCACTTCTTGGGAACGCTGATGAAGACGGTCGGCCGGTAACGCCGCATCCCCGCCACCAGCGCGCGCGGCGATGGGTTGTCCAGGAAGCAGTAGGTCGAGCCCCAGAAGATACAGCCGAGCATCTCCAGGAAGCGGCCGAACGTGTGGAACAACGGTAGGAAGCAGAGGAACACGTCGTCCTCGCCGATCTCGGGCAGGGCCAGCGCTCGAGCGAACCGCTTGAAGACCAAACTCCGCTGGGTGAACAGGATGCCCTTGGGAGTCCCGGTCGTACCCGACGTGTACATCACGGTGGCCAGCGCGTCGGGTCGCACCGCGAGACCGCGCTCCTCCGGGACGTTTGCGGGGACCTGTTCGGCTCGCGACATGAGCTGTTCCCAGGACGTCACCCCGTCGGGTATCCGGTCGAGCGGGTCCATTACGACGATGTAGTGCAGGTCGGGGAGCTCCTCCCGGGCCGAGATCACCTTGGTGAGCTGCTTGCGGTTGGACACGATGACCGTGTGCGCCTTGGAGTGGCCGAGGATGTAGCGCACGTCCGCATCGGTCGAGTTTGCCGGAACGAGGACGTTGAAAAGACCGCTTGTCAGGCACGCCAGGTCGGCAAGGGCCAGCTCGATTCGATTCTCCGAGAGCAGCGCGACCGGCCGCGGTTCGGCCGTGCCGCTCAACGACAGCAAGGCCCGCGCGATCAGCTCGACTCGCGAGCGGGCGCGCCGCCAGGTGAGGTTTCGGGGGCGACCGGAGCGCTGATAACGGAACAGGACCCGTGACCCCAGCTTGTCGGCGCGTTGGCGGAACAAGGGACCGACCGTCAGCGTCGCCGACTCGATCCCGGCGAGGAACCGGTCCGCCCAGACGTTGCGATCGGCTTCATCGATCCGGATCAGGAACGCCGGTCGGCGCAGCAGATCGAGCAGGTCCATCACGGTCCGCTTCGGCGTCGCGGCCTCGGGCGCCCGCTGTAACCGGGCGACCGCGCGGTCGAACAATCCCGCAAGCTCGTCGAGCGCGAGCGACGCGAGCCACGGTTCGGGCTCGATGCCTCCGGCCAGGGCACGAACGACGGCCCGGTCGAGCCGCTCGGCCTCGGCCCCCGACGTTTGCGGGTCCGCCGCGCGCGCAAGCGCCTGGCTTAGCCGGGCGACGGCATCGTCGGTCGTCAGGGTCGATAGACCGGCCAATGCCCGGGCCATGCGTTCGCTCTCGGGGCTCTCGGAACGCGACGTCAGATCCACGGGGCCTCCGTCATCCGCAACAGGGGTTGCCCTGAGCGGTCGATCGGGAGGATTATAGGGGCCGCACGGGAACTTTCAGAAGAACCGCCCTCTGCGCCGCCGTGGAGGAATCGGAGGAACGGTGTCGGCTTTTCATATCGCGATCATCACCGTCGGTAAGGTCGACGACGAGGAACTGCGTTTGACGACCGTTCGCGTCGCACGGCTGCTCCGGGCACCGCTGGAGATCCGCGGCCGCCTCCCGGTGCCCCAGGCCGCGCATGACACCGAGCGAGGGCAGTTCCGCGCGGCGGATTTGATGAAAGCGGCGCGCTCGATGGCCCCGCAGCTCGGTTCGGGCACGCTGGTGGGCGCCGACGGAGCCCTGGAGGACAAACCGCCGCTCAAGACCGACGGCTACCTTTTCGTGACCGATGTCGATCTGTTCACGGCCAACTCGGACGGCGTCTTCGCGGCGTTGATCTCGCAGGCCGGACTCGCGGTCACCTCTGTCCGACGACTCCGAGAGTCGTTCTATCGACGGAGCGCGGACCTCAACAAGCAGCGCTCCCGTCTGGTCAAGGAGATGGCGCGGATGGGTGCGCGTCTGCGTGGCGCCAAGGAGTGCAGCCAACCCAAATGCATCCTGGCCGCCTCCAAGCACCTCGCCGATCTCGACCTCAAGGAAGAGAAATTCTGCCGTGACTGTTCTCTGCACCTGTTCGAGGGGACGGTGAGGATCTGACCCGTGTCGGATTGGAACGACAAAGCACGCGACGTGATCGTCGCGATTCTCGGAGGCGGTCGCGGCTCACGGCTCGATCCGCTGACCCGCATGCGCGCCAAGCCCGCCGTGCCGATCGCCGGCAAGTACCGGCTGATCGATATCCCGATCAGCAACGCGATCCACTCCGGCATGGAACGGATGCTCGTGATGACGCAGTTCAACTCCAACTCGTTGCACCGGCATCTCAACCAGACCTACAAGTTCGACATCTTCTCGCGCGGGTTCGTGAGACTGCTCGCCGCGCAACAGACCCCGGTCCACGATGGCTGGTTCCAGGGAACGGCCGACGCGGTTCGCCGCAACCTCGGAACGCTCTGTGGCCTGGACGGTGATCTGGTGCTGATTCTCGCCGGCGATCACATGTACCGGATGGACTACCGGACCATGCTGCGGGACCACCTGGAGGCCGAGGCGGATGTCACGCTCTCGGTGCTGCCCTGTTCCGAGGAGCAGATCGCCGGATTCGGCGCGGTGCGTGTCGACGAGACGGGCAAGGTGCTGGAGTTCCGTGAGAAGCCTCAGACCCCCGAAGCGCGGGAGGGAATGAAGGTGGCCCCCGAGCTACTGGCGGCTCGAGGTGTCGGTCCCGACAGGCCCTACCTCGCCTCGATGGGCATTTACCTGTTCAAAAAAGACGTCCTGGTCGAGTGTCTCGACAACGACCTCATCGATTTCGGGAGCGAGGTCATCCCGGCCGCGGTCGGGAAGTCGCGAGTCCAGGCCCACTTCTTTGACGGCTACTGGCGCGACATCGGGACGGTCCGGGCGTTCTACGAGGCGCACATGGACATGGTGCTCCCCGAGCCGCCGTTCGACTGGTACGACGAGGAGTGGCCGTTCTACACGCATCCACGCTACCTGCCGGGGTCGCGGCTGCGCGGTTGCCGGTTCAACGACACGCTGCTCGCCGGTGGTGCCACGATCCTCGAATCGACGATCGAGCAATCGGTGATCGGGATCCGCACCACGATGAACAAGGCCACCGTACGGCGCTCGTTGATCATGGGCGCCGAGGAAGACCCACCCCCCGGCGGGTCCGACGTGCCGCCCGTCGGCATCGGCGAGGGATCGCTGATCCAGGACGCGATCATCGACCTCAACGCTCGCATCGGGCGCAACGTACGCATCGTCAACAAGGACGGGGTCAAGGAAGCCGACGGCGACGCCTGGGTCATCCGTGACGGGATCGTCGTCGTGCCGAAGAACGCCGTGATCACGGACTCCACCAAGATCTAGAGCTCCGTAGGGGATTTCCGAATCCGCGGGACGGGAAGTCACCATAGGCCCGGCATCGCCGTTCGGGTAGGTTGGGCGTGTGAGTACTTGTCTAGAGGGATCGCTCGCCATGTCACCGTACGGCAGCGGTACTGCGGAGACAGGCGCTGATCGATGGCTCGACGAGGCGTCGCGCGCCGTCCCACGCTACACCTCCTATCCGACGGCGCACAGTTTCGCTCCCGGCTTCACGTCGGAGGAGTACTCCCGCTGGCTCGCCGAAATCGACGGCCCGATCGCGCTCTACGCGCATATCCCCTTCTGTATCGAACGTTGCACGTACTGCGCCTGCAACGTGATCGCCACGCGACACCACGATGCCGCGACGGCCTATCTCAAGTTGCTGGGTTGTGAGGTTCGGGCGGTCGCCGACCGGCTCGGCGAAAACGTGCGCGTGACAAGGATGCACTGGGGCGGCGGGACGCCGACCTACTACACCCCGCAGGAGCTGCGTCTGGCGATGCAGGCAATCCGGGGTGGCTTCGAGTTCACACCGGACGCCGAGATCAGCATCGAGGCGGATCCGCGTGTCACGACGCTGGATCACCTGCGTATGTTGCGCCGCCTCGGTTTCAACCGCTTGTCGATCGGCGTCCAGGATTTTGCGCCGGCGGTTCAGGCGATGATCGGCAGGACGCAGTCGGCGGAGACCACGCGTCGCGTCGTCCGCAACGCGCGATCGTTGAGCTTCGATTCGGTCAACGTCGACCTCGTCTACGGGCTGCCGCTGCAAACCGAACGACGTGTCGGCCAGACAATGGATGCGGTCGTCGAGATGCGCCCGGATCGCATCGCGATCTACGGCTACGCCCACCTGCCGGATCGCGTTCCGAATCAGCGCCGGATCGACCCGGCGACCGTGCCGGGCGTCCGGCTGCGCCGCCGGCTCGAAGAGGTCGCCCGGGAACGGTTGGTTCACGCAGGGTATGTCGAGGTCGGCCTGGACCACTTCGCGCTGCCGACCGATCCGCTGGCCCATGCCGTCGCGCAACGAACCGTCCACCGTGACTTCATGGGCTACACCACCCGGCGCGATTCGACGCTGATCGGTCTCGGCGTGTCGTCGATCAGCGAGCTCCCCCGGGGACTGGTCCAGAACGTGAAGAAGCTCTCGGCCTACGAGCGGGCGCTCGACCAGGGTTTGCTTCCCGTCGAGAAGGGCTGTCCGACCGACGAGGACGACCTGGTACGGCGTACCGTCATTCAGCGCTTGATGTGCGATCTCGAGGTGCGCTTTGACGAGGTGGAACGGGCCCATGCGATTCGCTTCGAAGACTATTTCGAGGAGGAGCTGCGTGAGCTGCGTTCGACGGGCGGCCTGATCGCGCGCGGCATCTTGCGCGAGACGCCTCACGGTCTGCTCGTGGACCCCGAGGCGCGAACGCTCGTCCGCAACGTCTGCCATCGGTTCGATCGCCGGACACGCACCGCCACCGCGATGTCCACCGCGCTCTAGCGGCCGATCAGACCCGCCTGGCCGTGGAACAGGATTCCCGCGAGCGCACCCGTCATCAACGTGGCCAGGACCGCGCCGAGCAGCGCCTTCGGACCCAACGACGCTAAATCGTCCCGCCGCCTCGGAGCCAGCGCGGCGAAGCCGCCGACAAAGATACCCATCGACGCGACGTGGGTGAAACCGCACAACGCGTACGACAGGACCACGAAAGAGCGCGCCGACACCGCGCCCTGTTGCGCCAGCGCCCCGAGCTCGCGATAGGCCGGGATCTCCGTGAGGATCAAGCGTTGGCCGAGCAGCCGGCCCGCGACCTGCGTATCGGCGGACTCGATACCGAGCAGCCAGGCCACGGGCGCGAAGATCCAGCCGAGGATCAGGCTGAAGCTGAGCGGCTCGCCGCCGATGCTGCCGATTTTGGACAACGCGAAGTCGAGCACCCCGACGACGCCGAGCACCGCGATCAGCAATGTCGAGATGCCCGCCGCGAGCTTCAACCCGTCCCATGAGCCGGCGGCCAGCGCGGCGATCGAGTTCCGGTGACGCTCGCCCTCGGCGACCGGAGGCACGGTGCCCATCGTCTCGGGCGTTTCCGTCTCGGGGAGGATCAATTTCGAAACGAGCACCGCGGCGGGGATCGACAGCACCGACGCGGAAATCAGGTGACCGGCGATCTGCGGGAAACTGTCCTTGAGGAACAGTACGTAGATCGCGAGTGTGGTCGAGGCGACGGTCGACATCCCGCACGTCAGGACGGTGAGCAGCTCGGATCGCGTCATTCGCTCGAGGTACGGTCTCACCGTCGTCGCCGACTCGACGCCAAAGAACACGTTGGACGACCCGGCGAGCGCCTCCGCGCCGGACAGACCGAGCGTGCGGTGGAACACACGGCCGAGCCCGCGCACCACGGGTTGCAGCAGCCGCAGGTGGTAGAGCATCGCCATGATCGAGGCGAAGAAGACGACCGCGGGCAGGACCTGGGCCGCCAGCACGAAGCCGATCGAGGGCTCACCCGCGTCGGTCGACTGGCCCGCGCCGAGCGCGAGCGGGCCGAACAGGAACTCCGCGCCGGCGTTCGCGCCGCCGAGGACGGCCAGGACGACGTCGTTGGCCCGCAGGAGCACCATGCGCGTCGGGGGCACCAGGAAGACGACGACCCCGAGCACGGCCATCAGGAGCGTGGCGCCGAGAACCGGGCGCTTCGGGAACGGGCGGCGGCGGCCGCCGGCAAGCCAGGCGACCGCCCCCAGCGTGACGAACCCCGCCAGCGACACCAGGTTGAGCCAGCTCATCGACTCCATTATCACCAAAAAGCGTTCCGGGTAGTAAACTCCTCCCATGCGGGTCAAGACGATGTGCGATCGCGATTGCCCCGATGCGTGCGGCATCGTCGCCACGGTCGAGAACGGACGCATCACGCGGATCGAGGGGGATCCGGACCACCCGATCACGGACGGGTTCCTGTGCTACCGGACCAACAAGTTCCTGGCGCGGCAGTACGATCCCTCCCGCGTCACGACGCCGCG
>JBFFZZ010000068.1:0-12361 GCA_041568335.1 Candidatus Polarisedimenticolaceae bacterium | reverse complement strand
GGCCGACGTAACACCCCTTGTCGAAGGCGACCGCATCCCACAGCCCCGCCTCCAACGGGTTGCGATCCTCCGTCAGCTCGGCACCGCTCGCGGGGATCCCGCGCCGCACGCGGGCGACCTCGAGCGCGAGCTCTCCTGCCGGACGTCCGTCCGCCTTGGAGACCGCCAGCACCAAGGCCTGCCACAACGATTCCGCCTGTGCGTTGGCCACCAGGATGGCGTACCCGTCGGAGGCGTACCCGTCATGACCCAGCACGTGCAGGGGAATCCCGTCGTGGCTACCCTCGACGGCGCCGAGCCGGGGCGGAACCTCGAGTCCCGCGGTCGTCAGCGCCTCCCGCGCCAACGGACCGCCCACCGAGAGCAGACAGAACTCGGGGCCGCTGTCGCGGAGACCGGTCTGCTCGCTGAACGTGAAATTTTTGATGTGCTCGAGGATCGCCGGTGCCCTTCCGTTTCCGCCGACCAGCAGCAGCCCCCGGGTCCCCAGGTGCGTGACGAACAACCGCTCGACGATGCGGCCCTTGGCGGTCGTCAAGACCGTCGCGGCCCCCGTTCCGGGCTTCAACGCGTCGACCGTGTTGGTCGACAGCCGGTTGAGCAGATCGGCGAGATCCGGGCCGTCGCCGATCAACCGGGCGAGCGGAGACCGGTCGGCCACCGAACACACGTTGAGCGCCGCGTGCAGCTCCGCCTTCGGAGCGCCGAAGTGCAATGGCAGCCCCGAGGCGCCGTCAATGACGGCACCGCTGCTGAGCAGGGCGCTGCGTAGGTTGCCCGACATCAATCGACGAACTGCAAGCCGTCGAGCGGTGGAACCAGACCCGCCCTCGCGCCCGCGGCGAGAAACGACTCGATCGAGCGGCGGCCGCGCTCCCCGTAGTCGCGAGTCAAGTCGTTGACGTACATCCCGACGAACTCGTCGTTGAGCTCGTGGTCCAGCCCACGCCCGAAGTCGATCGCGTAGTCGAGCGCTTCCTCGCGATGTTCGAGCCCGTAATGGATGCTGTCCCGCAAAACACGGGTCAGTGTGTGCATCGTCTCGTCGCCGAGGTCCTTGCGTACGACGTTTCCGCCGAGCGGCAGCGGCAAACCATCCGTTCGGGTGCCCCACCATTCGCCGAGGTCCGCGACCAACGACAATCCGTGCTCGCCGTAAGTCAGCTGGCCCTCGTGGATCACCAAGCCCGCATCCGTTTCTCCGTCACGGACGGATTCGAGGATCCGGTCGAACGGGACGACACGGTATTCGAACGGTTCCTCCAGATAAAGCTGAAGCGCCAGGAACGCGGATGTCAGCGTGCCGGGAACGGCGATCGTGCTGCCTCTCAGCGCCTCGGGCGAGATCCGCTCGCGCGCCACGATACGGGGCCCGTAGCCGTCGCCCATGCTTGCACCGCAGTGCATTAGCGCGTAGCGATCGGTCAGGTGAGCGTAGGCATGGATGCTGACGGCGGAGACCTCGATCTCGGCCGCCAGACAGCGACGGTTCAACGACTCGATGTCTTCGAGCAGCTGCTCGATCTCGAACCCCGCGGTATCGACTTTGCCGCAGGCGATGCCGTGAAACATGAAGGCGTCGTCGGGGTCGGGGCTGTGCCCCACGGTGATTCGTCGGCCCATGTGGTGGGATGTCCTTATTCGTTGGCGAAACCGGATTATATCGGAGCCGGGGGGCGGTGCCAGCAGGAACGCCGGCAGGACTTGCCGCGCCATGGCGGCGGGTGAAAAAATGGGTCCGGCACGATTCCCATGGGAGACCCGAAATGCGCCTGCCGCCGTTGCTCGCGATCCTGGCTTTGCTCGCCGTCGCCGTCACGATGACGGCCACCGTGGCGGAGAAGAAGAAAAAGAAAAAGAACAAGATGCCCGACGTGGTGACCGTCCAGCACGTCCTGATCAGCTTCAAGGGCAAGGTCGACAAGCCGGTCGAGCGCACCAAGAAGGAAGCCGAGAAGCTCGCCTGGGAGATCTTCGATCGCGCCGAGGCGGGTGAGGACTTCGACGCGCTCGTCCAGGAGTACACCGACGACAGCCATCCGGGGATCTACACGATGGTCAACCGCGGCGTACCGCAGAAGCCGGGAGCGTCGAAACGCGACGACATGGCGGCGAGCTTCGGCGACGTCTCGTTCAAGCTCGAAGTCGGCGAGGTCGGGATGGCGCGCTTTCACGCCCAGTTGAGCCCGTTCGGCTACCACATCATCAAGCGGCTCGAATAGGCCATGGCCGATCCCATCAGGACTCGCGCCGACGAGCTGGCGCCGACGATCGTCGGATGGCGCCGCGATCTCCACCGGCAGCCGGAGCTGGGATTCGAGGAGGTCAAGACGGCCGCCTACGTCAAGGAGCGTCTCGACGCGCTCGACCTTGAGGTTCACACAGGGATCGCGGAGACCGGGATGGCGGCGATCCTGCGCGCCGACAACCCGGAGGGCCCGGGTGTGTTGCTCCGCGCCGATATGGACGCCCTACCGTTGACCGAGGTCGCGGGGCGCGATTACGGCTCGCAGGTCGAGGGCCGGATGCACGCCTGCGGCCACGACGGCCACATGTCGATGCTGCTCGGTGCCGCGACGATCCTGTCCGAGCGGCGCGGCGAGCTGAAGCGCGACGTGCTGTTCTGTTTCCAGCCCGGCGAGGAAGGCTACGGCGGCGGCGAGAAGATGATCCAGCAGGGCGTGCTGGATCTCACCGAGATCGGCTCGGCGTTCGCCCTGCACCTGTGGAGCCCGTGTGAGGCGGGAACGGTGCATGTTCGGCCGGGACCGATGATGGCCGCGCAGGACAGCTTCGCGGCGCGAATCCTCGGCAAGGGTGGGCATGCCGCGACGCCCCACGTGACGCGGGACCCGATCGTGGCCGCGGCGCATGCGGTGACGGCGCTCCAGACGATCGTCGCGCGTAATGTCGACCCGATCGATCCCGCGGTCGTCTCGGTCGGCCTGCTTCACGCGGGAACCGTCAGCAACATCATCCCCAACGACGCCGTCATGGAAGGCACCCTTCGGTCCTTCGACCCGGACGTGCGTGAGATGTTGAAGCGACGGGCCGCGGAGGTGATCGAGCACGCGGCGCGGGCCAACGGGTGCCGCTCCGAGTTCGAGCTGAAGAGCGGCTACCCGGCGACGGTCAACGACCCGGCGGCGGTCGAGAAGGTCCGGCGGGTCGCGGCGCCCGTGTTCGGAGAACACAACGTGATCGAGCCGAAACCGATGGCGCCGGCCGAGGATTTCTCCTACTTCCTGCAGGAACGTCCCGGCGCCTTCATCCTGGTCGGCGCCGGCAACAGGGAGCGGGGCATCACCGCGCCGCATCACTCGCCGGAGTTCGACATCGACGAATCCGTCCTGCCGCGCGGTGCGGAGTTGTTCGTTCGGCTCGCGCTGGACGCGGACGCCGAGGGGCTATAGGGAGCACCGTCATGGGCTGCGGCCGCGCGATCCTGTGCATCCTGTTGCCGCCGTTGTCGGTGCTGGACCGGGGTTGCGGGCAGGTGGTCGTCTTCGAGCGTTCGCCAAGGGTCCGCCCGGCGCGCAGAATCGGTGTTCACGACGCCACTGGACGCCGGCCGCCTCGAGACTATACTCGACCTAATGAACGCCCCCCGCGTCCGTAACTCCCTGGCCGTCCTCGTGTTGTCCGCGGCCACCGTCGCCGCCGCCCAGACGAATCCGCGCGATCCGCGATCCGGAACGCCCGCGGAGCGAGTTCGCACGGCGGCCCTGGCCACCTACGTCCACGGGATCGGCGAGCGGACCGCCCGGGAGGCCATCGGTCCGGACGGCTGGGAGGCGTTGCTGCCCCTGCTCGGCGATCCCGGCTTTCCGCGGCGCGACAACGTCGTCGCGTTCCTGACACAGCTCCCGGATGCGCGGGCGGTCGAGCCGCTCCTGAGGTTGATCGAGGCGCCGGTGGGCGACCCCGCATCGACCCCTGGAGAGGAAAGGGCGCTCCTGCTCGTTCCGGAGGCGCTCGGGAGAATCGCCGCGCAGGCGAGCCCGCCGGCCCTGCAGCACTTGATCGATGCCACCACACCCGGTATCCGCTCGGGGAGGCTCGCCCGCGCGATCGACGGTGGCCCGTTCACGGAGTCGTTCCGGGGGAACCTGGTCGATTCGGCGCTGTGGGGGCTGGCGCGTTCCGGCCGCCCGGAGGCGCGCGCCCATCTCGAGGTGCTGGTCGAAGCCCTCGACCCGACGAGCGTCCACGGAATCAACCTCAACGAATCCGCGCGTCGCCCCTTGCAGGAATTCGATCGCTTTGCCGGGCTCGCCCCGTCCGTCGCGGCGCCGTCCGCCACCGCGCCTTCGCCCGCGTCGTCGACCCACCCATCGGAAAACCTCGACCCGTCGGGGCTCGATCGCCGGGTCTCGTTCCTGGAACTGGTCGATTCCGCAACCAGCAGCCACGACCACGGGTTGGACTATGCGAATCATGTCGAGTTGACGAACCCGATGAGCAACTCGACGCTCGACGAGCTGCTGGATCGCGCGTCGCTGGCAGCGGCGACGGCGGACTTCAGCACCGATGTCTCCTGCTGTGTTTCGTTTTCCCGATCCGGTAGCCTGCAGACCTATGGCGTGACCGGTGACGGACTGGACGTCATCGACACGGCCGAGGAACGGGATGCGGTGCTCGGTAATCCCGTCGCGCGCGTCAAGGTCGCACGGATGATCCGATTCTGCTCGGGTCCGGCTGCGCCGAACTCCAACATCCTCGGCTGCGCGTCAACCCCCGGCAATACGATGATTCTCGTGCGTGCGGGGTCGCTCATCGAGCACCTCGTCTGGTGGCACGAGTACGGGCACAATATCGGCCTGGTTCACGTCTCGGATCCCGACAACATCATGAACGCGACTCTCAGCATCGGAGGAAACGAGGGCCTCGAGCAGGGTCAGTGCGACGTTTTCCACAACCCCAACTTCTTTGCCGGCGCGATGTTGACCGATACCGGGGTGTGTCACGACGACGATGCGGACTCCATTGCAAGCAACGTCGACAACTGTCCCGACGACAACAACCCGAACCAGACCGACGTGGAGGAAGACGGGGCCGGGGATCTCTGCGACAACTGCCCGACCGCGTTCAATCCGTCGCAGGACGACACCGACGGCGACGGGGTCGGCGACGCGTGCGATTGCGTTTCCCCGAGCGAGGACATCGACGGCGACGGGATTTGCTCCGGCTCGGACAACTGTCCGGCCGTCGCGAACCCCGGTCAGGAAGACGAGGACGGCGACGGGGTCGGCGACGTTTGCGACCCCTGCACCGACGTCGACGCGGACGGCTATGGCGCAGCCGGTGGCGCGGGCTGCGACAACCCCGGACAAGCCGACTGCAACGACAACCTGGCCAGCATCTTCCCCGGAGCCTTCGACGGCTGTGACGGATTCGACAACGATTGCAGCGGAGGGATCGACGACGCCACCTGCGATCTCTACGAGTTCAGCGGAGACGGAAGCTTCGACGGGATCGAGCTGACGTGGCTGGGACGCGCATTCACGCTCTGCAGCTCGACTCCCGCCGCGGAGTGGTGGGCCCCCGTCGACCTCAACCGGGACGGCTGCATCGACGGTCTGGACCTGGCCATCATGCCGACGCTGTGGGGCTGTGCCGGCGCGGAGCCGATATGCCCGTAGGGAGGAGAACGGACGTGAGGACAACGACCGCATGGTTGTCGATCGCACTCCTGGCCCTCAGTGTCCTTCCGGCGCTGGGTTGCGGCGGCAGCGGCGGCGCCGCGGCGCCACCGATCAATTTCGTCTATGCCCCGGCGACGGGCGCGAGCCCCTCGGTGACTACGGATCTGGGCGCGGCGTCCGACTCCAGCGTGGCGGTGATCGAGATCTACGTCACCGACGTGTTCGACGTGTTCGGCGCGAACTTCACGCTCAATTTCGATACGGCCGTGGTCGCCTATACCGGCTTCGATGTCGTGGGATCGCACCTCGCGAGCGACGGTGAGGCCGTCGAACCCGTGGTGGACCAGACCCAGCCGGGGGAGGTGACCGTCGGCTTGACGCGGCTCGCGTCGACCGGCATCGACTTCAGCGGCCGACAGTTCTTGATCCGGATACGGTTCCTGCGCAAGACGACCGCCGGGACGACCGCGCTTGCGTTCGCCAGCAACGACTTGCTCAATTCGATGACGCCGCCACAGCCGATCCCCGGCGTACAATGGTTCGGGGGAACGTTCCAGGTCAACTGACGGGGTTGGGTATGGCGCTACGGTTCCGACGCACGTCGCTCGATCAACCGGTCGCGCAACGATTGATCCAGGCGCTCAATGCGGAGCTGGAAGAGCGCTACCCCGAAGAGGGTGCAAACCACTTCCGTCTCGACGCGGACGAGGTCAGCGGCGACCGGGGTGTCTTTCTCGTGGCCTATCGGGACGACGATCCGGTCGGTTGCGGTGCGGTCCGGAGACTCGAAGGGCGGGACGCCGAGATCAAGCGAATGTACGTGGCCCGATCCACCCGTGGCTCCGGGATCGGGCGGCGGCTGCTCGACGAGCTCGTCGAATGCGCTCGTGAGCTAGGAGCGCAGCGCATCGTGTTGGAGACCGGGACGCGGCAGGTCGAGGCGCTCGGCCTGTACAAGAGCGCCGGCTTCGAGTCGATTCCGCGGTTCGGCGAATACGCGAACTCGCCGTTCAGCCTGTGCCTGGCCAAGGAGCTGGAATCGGCCTAACCCGTCCGGGTCATCGGTCGCCCGATCAGACCGACACCCACGAAGATCAGCGCGGCGCCCACGAACATCACTGCGGCCGGACGCTCGCCGAGCACCATCCAGGACAGAGTCGCGGCGATCGCGGGTTGCAGAAAAATGAAGAACGCGACGAGCGAGGATTCGACCTTGCCGAGCGCCCAGTAGTTGATCACGTAGGCGGCCGCGGTCGGCAACAGGATGATGAACAGCGCCAGCCACCAGAATCGCGTGGACAAGCCGGCGGCATCGACCTGCAGCAACGGGGGGATCCCGAGGACACCGATGATCAACGCCCCAAAGGTCAACAGGATCGCGGTTCCCGCCAACGCATCGATCCGCATCATCAAGCGCTTGGAGATGACGAGGAAGATGGAGAACGAGGTGGCATTGATCAGCGTGAGCAGGTCGCCGGACTTGATCTCGGTGGTGACGCCCGCGGCCCACGGCCGGATCACCAGCAGGACGCCGGCGAGCGCCGTCAGCAGGGCCACGACCTGCCGGGCGCGAATCCTCTCCTGGCCGCAGAGCGCGGCGATCACGAGCGTGCTGACGGGAATCGTCGTGTTCATCAGGGCCGAGTGCGTCGGGGTCGTCCGCGACAACCCCTCGACGAAGCAAACCTGGTTGATCGACACACCGAAGACCGAGAACAACGCGAGCAGGCCCCAGACCTTCGGCTCTCGTGGCACCTTGCGCCGGGCGATCCAACAGAGCAACCACAGGACGACCGCGGCCGCGCCGATGCGCACGAAGGCCCAGGCCCGCGGGGGCAGCTCGTCGAGCACGAGCTTGGCCGCGAGATAGTGGAAGCCGAAGAACACCTGGACAACGATCAGCGATGCGAGGACACCGGGGCGTGACATGGGGCGCGATTGTAGTCGCTATTCGTCGTCGGCGAGCGCTTCGCGGATGGCCCGCGCCAGCGGCTTACGCGTCAGCGGTTTGGGGAGGAACGCACGGGCGCCGAGCTGGCGGGCCTCCTCGACACGTTCGATGCGGGCAAAACCGGAGATCAGGATGACCTTCTGGTCCGCGCGCCACTCGAGGATGCGCTTGAGCGTCTCCGTACCGTCGATCCCACCCATGATCATGTCCAACAGGACCAGGTCCGGGCGGAACATCGAGACCTTGTCGATCGCCTCCTCGCCGCTCGAGACGCAGTTGACGCGATAACCGAGGTGCTCGAGCATCGAGGTCACGACCTCGAGTTGCAACGGGTCGTCGTCGACGAGGAGGATCGACTCGCCGCATGCGCGTTCGACGACCTCCTCATCCTCCGGCCGCGGCCGGGAGGTGTCGCGAGCGACTGGCAAGTACACGGAGAAGGTCGATCCGTGCCCGATGCGGGAGCGCACATCCACCGCGCCCCGGTGATCCGTGACGACGCCGTGCACGACACTCAGACCGAGGCCCGAACCGCGCTTCGGGTCCATCTCCTTGGTCGAGAAGAAAGGATCGAAGACCCGGTCGATGACCTCGGGGTCGATCCCCGCGCCGCTGTCGGAGACCTCCAGCAGCACGAATTCGCCACGCCCGATCGACATGTACCCGAGCTGCTTCTCGTCCACGTACACGTTGCGCGTCGCGATGCGCAGGTCACCGCCGTCGGGCATCGCGTCGCACGCGTTCGAGACGAGGTTCGTCACGACGCGGGTCAGCTGGCTCGCACCACCCAACACGTTCAGCATGTCATCGGCAAGATCGAGGTGAATCTCGATGGCCGGGTCGATGTTCAACCCCGCGATCGCGTCCTCCGTGACTCGGTTGAGGCTGAGCGGGTGGAGGTCGTAGTGGCCGCGGCGGCCCAGAGCGAGCAGCTGCTGGTTGATGTCGGCAATCCTGCCGGCGGCCGTCTCCATCGTCGCCAGCATGCGCTCGACCGGCTCATCGAGATCCATCTTGCTGCGAATGAGTTGCGGGTACGCCGTCAACGGGGCCAGCAGGTTGTTGAAGTCGTGGGCGATCTGGCCCGCGATCTTGCCCGCCATCTCGAGCCGCTGCAGCCGTCCGAGCTCTTTCGCGGTCTGCTTGCGCCGTGTGATGTCTTCGGCGATCCCGCACACGAGCGTCACACGGCCGTCGTCGTCGACGATCGGGAACCCGCGATCCCAGATCCATCGCTCGGTCCCATCGGGTCGCACGACGCGGTACTCCAGTTGGGTCCTCCCACCCTGCAGGTGAGTCTCGCGGCGCCTGGCGACCCTTTCGCGGTCGTCGGGGTGCACGCCCGCGGCCAAAGCGGCACCGACGTCCTGCTCCTCGTCGAGCTCGCAACCCCAAACGTCCCGGAAGGCCGGGCTCAGGTAGGTGATGCGGTCCTCATGCGGGTCGGCGATCCAGAACACCTCCCGGATGTTCTCGGCGAGCTGCCGAAAACGTCGTTCGGAGGCCTCGAGCTTGGCCAGGCTCTGGGTCAGCTGCTGGTTGGCCATCGCGATCTGGTGGCCCCGCTCCCGCAGATCGGCGGTCAGCTGCGTGTTGTTCAATGCGCGGGAAATATGGTTGGCCAGCAACTCCAGGAAGGGGATATGCTGATGTCGCGGGGTCTCCTTGTAAAACGATCGATTCTCCGCGTCCCGTCCGACCAGGATCAGACCCTCGAGGGCGTTCTTTGCGCTGAGCAACCGAACGCAAAACTGGTCGGAAGAGGATTCGTCCGACGGTGTTTCCTCGCCGCCATTCGCCCGTTCGAGGGCGTCGAGACGCTTCGGTAGCTTCGATTCGGCCGCGGACTTCGTGATCGTCGCCTGAAACCCCTGCTCCAGCCGCCGGATCCACTCGAACGTGGACGGGTCGACGCTGAGCACGACTTCGTGGGAATCTCCGTGCGCGTCAAAGCTGCGGACTATCGCGAGCGTGCCGTCGTTCTCGAACAAAACGAACGTGACTTCGTCGATCTGGAACAGCTCGTGAAGCAGCAGCGCGCCACCCGCCACGATCTCATCGGGCGAGTCGATTTGGGCGCAATGAAGCGCATACTCGGCCAACGCGCGGATGCGGTCGAACTGCCGGTCGAGGTCGTTCTGCGAACGGTAGAGCCGCTGCTCCGTCATCACGAGCAGCTTCAGCTGCTCGTTGAGCGCGGCGTTTTCCGCCTTTAGCCGTTCGAGCGTCTCCTCGGCGGATCTTGCCGCGTCGCTCATGTCTCGGACGCACCCTCGTACAGGGCGCACAGGGCCACGGTGTAATTGTGATACTGGAGCTTGCCGCCGATCGGAGCGATCTCGCCGTACGTGTGGAACCCGATCCACGGGGTCGTCTCTCCGAGCGCCTCCTGCAACGGTTGAACGATCTCCTCCGAGGCGCAGGCCCCGAACAGGACGCTGCCGCGTCCGGCGCAATCGAACTGGAACACCGCGGCGGGCGGTTGTCCCGTGCCCTGATTCAGGATCCGATCGGCGCATGCTCGTGCGCTCGCCTTGATACGCTGCGGGTCGCGCCGGGTCATGCGGATCGTCTCACCGGTGTTCAATCCGCCGCTGGGGAAGAACAGCGCCCCGCTGTCCTTGTCGAGCGCGAGCGGGGTGTGGATCACGTAGGAACCGTAGTCCTGATCTCCCGCTTCCAGGGGTTTGCCGATGCACAGATGCACGATCCCGTCGGCGTTGAGATCCTGGGGGTTCCCGTCGAGGTATTCTTTGAAGACCGACCACGCCCGCTGGTCGTCGATCTCGTAGACCCAGCCGTTCTCGGCGCGCGTGACCGTGCGTTCGAGCCCGATCGGCGCGCAACCGTGGCTGACCGCCAGCTCCAAACGGCCGTCGCCGCGGATCAGCAACGCCGCGAGGCCCTTGGACGTGACCCCGCTGTTGCCGTACTGGTACGTCTGTTTGAACGCCATCCCATCCGCTGAGGTGCCCCCACATACCAGGAGCGGGACCGTGAGCCTGGATTCCAGCTCCGTCAAGAACCGTGTGCAGTTGCCCACCAAGCCGTCGGGGAAGACGAGCAGCCCGATGGCGTCGTCTTTGCGGCGGATCCGACCGGCCAGCTCGACGCCGCAGGCTGCGGGATTTTCGCCGTAGTTCTCCAGCAGGAAGGTCTCGAACTGCAAGCCGTTCGATGCCAGCAACATGACCGCGACCGCGTAATCGCACTCCAGCGATTCGTTGTGCGCGATGATCCCCTCACCGGAGCAACCCGACAGGGCGATCTCCCCGACGGCGGCGCGGACGCCGCCCAGCAGGTCGTCCTGATCGTACTCGCTGGTGGCGAACACGAGCGCGACACCGGGATTCGCACCGTCGAGTCCGTCGAGCGCCGCGCGCGCCGCCTGTCGTCCCGCATCGAAGCTCTTGGACAGTTGACTTTGACCGACGGCGGCGCGGATGCTCATCTCGTCCCCCTCTGCGGGCTATCGTACCCTGAAGAACCCGGTCTATGGGCAAGGGCCGGGTTCGGTCGAACCCGGTTGCTCGGCTCCAGATCGATGCTCGACAGGCCAAGCAACGGTGGCCGTACACCGAATGTACTTCGGTTTTAGCCGATCTGTCGTCCGTAACGGTTCGAGTCGCCACAAAAAAGCCCGGTCGCCGAAGCGACCGGGCTCAACAACCTCGAGGGCTGTGGGAGAGGCTTAGAAGCCGCCGCCCATGCCGCCCATGCCGCCCCCGTCGGGCATCGCGGGAGTCTTGGCGTTCTCTTCGGGGATCTCCGAGACCAGCGCCTCGGTGGTCAGCATCAGACCCGCGATCGACGCCGCGTTCTGCAACGCAATGCGCACGACCTTGGTCGGGTCGATGATGCCCGCCTTGTGCATGTCCTCGAATTTCTCGTCCTGGGCGTTGAAGCCCTTGGTCTCTTCGAGGTCGCGCACCTGGTTGACGATCACCGAGCCTTCTTCACCGGCGTTGTTGGCGATCTGTCGCAGCGGCTCCTCGAGCGCGCGGCGGACGATGCGGATCCCGGCGGAACGATCCTCGTTCTTCTCCGTCTTCTCCAGCTTGTCGAGCTCGGACTGGGCGCGCAGCAGCGCAACGCCGCCGCCCGGCACGATGCCTTCCTCGACGGCTGCCTTCGTGGCGTGCATCGCGTCCTCGACGCGGGCTTTCTTTTCTTTCATCTCGGTCTCGGTCGCGGCGCCGACCTTGATCACGGCCACCCCGCCGACCAGCTTCGCCAGACGCTCCTGCAGCTTCTCACGGTCGTAGTCCGACGTGGTCTCTTCGGTCTGAGTGCGGATCTGAGTCACGCGACCCGCGATGTCCTTGGCCTTGCCGGCGCCCTCGACGATGGTGGTGTTGTCCTTGTCGATGACGATCTTCTTGGCCTGCCCGAGGTCCGCGAGTTTGATCGACTCGAGCTTGATACCCAGGTCCTCGGTGATGCAGGTCCCACCGGTCAGGATCGCGATGTCCTGCATCATCGCCTTGCGACGGTCGCCGAAGCCGGGCGCCTTGACGCCGGCGACGTTGAGCGTGCCGCGCAGCTTGTTGACCACCAACGTAGCCAGCGCCTCGCCCTCGATGTCCTCGGCGATGATCACCAGCGGCTTGCCCGTCTTGGCAATCTGCTCGAGCACGGGCAGGAGGTCCTTCATCGAGGAGATCTTCTTTTCGTGGATCAGGATGTAGGCGTCCTCGAGCGAGCACTCCATGCGCTCGGCGTCGGTCACGAAGTAGGGCGACAGGTAGCCGCGGTCGAACTGCAT
>JBFFZZ010000067.1:0-12425 GCA_041568335.1 Candidatus Polarisedimenticolaceae bacterium | reverse complement strand
GACATCGCGTGGCAGGTCGTGCGCGAGGGCCACGAGGTCCGCTACTTCATCGGGGCCGAGAGTGAACGTGAGATCGCCGACGGCTTCGTGCCCAAGGTCGACGACTGGGAATCCGAAGTCGACTGGGCCGACGTGATCGTGTTCGACGACGTTCTCGGCCAGGGAACGAAGGCCGCCGCCCTACGGCAGGCGGGCAAGCGCGTCGTCGGGGGAACGCCCTACACGGATCGGTTGGAGGACGACCGGAGCTTCGGCCAAACCGAGCTGAAGCGGCACGGGGTGTCGATCCTGCCGTTCCACGAGTTCGACGATTTCGATGCCGCGATCGAGCACGTTCGCGCGA
Organism: Candidatus Polarisedimenticolaceae bacterium; assembly: GCA_041568335.1. Classification (GTDB taxonomy): domain Bacteria; phylum Acidobacteriota; class Polarisedimenticolia; order Polarisedimenticolales; family Polarisedimenticolaceae; genus WVWW01. Next base: position 12,082 of record JBFFZZ010000067.1, on the reverse strand, counting down.
ATCCCGCGGCCTATGTGATCAAGCCGAGCGGCGAGGCGCAGAACTTCAAGCGCTTGTTGTTCGTCGGCCAGGAGGACGACGGGCGCGACGTGATCCACGTGCTGGAGTCCTACAAGACGGTGTACGCCGACACGGTCAAGGTCTTCCAGCTGCAGCGGCGGGTCCGTGGGGTCGAGGTGGCGGTCGGGGCGTTCTTCAACGGCAAGGACTTCATGCTGCCGATCAACGTCAACTTCGAACACAAGCAGCTGTTTCCCGGAAACATCGGCCCCGCGACCGGCGAGATGGGGACCTGCATGTACTGGAGCGAACCCAACCGGATCTTCTCCGCGACGCTGGCCAGGCTGCGCGACCGGCTCGCCGAGGAATCGTACGTCGGTTACATCGACGTGAACTGTATCGTCAACGGGCAGGGGATCTACCCGCTCGAGTTCACCGCGCGTTTCGGGTACCCGACGATCAGCATTCAGGCGGATGGACTCTCGATGCCGATCGGTGAGTTCTTGTGGGGCATGGCCGACGGCTCGCTTCAGGAGTTCAAGACGCGGCGCGGCTTCCTCATCGGTGTACGGGTCGTCGTCCCGCCGTTTCCCTATCAGGACGCCAAGACGTTCGAGGCCAACTCCCAGAACCGCGTGATCATCTTCCGCAAGCCGCAGTTCGACGGGGTCCACATCGAGGACGTCAAGCTCGTCAGCGGTGAATGGGTCATCACGGGCAACTCCGGCGTGATCCTGATCGTAACGGGCTTCGGTGTGTCGGTGAAGCAGGCGCGACACCAGGCCTACCAGCGTGTCAAGAACATCTTGATCCCCAACATGTACTACCGGACGGATATCGGCGAAAGGTGGCTCGAGGACCATGACAAGCTGCACACCTGGGGGTATCTGCGGACGAGCTGAGTGATCCCGCCCTGCGGGCTACTTTTGATACAGGATCCAAGCCGACAGCACCGCCCACAGCAGGATGTTGATCACCAGCGGGCCATCCGTGACGAGCGTGAGCTCCGGAGAGCCTCCCTGCCTCTTCTTGTGGACGAGATACAGGTATCGGAACATCCCGTAGACGACGAACGGTATCGTGTAGATCAGGTTCGTGGACCCGACATGGGCGACCGTCTCGTCCGCCCGTGTGTAGAGCGCGTAGGTGACGACCGCACCGGCCATGGCCAGGCCGATCATCTGATCGAGAAGATAGGTCGAGTATTCGCCCAGGACAGGTCGGTGCAGACGGGCTTCGTCATCCAGCAGCCGGATCTCGTGCCGGCGTTTGTTCAGCGCCAGAAAGAGAGCCAGAAAGAAGGTGCACAGCAGAAGCCAGGCGCTGAAGGGCTCTCCGATCGCGACCGAGCCGCACACGACCCGCACGAGGAATCCGCCGGCGATGATCAACACATCGAGAATCACGATGGTCTTGAGCCCGTGGGAATAGGCGATCATGACGATCGCGTAACCGGTGCAAAGAGCGCCGAGCGTCGGGTTCAGGACGTAGGCACCTCCAAGCGCCGTGAGGATCGAAGGCACGAACAGGGCCCAGGCCTGCCCCACCGAAAGCTTCCCCGCGGCGATCGGCCTCGCAGACTTCAGCGGGTGGAGGCGGTCCGACTCACGGTCGCGAATGTCGTTGAGGATGTAGATCGCGCCCGAGAGGAGGCAGAAGATCGCGAAGGCCGCCAGCGCCTGGACGAGCCCCCGTGGTTCGAGGAGCCTGTGCGCAAACAGGGCCGGCGCCAGGACCAACCCGTTCTTCGACCACTGCCAGGGTCTGAAGACCTGCACGGCGGGTGGGAGGCTCCGAACCCACGGGAGCGAGCCTCGGGACGATGCTCGCTTGGAATACCGGGCGTCGTCAACGGAGCTCATACGGTTCACCCCGCGATCGCATCAGTCCTCCGATGCGGCGGATCGCTTCAGCGTCTTACAGCAACGAAACCCCAGGTGGTAGTTGTGGTGGCTCTTCGGATCCAGGACCCGGCTTCCGTGCCAATAGGGTGCGCGCCAGCGGCACCAGTCCTCGTGGGCGTAATAGCGGTCGAAGATAAACCAGCTCCCTTTCATCTCCGTATGACCCAGATCGCGGCTTCCACGACTGGCCATCTGGTCCGGTGCGAGCGGCAGATTCATGTGTTCGGCCGCGTTGCCGTGAAGGTCGTAAACACCGAGCGGGCTGCGGCAGTCGGGGAAGAACCCCGCCGGGTAGGTGTTGGAGCCGCAAGCCTTCCACTGGCCGCCCTCGCAATTCGGGCTCTTCTCGCTTGCCGCGCCGCAAACGCCGCGTTTGTACTCCGGTCCGTAGCTCCAAGACTTACGCGCCGTTCGCTCTCGATTGTGCTGCGCCCGCATATTCTTGACGGCGGTCGACGGCGACTGGTCTCGCGCCAGGTCGAAACGGTAGTCGGGCGGCTCGAGTGCTCCCGCGCACGCACCTTCCCACTCATGGGCATCGCACAGTCGCTTGCCCATCGCCTCGCACAATCGCGCCGCCTCCGCGGCGCGAACCCAGACGACGGGGTACTCGCAGGGAATGCCGGGAAACTCGAACCGGTCGATGCAGGCCTCGGCATCCGACGGCTGCTGTGACGACGGATCGTACAGCGGCGCCATGTAGGGCGTCCCGCAAATCTCGTCGAACTCCGGATTCGCGTATCGGATGCCACGCTCGGTCCACCGGGCCCGGCATTCGGCGGTCGTTGCCGGATGGCGCGTGATCTCGGGGTTCCCCTGTCCGATGACGCGTGACGACGAGAAGATCTCCGCGACCCGGTGCGATTGCTCTTCGCTCAGGCGGTGCTCGGTGCGGATCCGCTCCAGCAGCCCTTCACGCGGTTCTTTCGTGGTGGGCTCGTCCGGCGCAAACGCGGTGCCGACGGCCAGCCAAACCGCCAACGCGATCTTCCACGCGGTCGATCCGTTCAATCCGTTCACTGTGCGGGTCTCCCGAGCAGAAAAAAGAAATCGCGATTGTCCGGGAAGCCGACGAAGCGCGGCACCGTTTCCCCGGCGACCTCCTTGTCCAGCACACGCATCTCGTCGATCAGCCGTTCCACGACGCGGCGCCCCGATTGCTCCCGATAGACCGCCAGGTAGGTGTGCTCGAGGGCGTTCATGTCCAACATCATGGCCTCTCCGCATCCGTAGGCCTCGAACACCCGTGCCATTCCCGAGGGCGTCGCGCCGGAAAAGTACCCGTAAAGCAGAAACCGGCCGGGGGAACCATCCTGAACGCAGGTCCCGGCGCGAAGCGTGCGTAGTTTCTTGTCCACCGATCCCGACCAGTTTCCGGCGGCCCACTCCTTGACCCGCGCTCCGGGCCGCACCTCGCCGGTTGCGGGATCGCGTTCCAGGATGGGAACGCCGTTTTGGCGGGCGTGCCTGATCACGAGGAGATCTTCGTTCAACTCGTCGGTCCAGCTGCCGACGGCGACCCGGCCGTCCCGGTAGACGGCCAGCGTGGAAAGGCCGGGCTGGAGCTTGCTGAAGATGACCCCCTTCTCGATCATCCCGTAATGCGAACCGTGGTTTCGAAGCGCCAGCTCGGTCGTCTTGAACGCCCCGTGGGAGCGCTTGAACCCACCGGTGAAGGTCGCGACGACGCGCGCGGCCTCCGCCGGGGACAGCATCCCTGTGCGCGCCAGTGGGGCGGCCGACCCGATCCCGTCCGGGCCGGGTAGCGCACCGTCGCGCTCGGAATCCCTCACGCGCTCGGACCAGCCCAGACGCGGATGTTCGGTACCCAGCGCGAAACCCAGCTCGAACCGGTCGAGATCGAACGCCACGACGTAGACCAGAGCGGCCTCTTCCTGAGCTTCCAGCGGATTCACGCGCGTTCGTTGGCGATCGATGATCGCAGTCTCGACGAGATCGGCGCGAGCGGCGCTGACCCAGATCCCGGCGGTGTCGCGCACCGGGTACCAGCGCCCGGCGAGGAGCCGCCCGCCCGGTTCTCGCTCGACACTCAACCCCAGACCGCTCGGCTGGATGCTCAACTCCAGCGCCTGTGGAGCCAGCCTCGGACGCAACGGCCGGTCGCCGGAATCGGCGTCCGCCGCTCCGCTTCCGCGTGACAGCTTGCCCGTACGACGAAAGGAGTCGGCAAACAGCTTGTCTCGAACGAGGGTCGTGATCCTCTCGCCGCCCCAGACACGGTCGCGCAGGAAGTCCGCGGCCCACTCCTTCGAGGTCCGACGTCCCTCGGTCGGGTTGCGGAGGTAGAGCTGCTCGCCGCAAAGCGGCGCAAAGGCGCGCCCTCCGGTGCGGGCCGTGGCCAATGCGCTCGGCTCCGCGGACCACAGCTCGCAGGTCACGCCCTGCCCACCGCGAACCAGCCTCAAGCCGGTCCCCGAATCGGCGTCGAGACGTACCGTCTGGACGGAAGCGAACGGGTTTTCGAGATGATAGACCTCGGGATCCCCGCCGCCGATCCACTCCAGACGTACGAGAAGCCACTCGCCGATCGCCGGGTTGAGCTCAACCAGCGTGGCCACTCCGTCGCGCCCGGCGGATGTGGTGAAGCTCACGGCCTCCACGCGACGCCATTGCTGCAGCTCCAGGATCGATTTCGGTCGCTGTTCCTCGTAGGCCAACCGAATGCCGGGTGAGGGTTGCGGTATCTCGCGGACGTCGCTGTCGGGCGGGCCCGTTCGATCGGGAACGACTGTGGTTCCGGATTCGACCGACACAACGTCGGCGCCGACTTCGTCCGTGAGCGCGGACTCCATCCACGCCCCCGGATCCGGCTCCGTTTCGCCGTCGGGCCCGCCGCAGGCGGCCAGCACGACCAGAACGGGGACGGGGACCACGTACCCCACGGTTCGGCGAAAGAGCGTTGTTTGCCGTATCCACTGCATCGCGCGCAACCTCGGATCCGGGCCGCACGCGGCCCGGTCGATGGAGACACCGCCATGTTATATCTTGGAAAGCGGTCGCCGGGGATCATCCGGAGGAGCCCATCAGACTTAGGGGAACAAGCTTGCCGATCCTGGGCCTGGCCCTGCAGGTGGCCGTTGCCGGATCGGTCGAAGAACCGCCTGCCGTCGTACGCGCGGAGAGCATCCCACCGCGAACGGAGAACGCTTCGACCGGCACCGAATTCGCCTCGCGAACCACGGGATGGGATGGACGCAGGCGTCAGGCGGCCGCCATCGAACAGTTGGTGGGTGGCAACATCCCCGATTTCCTGCGCACGCTCAGAGCGGTCAAGCTGACCCGGGGAAAAGCCGATACCGAGGGCCCCACGGCCGTCGTTTGGGTCATGCCCGATTACCTCGCGATCGGTGCAGATGACGACTTCCTGTACATCCCGTTGACGTTTCCTTCGGCGACCCGGGTGGCCAACACCTGGGGCTTCGTCCTGCCCACGCGTAAGATCGTGGATGCCGTCTACGAGCAGGCCGATCACCGCCTTCGACCGACGCCGATGAAACCCGGCCCGAAGATGCGATCCAGTGTGTACTACCTCGAGCACCAGCGCCTGATCGATGCGCAACGCGGGGACATCCCGCCGGGTGTGCTCCTGTCGGGACACAAGAAAGACGTCGTGCTGACCAACCGGCTGCTGGCCAAGGCCGACCGCATCGCCATCTACGGGTGGCACCGCCGCAAGGGGGATCCGATTCAGCCCCTGAGCACGGTGCACGGTGCGCGATACGCCGACTACAGCCACGGCGTGAGACTGGTCTGGGACCGCGTGTGGATCGACGGCGAGCTACGGTCGATCTATGACGTGCTCCGGGATCCCGAGCTGGCCCCGTTCTTGACCTACGAGGAGGTCATCCGCACCCCGCGGAAGATCATGCGCGCCGAAATCGAGCCGTCGGGCGATTGACAAACCTCCACGCCGAACCCGGTTATCGAGCGGCCTCGACCCGTATACCCGGCTCCAGCTCCGCGGGTGGCCCTTCCAGGGCGGCAAGCAACTCGGGACCATCGACCCGGTAAATCAGGATCGAGTGCCCCGCATCGGCGTCGGGCTCGCGCTGTCGCAACGCGGCATAGAGCCGTGCCGCGCGAAACTCTTCGAACCGTCGCATCCGTAGCCACCATTCGGGAGAGCTTTGTCGCTCGAGATCGATGCGTCCCTGATCGCCGGCCGCTCGCCAGCGTCTCAGCGCCGCAAGATCGGTCTGGTAGATCTCCTCGTAGGGCTCGCACCAGGGGCCCATCGGAGTCTGGAGAACCGACTGCAGCAGGGTCGCGCTGATGGCGTAGGTGCCGGCGCGCAGATCGTCGACGGGGCCATCGGGTCGCCGATCCGGTACGCCGGGCAAGAGCGTCGCGTCGATCCCGTAGAACTCGGGTACGGCATTTCCGAAGTAGGCCAGGTAGACGGGCCCCGCGTTCCCCTGCGAGCGATCCCGTTCGATCCAGCGGGCGAGCGCGGGCAGGTCCTGACCCCAATCGAGTGAGCTGTCGACGAGGTGGCGATACCCACCGGCCGGGCCGCCAGCAAATCGGTTGAAAAAGGACAGGTAGTCGGGCCACACGATGAGCGAGCCGGCCCCGAGCGCTGCGACCAGCCCCCAAATGCCGAAACGAGCGACACGGAGGTTCAGCCGGAGCCAGTAAGCGCAGGCACCCAGGGCGACGAAGAGCACGGGATAGAGCGGGAGCAAATGGCGGTGACCGATGTTGAGCTTGCCGGCGAGGATCACCGCGCCATAAACGACAAACAGCGCAAGGAGGGGCGCGGACCGTGGCACCCAATTCCACAGAACGGCCGTTTGCTCCCGAGACGACAGTCGTCTCAGCCGATGCAGGACCGCGAGCAGTGCGGCAACGAGCAGGCCGATCGTTGCAAGAGGGGTCTTGATCGCAGCGGCGTAGGGAAAAAACCAAAGCCAACCGGTCAGACTGTAACGTCCGGCCGCGAACGCGCGCCGCCGCTCGGATGTCTTGAGCTGGTAGGCCAGGCCGTAGAGGTATCCCTCGGGAAGGACCTTGCTCCCGGCGAGAGTCGCGACGAGCTCGACCTTTCTGTTCCCGTCATGCCTGAGCGCTCTCCAACGTTCCTCGGTGTACACGCGACTGTCCGTCCGGGGATGGGTCATGTCGTAGCGGAGCCCGAACGCGGCCCAGATCAACGTCATGGCGACGAGCGTGTGCAAAAGAAAGGCCCCGACGAGCACGGCGATTCGAGAGGTAGTCGTCGTCAAGTCCCGAGCCATTCGGGGCAGGCGTATCGGCCACGGCTCGCGGTCGACCAGACGGATCCCCGCGATGAGCGCCGCGATCGGAAGGATCAGGATCCCGGAGCCCTTGGCCAGCAGCAACGCGGGGACCGCCACCGAGCTTGTCACGAGACGACCGACGGTGATCCGATGCATCAGACCACCGAGCGCGGCGACCGCGGCCAGGAAGGCCGCGGCGGAGATCAGATCCGCCGTTGCGAGGCGGGCGTGCGCGAGCATCGTCGGGCTGAAGCAGTAGGCCGCGAGGCTGATCATCCCGCCCGACGGTCCGAAAAGCGAGCGGGATAACCGGTACACCAGCAGCGCGAGCAGCGCGCTCACCACGACGATCACCGCGCGCGCCCGGAGCAACAGCGCCACCAGATCGTTCCCGCGCTCGTAGAACAGCTGATGACCCACCGTCCAGACGTTGGCGCGGTCCCAGGAGGCGCCCAGCGGCGGAAACGACGTCTTGCGATCGAGCCAAACGGGCAGGGCGGCCAAACGCATCGAGAGCGAACCGGCCTCCGGAGCGAGCCGGTAGTCGTTGAGCTCCCAGTAACTCAGACCGCCGGTCACGAACAGGATTTCATCGGAGGTAGGCGACTTGCGAGCCATGCTCGTCACGGCCAGCAGCACGTGCACGGCGATCAACAAACCGACGACTACCACGCGCGTGCGGTTGCGAGGTCCCATCGAGGTCGAGCATAGCGGATCGGCGAAACGGGCCTCGCGAGTCCGGGTGGGGCTTGACAGGGGGTCTATCGGGTAGTAAATTCTGTGACAACAGAAACAACTGAAAAGAGAGAATCATGGACGCTCTCGGCCCGGCAGCCCGCAAATTCGTTGTTCACTGGGGAGAAATGGGGGCCCGCTGGGGGGTCAACCGGACGGTCGCCCAGATCCACGCCCTCCTTTATATCTCTCCGGAGCCCCTCACGGCCGAACGGATCGCCGGGACCTTGTCCGTCGCGCGCTCCAACGTCAGCACCAGCCTGCGCGAGCTTCAGCGCTGGGGCATCGTCAAGGTCAGCCACGTGCTCGGCGACCGGCGCGACTACTTCGAGTCGCTCCAGGACACGTGGGACATGACCAAGGTGATCCTCGCCGAGCGCAAGCGGCGCGAGATCGACCCCACGCTTCCGGTGCTGGAAGACTGCCTCGAGGAGTGTGAAAGCACCGATCCTCACGACGCCCAGGTGACCGAGAGGTTGCGCAACATGCTCGAGCTGTTCCGCACGATGGACGATTGGCACCGCGACATCATGAGTCTCCCGAGCTCGCAACTGAGGCGTTTGGTCGGCATGCGGCAAAAGGTCCGCAAGCTGCTGCGGTTCGGCGCGTAGCCATGGCGGTCGCGCGGCTCAACGTCGTCTGCCGCGAGCGCGGGACGCGCGCTGTCGCCACCCGGCTGAACGGCCTGCTCGACTGGATCGCGAAGGACATGCGCGGGTTCGATGCCGAGTTGAGCGCGGTCGTGCCGGGCCGGTCCATCGTGGATCGCAGCGCGCGCCACCTGCTCGACGTGGGCGGCAAACGGCTCCGTCCCGTGTGTGTCGTGCTGGCGGCCCGGCTCGGCGGCCACAGCCGGCCGCGCGTTCGCGAGCTCGCGCTGGCGGTCGAGTTGCTGCACAACGCCACGCTGCTCCACGACGACGTGATCGATCTGGGCGAGCTCCGTCGCGGCCGGCCGGCGACCCGCTTGGTTTACGGCAACGCCGCCTCGGTGCTGGCCGGCGACGCGTTGCTGGTCGAAGCGCTGAAGCGCATCCGGAAAAGCGGTTACCGCGAGCTGTTGCCGCGAGCGCTCGACATGCTCGAGGAGGTCATCGCGGCGGAAGCGATCCAACTCGAGAATCGCGGTCGCGTCGACCTCGATCGCGAAGACTACTTTCGAGTCATCGACGGCAAGACCGCGGCGCTGTTCCGCTGGGCCATGGTGGCGGGCGCCACCGCGGGCGGTCTGCCTGCGGATTCCCGCGCCGCGCTGGAACGCTACGGCACCCACTTCGGGGCGGCGTTCCAACTCGTCGACGACGTGTTGGACGTTGGCGGCGATCCGGGTGTGATGGGTAAGTCGACGCTCAGCGACCTGCGCGAGGGGAAGATGACCTACCCGTTGCTGCTGGTGCTCGAGCGCGACGACTCGATCCGGCGTTGGGTGAGCCGGTTCCTGCGTCGGCCCGCCGGCGAACCCCTGTCGTCGCGGCTGCGGGCGCGGTTGCAGGACAGGCTGGTCTCGACCGGCAGCATCCGCGACTGCCGCGCACTGGCGCGCAAGCACACGGCGGAGGCGATCGCGTGCCTCGGGCCGCTGCCCCACGGGCGGGGCCGCGCCGCGCTCGCCGCGCTGGCCGAGATCCCCGTCGAACGGGCAGGTTGAGCGATGATCGTGACGCTCGAGCCGCACGCCGACGTCGAGCGCGCTCGACGAGCGCTCGTCCATCGCGGCCTCTGGGTCGAGCGATTCGAGCCCGGGGACGAGGGCCCCGTCCAGTTCCTCGTCCGCGCAGGATCGAGGCGCGTGGAACCGGACGAGCTTCGCTCCCTCGAGCAGGTCGCCTCGGTGGCCACGCGCCCGTCGCCCCACCCTCGACTCGATCGACACGGTCCGCTCGTGGAGGTCGGCGGCGTCGAGATCGGCCACGGCGCCGACCCCGTGTTGATCGCCGGCCCCTGTAGCGTGGAGTCGCGGCAGGGGATCCTCGACCTCGCCGCGCGACTGTCCGCGCTCGGCGTGCGCTTCCTGCGCGGCGGTGCCTATAAACCGCGGACCTCGCCGTACGCCTTCCAGGGCCACGGCGCGCCCGCGCTGGCCTGGTTGCGCGAGGCCGCGGATGCCCACGGCATGCGCGTCGTCACCGAGGTGATCGGGGTCGAGCAGGTGGCGGCGGTCGCCGAGGTTGCCGACATGTTGCAGATCGGTTCTCGAAACATGCATCACCCACCGCTGTTGCGGGCCGCCGCCGCCACGGGGAAGCCGATCCTCTTGAAGCGCGGCATGGCTGCGACCGTCGAGGAGTGGATGCTTGCCGCCGAGTTCTGCCTGTGCCACGGCGCCCCCGGTGTGATCTTCTGTGAACGAGGCTTGCGCGGATTCGACCGCACCACGCGTCACCTGCTCGATCTCGGTTCGGTGGCACTCCTGGCCCACGTACACCGGCTTCCCGTCATCGCCGACCCGTCCCACGCCGCGGGCCGCCGCGATCTTATCGTCCCGCTCGGCCGCGCCGCGCTCGCCGCGGGCGCCGCCGGTTTGATCGTCGAAACCCACCCCGACCCGGGCCGCGCGCTCAGCGACGGCCCGCAGGCCCTTCGTCCGGAACAAATCGAGGAGTTGAACCCATGTCGAACAAGAACAGCGCACGCCTAGCCGCAATGATCCTGCTCGCGACTTCCCTGTTTTCGACTGCCGTCGCCCAGCAACCCGAGCAGCCGGCGGAGGATCCGCCGGTCAAGAGGCTCTACGTGGCCCTGTACTCCAGGGGCCCGGGTTTCATCGAGGATGTGAACCCTCGCGAGCAGCCCGGGATCGATCAGCACGTCGTATTCATCCAGGGGATGTACGCCGCCGACGTCGTGCCGCTCGGCGGCCCGCTGATCGACGACGATGCGCGCACGCAGATCTCCGGAATCCTCTACTTCGTGAGGGCCCGCAACCTCCGGGAGGCGCGGGAGATCGCTCTCCGCGAACCGATGCTCGAGACACGCGTGATCGAGCTGGTCTCGGTGCGTGAGTTCCTCACCGGCGTCGGCGAGGGCCGTCTGAACGAAAAGGAAAGCGCACCCGAGCCCTGAGCGATTACTGAAAGCAGTCAATCGTCAATCGCAACTCAGACCGAGTTCCCGAATCAGCCTAGGTCAATCCTCGACAGCCTTCCCTTCTTTGTACCGAACGCGGCAGACGGGACACTCCGTGTCGGTCACGATGGCCGCCGCGCAAGGCTCGCATCGGCCGGCGGCCTCGTTCGCGATGGCGAGGATCTCGAGGTCGTGGACGAGGTCATCGAAGCTCCCGCGATCATGGAGAACGATCGAGCCGACGCGGCCGAGCTCGCACGCATCGCACCAACCGCTCCCGGCCGCGTTCACGCGGCACACCGGGCATGTCGGTGAACCGGTCGTCTCACGAGACGACACGGCGAGGAGCCAGGTCAAACGTGAGAAATAGGCCTCGCCGTCGACGAAGCCGATCCGGGACTCCTCGCAGTACCCGTCCCCGACGTGAGCCTGGAGACAGCCGGCGCAATCGAGCGTATCGAGGTTGAGCCGATGCCCGTGCGCGTCGAGGACTTCCCACAGGTAGTGGGACCGGATCGGGACGTCGGCGACATAACCCACGTCACAAATCTCGCACCAGCCGTTCTCCTGGCGGGCGGCGGCGCAGCCGGGACACTCGCTCGGGTCGGCGGGCGCGCCGGCCGAGACGAGACTCGACGCGACCAGAAACGTGAAGAGGAGGCGGCGGCAGCCCCTTGGCGCCTTACTGGCCACAGGTGTTGGCAAGGCTCTTGTCCACCATCCCACACCGGTCCGAGGAGCCGTTCGGTCCCGGCCCGACGCGTTCGACGCCGTTGCCGTCCGTCCCCCACGACCCCTCGATCATCACGCCGTCCGTCGCTTGGACCAGAAACCAGAGCAGGCCCGACGCGTCGGCCGAGGGATCGGGAACGGACGTCCATTCGAACGGTGTCGAGACGATTTGGCACACCGCCCCCGACGGCGAGAAAGCCCCACCGGGAGCTGCGGGAAGCATCGAACCGAATCCGAAAACCAGCTGGTGCTCGTCATCGCCGACACACGTCGTGATGTCGAACGTCACTCCGAGCTGGGAGCCGCCCGGCGCCGATTTCGCCACCGTCACCCGATTCGGCCCCGTCGCCGGGACCCCCGGTGGGGGTGGCTCGCCGGCGTAGT
>JBFFZZ010000066.1:0-12466 GCA_041568335.1 Candidatus Polarisedimenticolaceae bacterium | reverse complement strand
GTGTGCTCGTCGATGACCTTGTAGAAGTTCTTGGTCTGGAGCATCAGGACGTCGAGCGCCTTTTCCATCGAAACGTTGCCGATGTCGATCGTCAGCGGCTTCTGGAAGTCGACCTTGTCGTCGAAGACGAAGTTGAGTCCCGACGCCTTCCCGATGGCCTCGAAGATATCGCCGATCTCGGCCTCTTCGAAACGCACCAGGATCGGGATATTGGCCCCGGGATGCAGCTTGGGCGGCGCCAGGTCGCGCAGCTCGGCGAGCCGCTTCATCTCCTCGATGCGCGACGGACCCGACTGCCGCAGCCGCAGCTCGTGCATCGCCTTGTTCATCTCGTTCTGCGCGTATTCGTTGCCGGGGTTGAGCAACAGCGTTTGCTGGTACTCGGCGATCGCCAGCTCGTACTGGCCCGCCTGGTGATAGCGCTGGGCCTTCATGAAATGCTGGGCCGAGCCCTTGAGCTTGGCGCGCTCGAAACTGACCGAGAAACGGGTATTGCCGGGCTCCAAGGCCAGCGCCTTGGAGTATTCGAGCACCGCCTTGTCGTAGTTCTCGCGGCGCATCTCGCGTTCGGCGCGGTTGTATGCCTTCTGCGCGGCGCAACCGACCGACAGCGCCAACAGGAGCCCGACGGCGGCAACCCGCCTCCAGCGTTTTGCGTGGGACATCGTCTCAGTACCCTCTCGTCTTCGGACGTTTTGTTCCGGCGTCATCGTTTCAACGGCAGTTCGGTCGTCTGATCGGCAAAGCGTTCTTCGGTGTAACCGATCACCAGCGTCTCGTACCTGAACTCGACCACCTTGTACATGTTCAGGATCGGCTCTCCGATCGAGGCCAGCAGCACGTCGTCCCCGTGCTCCAGCACCGCGATCTTGTTGTCCTTGGGACCCAGGTGCCCGATGTAGCGGAAGTTCGGGCGCGGCGCCTTCGGTTGGACCGGCTGCTGCGGCGTCGGCGGTCGTTGCTGCACGACACGCGGGGGCGGAGGTTGACGCGGCGGCGGCGGTGTCTGGACGCGCGGCGGCGGCGCCTGACGCGGTGGCGGCGGCGGCACGTAGTAGGCAAACAGATTGCGCGCCTTGGCGTTGTAGGAGACCGGCTCCAGGTCCAGGCGGGCCAGCTCGACGACCGGCGGGTCGCCGTAGTCGAGGCCGGTGAGCTCCTGCGAGCCACCGCCCCCTCCGCCGAGCCCGCCGCCCCCGCTGTAGACCCAGCCCAGGATGGCCAGACCTGCGACGACGACCAGGAGGAGCATCTCGCGTGGCGATAGTTTGCGCATCTCGAGCCCCTCCCGCCTACGACTCGGGCCGATCCGGCGGCGTCAACGAGAAATAGGACGCCACGGTGATGTTCAGCTGAAGGTGTCGCGCGGCCGCGCCGTGCGTCACGCCGTCGAGCGCCACACGTTCGACGACCATGAATTTTTCCGACGCCTCCACCGCCTGCAGGAACTGGCGCAGACTCGCGTAGCCCCCCTGCAGCGGGACGACCATCGCGAAACGGTCGAGCCCCTCGTCGCGCAGGGTCTCGTTCTTGATCTGGACGGTGTTGATGTCGATGCGGAACTCCGCGCACAACCGCGTCAGCTCCTGCATGACCTCGACCAACCGCTCGTCGCGGGTCGCGAGGATCTCGCTTCGCAGGTAACGCCAGTCCTCGGCGGCCTTGCCCAGCGCGTTGACGTAGGCCTCCGCGTTTTCCACGGACGCACGATCCTCGAGCAGCTTTTTGCGCTCCTCGTTGCCGCCGCCGCCGGCGCGGTCGCGGTACTCCGCGGCGTTGGGCCGGACCAGGACCACCCAGACGAGCAGGTTGACGGCGATCAGCGTGAGCAACCCGATCAGGACGGGCATGCCCTGCCGGCGGATGTCGAACCGTACGCGGCGCCTCTTCATGGACCGCCTCCATCGTCGTCGGGCGCGGGTTTCGGCAGCTTCCGGCGGCCCGGCCGGTTGGTTGCCGCCGCTTTGTCGGCGGCCGGCTTGTCGGTCGCGGCGGCCTCGTCGGTCCCCTGCGCGGCCCATTCGTCGGTGACCTCGGCGGCCTCGTCGTTCGCCGACGGGAGCTTGCGCGGTTCCGCGCCGCCCGCCGGTTCGGCGGTCCCGGCGTCGGCGGGTTCGATCGCGGTTGGGTCGCCCACGGTCGCCGCGGCGACCTTCTCCGTCGGCTCGAGCTGCTCGGGCTCCTCGGGTGTCTCGGCCTCGAGCGGCTCCTCGGGGTAGTAGGTGAACTCGATGGCGAACGCCAGCTCGCCGTTGTCGCGCTTGTCGATGTTGCGTGGCATCACGCGTCCGAACGAGGGATCCTCGATCAAAGCGGTCTCCAGCTCGAACAGCGAGTCCCAGTCGCGGGCCAGCCCCTCGACCTTGACCGGCATCGACGCGCGCGGATCCTCGATCTCCGCGATCCGATCGCGCCCGCGGAAGATCGGACGGATCGAGGTCATCTTGATGTTGTTCGGGAGCACCTCCTCGAGACGGTTGAACAGCCGCGTCCAGGAGAAGGCGCGCCATTCGATGACCTCGTTCGCCTTGGCCGTGCGGCGGTTGATCGCGATACGGTCGTACTTTCCGACCTCGCGCAGCACCTTCCCGTGACGCGTCACCAGATCGATCTTTTCCTGTTCCAGGTTGCCCTGCTCCGTGTCCAACGTCGCGAGCTCGCTGCGGTAATGGCGGAAAGACGAGACGTTCCAGTAGGAAAAAAAGACCGCGCCGGCGAGTAGCGCGACGTAGGCCGCCCACACCAGCATGTTGTTGCGGTACGGGCGCGTCGACAGGTTGAGGTCGAGCGGGCGCATCAGCCACCCCTCGCGGTCGCCGCCCCGATCGCCGGGGCCAGCCGCTGCGCGGCGGCGGCGTCGAGCTGTACGCCCTCGGCCATCTCGATGGTGTCGTTGAGCCGGATCGGCTCGATACGCTCGCACTCCAGACCGGCGAGGTGGAGGGCGACCTCGTCGTTCGGTACGGAGGTGCTGCGCAGCAACACCGCACCGATCCCCTCACCACCGAGCTTCTCGCGATAGTAGGCGTGCGAATGCGCGACCTCACGCGAGAGGCTGCCGTTGGGCGCCGAGGAGCCGTCGGACGCCACCGCAAACGTCTTGCAGCGGTAGAAGATCGCCCGCCCGCCCCGCGTGATGACCAGCGAGAAGTAGCGTTCCGCGCAGTTGACCAGCGCGACATCGCCGCCCTCGGAGCCGAGCTCGTCGATTCGCGTGCGGGCCAGGTTGAACAGGTTCGGCGTGGCCAGGTCGATCAGCCCCGCGCGCGCGCCGAGCGCCTCGAACGTTTTCTCGAGGCGCTCCACGAGGGCGCGGTGGACCAGGACCACCAGCACCCCGATCGTGCTGCCCGTCCCCGGAACGACCTGGTAGGAGATCACGACGTCCTCGAGCCGGAACGGGACCGCACGGCGCATCTTGGAACGGACGAGCTCATCCAGCTCGCGTTGACTGGCCGGCCGTTCGGGCAGCTGCAGGATCGAGATCTTGGCCAGATTGTCGGGCAGCACGAGCGACACACGCCCGGGTCGCGTGCCTCCCGCCTCGAACAGCTCGCGCATCCGGTCCACAAGGTCCGGCGTCGACTTCGCGGCCGGCTCGAAGATCGAATCGGGGAGGACCGGGGCGTCGAGTGTGCGCTGCACGTGCGCCTCGAGCAGCGGTTTGCGCCCGCGACGCGGTTTGCACCGGACGAGCGAGACGATGCGCTGCTCGAGATCCAGGGCGACCGGCGGGTAGGCCGGGCGCAATCCGACGGCGGCGGCGGTGCCGTCCAGCCGGGCCCAGATTTCGTGTAGCGATGCCATGCGTTTCCCTTCGAGCCTCTAGTCGATGAACGTGACCTTGTTGACCTCGTGGAGTGTCGACTTACCGTAGAAGACTTTGGCCAGGGCCGCCTCCCGCAGGAACGTCATGCCCTCATCCTTGGCTGCGCGCTTGATGTCCGATCCGGGCTTGCGCTCGAGGATCATCTGCCGGATGCGGTCCGACATGTCGAGCAATTCGGCGATCGCGGTCCGGCCACGGTAGCCCGTCCCGTTGCAGTCGATGCAGCCCTTGCCCTCGTAGAACGTCCAGTCGCCGTAGCGCACGGGGTCGAGCCCCGATTCCACCAGTTGCTCGTGCGTCGCCTTGACCGGCCGCTTGCACGAATCGCAGATCAACCGCACGAGCCGCTGGGCCAGAATGCAGTTGAGCGCCGAGACGAAGTTGTACGGCTCGACGTTCATGTTGAGGAATCGTCCCAGCACGTCGACGACGTTGTTGGCGTGAACCGTCGTAAACACGAGGTGACCCGTCATCGCCGACTGGATCGCGATCTGCGCGGTCTCCTCGTCGCGGATCTCGCCGACCATGACCTTGTCCGGATCGTGGCGCAGGATCGCGCGCAACCCTTTCGCAAAGGTCAACCCCTTGCGCTCGTTGACCGGGATCTGGGTGATCCCGGGAAGCTGGTACTCGACCGGATCTTCGATCGTGATGACCTTGTCCTCTTCGTTTTGAATCTCGGACAGCGCGGCGTACAGCGTCGTCGTCTTCCCGGAACCCGTCGGTCCGGTGACGAGCACCATCCCGTAAGGCTCCTTGATGAACCGGCGCAACCGGATCTTGTCGCGGTCTTCGAAGCCGCAGATGTCGAGGTTGAGGCTGGCGAACTCCTCCGACATCGATTCCTTGTCGAGGATACGGATCACCGCGTCCTCGCCGTGGGCCGACGGGACGATCGAAACGCGGAAGTCGATCGTGCGGCCCTTGAGCCGCAGCTTGAAGCGGCCGTCCTGGGGGATACGTTTCTCGGAGATGTCCAGCTCGGACATGATCTTGATCCGCGAGATGATCGTCTGGTGGAACTTCTTGTCAATCGGTTCCATCGCCTGGTACAGCACGCCGTCGATGCGGTACTTGATGACGACTTCCTTGTCTCGGGTCTCGACGTGGATGTCCGAGGCGCGACGCTGCAGGGCGTTGAAGATCGTCGAATCGACCAGCTTGATGATCGGCGAGCTGCCCTCGGTCATCTTGTCGATCGACAGCGTTTCCTCGCCGGTGGCCTCGTCCTCGGTCACGAGCTGGATGCGGAACTCCTCGGTGGCCTCCTCGAGCACGCGCTGCGACGACTCGGATTTTTTGAGGATCTCCTGGATCGCCGTCTGCGTCCCGACGCAGACCTCGATGGTGCTGCCGAGCAGCAGCTCCAGCTCGTCGATCATCAGGACGTCGGTGGGGTCGGAGACGACGACCTCGAGGCCCGTCTCGGTGCGCCGTCGCGGGACGAAGTTATAGCGGAACATCAGATCGACCGGGATCGAACGGAACAGCTCGGGATCGATCTCGAAGTTCTCGAGATCGACGTATTCCAGGCTCAGCCGGTCGGCGACCTGGCGTGTCTCGAGCTCCTCGTTGAGGGCGTCTTCCTGGCTCTGCACCTCTTCGAGGGCGTCGACCGGGTTCTCCGTGATGTGAGTTTCGTCCGCCATCTTCCCGCTCCGCGATCAGGCCCGGGCTGCGCCGTAGGCCTGGATCAACGGCATGTACACGGCCATCAACATGAAGCCCACGAGGACCGCCATGAAGATCAACATCAACGGCTCGACCAATGAGACGAGCCGCTGCAGCTGTGCGTCTATCTCCTCATCGACAAAATCGGAGCAGTTGGTCAGCATCTCGACCAGCATCCCCGTCGACTCGCCGACCTTGATCATCTGCACCGTGATGTCGGTCATCAGATCGGTCTCATCGAGGCTTTCCCACAGCGACTGCCCGCGCCGCACGTTCTCCGCGACCTCCAGCAGGGCGGCCTCGTAGACCCGGTTGCCCACCGCCTGGGCCGAAAGCTCGAGCGACGAGACGAGCGGGATGCCACCCGCCTGCAGCGTCGCCAGTGTCCGTGTGAAACGGTTCTGCGCGTAGTTGCGCACGACCGTCCCGATCAGGGGGATGCGCATCTTGAAGCGGTCCAGCGCGAGCCGGCCTCCCGGGGTTCGTCTCCAGAGAAAGAAAGCAACCACCAAGCTAATAAGCACGACCAGCATGATTTGCCAGTTCGCGGTGCAAAACTCGGCGATTCCGATCGGAATCCGGCTGATCAACGGCAGGTCGGCGCCCATCTCCTCGAGGAAGGTGCTGAACTTCGGCAGGATGAAGAAGATCAACAGCGAGATCAGCCCGATGCCGAGGCACATCAGGATGACCGGGTAGATCAGCGCGGAGACGACGGTGCGTTTGATCTTCAACAGGTTGTGCCAGTACGCGATGAAGCGCGTCAGCACGCTGGCCAGCTCGCCGGAGCGCTCTCCCGAGGCGAGCGTCGAGGCGTACAGCGGGGGGAACAGCTCGCCCTGGGCCGCGAACGCCTCGGACAACGCCTCCCCGCTCTTGACACGGTCGCGGATGTCCTGCAACGCGTTGCGGAAGGTCTCGTTCTTGCGCCGCTCGAGCAGGATCTCGAGCGAGGAGACGATCGGCAGCCCGGCGCGGATCAGCGCCGAGAACTCCTGGTTGAACAGCAGGAAATCGCGCGAGGAGACCGTGTTGCGGATCTTGAACAGCTTCCCCAGACCGCCGAACAGCGAGCTCTGCCGGCGTACCGAAAGGAGCATCAGGTCCTGCCCCTCGAGGTCGCGGCGCAACGACGGCTCGTCGGCGTACACGTACGAACGCTCGATCACGTCTCCCGACGGGGTGGCGACCCTGCAGACGAACTCGGGCATCGCTAGTCGGCCTCCACCTGCATCGTGAGGAACAGGGCTCGATCGGCGCCGGGCGCCGACGCCGCCCCCAGGACGTTCAACATCCCGGTCTTGAGCGTCCCCGCCGTGGCATACAGCGACTGCGAGGTCTCGTTGCCCTCCGCGTCCCGGCCGATGCGTTGCAGGACGATCCGATCGAACTTGACGATCTCCGCGCCGCCGCGCCGGGTCACCGTGTCGATCTGGAACGAGACACGGTAGTCGCTGGACAGGTCGGCTACGGTCCCACCGCCCTCCTGACCGCGCACCGAGCGGCTGCCCAGCGGCTCGTACGAGTGCCACTTCGTGACATCGGCGAGCGCCTCGATCACCTCGCCGACTTCCTTGGAATAAACGCTGGCGGTCGACGCGGGGCGCGACGGGTCCTCACGGATGTCGCGGCCGAGAAACAGCACGAACGTGACCTTCACGCTACGGGGCGGGACATCGAAGCTCTCCAGCACCTGCCCGACGCGTTCGAGGACCGAGGCTCGATCCTCGACGATGAGGCTCTTTTGCCGCGGCCGCATCATCACGCCGCCCTCGTCGGTGAGCATCGGCTCGATCAGCTCGGCCGCCTCGGCCAGAGGCTTGAACTCGACGCGGTACGTCCGGGCGCGAATCGGGTCCGCGTCCCCCTGGGCCATCGCCGGCAGGACGAGGCCCGCGACAGCGAGGACCCCACCGATCACGATCGCGGACCGTCGCTTCATAGGTCGATCGACTCGTCGAAGATCATCAGAATCTGGGTTCCGCCGACCTTCAGGTCGAGCACCCGGGAGTCTCTACCGGGCGTCTCGACGACCTGCATCCCGGCGACCTCGTCGTCGAGCACGGGCAACGCCTCGATACGGTGCATCGTCGCGGCCTGCTCGGACGGCCACTCGTGGTTCCACAAGACGCCACCGAGCACGGCGGCGAGCAACAGGGAGGCCGCGACCGCCGCGGCGTGGAAGCGGTGGCGGCGTGCCGTTGAAGGTGTCAGGTCGTTGACCGCGGCGCTGACGCGCGCGGAAAGCTCATCGAGCCGGTGCTCGGGGATCGGCGTGCGGGACAGCAACGAGAACAGACGCGATCCGTCCTCGACCAGCCAGGCGGCGCGACAGGAAGAGCACTCGGCGACATGGGTCAACACGAGGTTCCGCCGATCGTCGCCAAGCGTGTCGAACCCGGTGATCTCGGCTTGCTCGATGTGCTTGCTCATCGGTCCTTCTTGCCCGTGCCCCGCGGCACGAACTCCGGATAGTCGCGCTCGAGCCCCGCCTTGAGCGTCTTGCGCGCCTGGAACAGGTGGTTGCGCACGGTCGACTCGGCGACGCCCATCACGCGCGCCACCTCCGAGGTTTCGAGGCCTTCGATCTCGCGCAAGACGAACGCCGCTCGTTGCTTCGGCGCGAGTCCGCCGGCAAGACGGGAGAACGCCTTCTGCAAGGCTCCGAGATCCAGACGCGCTTCGATCTCGATGGCCTCCTCGGCGATCGTGTCCGTGGGATCGTCGGGAAGCGGCTGGATCGTGCCCTTCGGCCCGCGTCCGCGAATGAAGTCGATGGCGGCATTGACGGTCACCCTGTACAACCACGTGTCGAAGCGGCGGCGCGAGTCGTAACGATCCAACCCTTGCCACAGCTTGATGAAGACGCTCTGGGCCACGTCCATCGCGTCGTCCAGGTCACCCGTGACCTGGAAGGCCGTTCGAACCACGCGCTCGCGTTTGAGACGAACCAGTTCGTCAAACGCCGCTCGATCGCCGGCTGAAGCGTCACGGATTAGCTGCGGCTCGTCCCGCATCGCTCCAACTCGCCCCGCCCCGAAGGGCACACCCCTCGGGTCGAGGCCTCCGACCTCGAGGGTGGTACGACGGTTCCCAGGCCCACGTCTAGTGCCAAGAAAGCCAAAGGAATCAGGCTTTTGGCAGGGCGGCCATGATACCGGCCGGGGCCGGGGCCAGCCAGCGCGGACGGACCCGCCGGAAGCAACAGAAAAGGCGCGGAATGGTGGATTTCCGCGCCTTCCGTGGGGATTTGGCCTGTCGGATCAGACCAACGGCTGGAGCGTCTCCTTGACGACCGGCTTCCCGGGAACGGAAACGACCTCCGGTGTCTGCAGGGCGATTTCGAAGACCTCGCGGATGTTCGTGACGAAGAAGAACTTCAGCTCCCGCCGGATGGGTTTGGGGATGTCCTCGAGGTTCTTCCGGTTGGACTCCGGGAGGATCAGGTTGGAAACTCCGGAACGCCGCGCCGCGAGGACCTTCTCTTTGATGCCGCCGACCGGGAGGACGTTGCCGCGCAACGTGATCTCCCCGGTCATCGCGATGTCGCGCCGCACCAACCGCTGGGTGAACACCGACAGCATCGCGGTCGCGATCGTGATGCCCGCCGAGGGTCCGTCCTTGGGGATCGCCCCCTCGGGGATGTGGATGTGGATATCGCGATCGTCGAAGTACCCCGCAACGATGCCCAGCTCGTCGGCGTAGGTTCGCGCGTAGGACAGCGCCGCCTGCGCCGACTCCTTCATCACGTCGCCGAGCTGGCCGGTCAGGATCAGGTTGCCCCGGCCCTCCATCGTGGTCGCCTCGATGAACAGCACCTCACCGCCCGATTCGGTCCAGGCCAGACCCATCGCGGCGCCTATCTGATCCTCCTTCAGCGCCTCCTCGCGGGTCGCCGGCGCCGGGCCGAGGTGACCCTCGAGGCTGGAGGCGATGATGCGCACCTTCGTCTTGCGGCCCTCGGCGACCTGGCGGGCGACCTTGCGGCAAACGGACGCGATCAATCGCTCC
This sequence comes from Candidatus Polarisedimenticolaceae bacterium, assembly GCA_041568335.1. Lineage (GTDB taxonomy): Bacteria > Acidobacteriota > Polarisedimenticolia > Polarisedimenticolales > Polarisedimenticolaceae > WVWW01. The sequence goes on along the minus strand of JBFFZZ010000066.1, from coordinate 2,955 downwards.
AGGTTGCGCAGACCCGCCTCGCGTGTGTAGTCGGCGATGATCGCCCGGAGCGCGTTGTCCGAGAACTCGATGCGTTCGTCGTTCAGCCCGTTTTCCTCGATCTGACGGGGAACCAGGTGGCGCTGGGAGATGATCAGCTTCTCCTCCTCGGTGTACCCGGACAACCGGATGATCTCCATGCGGTCGCGGAACGCCGGTTGGATCGGATCGAGCAGGTTCGCGGTGGTGATGAACATCACGTCCGTCAGATCGTACGGGACGCCGAGGTAGTGATCGCGGAAGGCGAAGTTCTGCTCGGGGTCGAGCACCTCGAGCAACGCCGACGACGGATCGCCGCGGTGGTCGGCGCCGATCTTGTCCACCTCGTCGAGCATGAAGACGGGGTTCGCCGACTCGCACTGGTGCAATCCCTGGATGATGCGTCCCGGCATCGCACCGACGTAGGTACGGCGGTGACCGCGGATCTCCGCTTCATCCTTGACGCCGCCCAGCGACAACCGCGTGAACTTACGACCGAGCGCTCGGGCGATGGAGCGTCCCAGCGAGGTCTTCCCCACCCCGGGCGGCCCGACGAAGCAGAGGATCGGTCCCTTGCTCTTCTTCTTCAGCTTCCGCACCGAGAGGTACTCGAGGATGCGCTCCTTGATCTTCTCCAGACCGTAGTGATCCTCGTCGAGGATCGTCTTGGCCTTGACGAGATCGAGGTTGTCACGCGTCGTCTTGCCCCACGGCAAGGTCGTCAGCCAATCGAGGTAGTTGCGCACCGTCGTGGCTTCGGAGGAGTCCGGGTGCATGCGCTCGAGCTTTCTCATCTGCCGATCGAACTCCTCCTTGGCGTCGGCGGGCATCTTGAGCTTCGATGCCTTGAAACGGTACTGGTCGAGCTCCTCGGAGAGCTCGTTCCCCTCCCCGAGCTCGGTCTGGATCGCCTTCATCTGGTGTCGCAGGTAGTACTCGCGTTGCGAGCGGTCCATCTCGTCCCGCGCCAGCGAATCGATCTCCCGTTGCATCGACAACAGGTCGAGCTCCTTCTTGAGGAAATCGTGGACATGCCGGAGCCGTGCGATCGGGTCCAGCGTCTCGAGCACCTGCTGGCAGTCCTCGAGCTGCAGGTCGAGGTTCGACGCGGTGAGATCGGCCAGGCGACCCGGGTCTTCGAGGTTGTTGGCGATGACCATGACCTCGGACGGCAGGTTCTTTCCCAGCCCGGTGGCGCGTTCGAGCAATCGCTTGACCGAGCGCTGCAGCGCCTCGCGCTCGATCGACGCCGGATCGTGCGGTTGATCGGTCAACCGCTCGATCTTCGCGGTGATGAAGGGCCGCGTCCCGGTGAGCTCGGTGACGCGCGCGCGACAGACCCCCTGGACGAGCACACGGATCCGCCCATCGGGGAGCTTGAGCATGCGCATGATCACCGCCACCGTGCCGGTCGTGTAGAGGTCCTCTCCGTCGGGGTCGTCGTTGTCCTTGTCCTTCTGCGACGTGAGAAGGATCATGCGGTTTTCCGACAACGCGTGGTCGACGGCCTGGATCGACAGCGGTCGCGCCACCGACAACGGAGCGATGATGAACGGGTAGACCACCATGTCGCGCAGCGGCAACACCGAGAGCTCGTCCGGGATCCTCACTTCTTCCTGGTTGTCGCTCAGCATCGGATCGCTCATTTGCCGGTCACCTCGATCGGCACTTCTTCGCCGCGACGATTGGGTACCTTGGGAAAACGGACCTCGAGCAGCCCGTTGTTCAGCTCCGCCGTCGCCTGCCGCGTGTTGACGGGGACGCCGAGCTGGATCACCCGCTTGAACTGGCCGAACTGCCGCTCGGCCGCGTGGAACTCGACCGCGCCTTCGGCCACGGGCCGGTTCTTCTCCCCACGCAGGATCACGTTGCCGCCGTGAACGGACAACCGCAGCTTGTCCGGGGCGACACCGGGGAGCTCGACCTTGAGCACCAGCGTGTCTTCGGTCTCGAGGATGTCCGCGTTGGGCATCCAGTTGCCGGCGCCACCCGGCGAATCCTCGAGATCCAGCAGGTTGTCGAAGAGGCGGTTGATCTCGCTCTGGATCCGCGCCATCTCCATCAACGGTCCCATCGTTTTCTGCACGGCTTCGCTCCCTGGCCCTCGCGGGCTACTTCCGGGTTTCCAACAAATCTCGTAGCTCGGACATGAACTCCTGCACGTCCTCGAATCGGCGGTAGACCGAGGCAAATCGCACGTAGGCCACCTTGTCGAGTTCCTTCAACCTTTCCATGACGCGTTCGCCGACCGCTTGAGCCTCGACCTCGCGCTCGGGGCTGTCCTGGACCATCGCTTCGATCTCATCGACCACCGCCTCGATCGCCTTAGCCGAGACCGGGCGCTTCTCGCAGGCGGTGTGCAGCCCTGCGGTCAGCTTGGCGCGATCGAAAGCCTCGCGGCGCCCGTCCTTCTTGATCACCAGGTAGGGGATCTCCTCGATCCTCTCGTAGGACGTGAAGCGCTTCCCGCAGGCGAGACACTCGCGGCGGCGGCGGATCGCCTCGCCGTTGTTCGCCTCCCGCGAATCAACCACCTTGTCCTTCGGATGGGCGCAAAACGGACAGTTCACGAGACCCCCTCCAGCCGGGTGGCCGATTCGTCGCCGAGTCGGCGGAACCGGCGGGCGGCCGCGATCAGATCGCCCCAGCGGACGTTCTCCGTCCACAACAACACGACACCGACCACGATGACCGGCACGGTCATCATCAAGTGCGCGAGCAAACCGGCGCTGACCGCGGTGACCTGCGAGACCCCGAAGAGCACCAGCCCCGCCTTCATCGCGCCGTGGTAGCCGCCGGCACCGGCGGGGGTCGGCACGGCGACGCCCAGCACCAACATCGGGAGGATCACCAGGATCGTTCCCGCGGAAACATCCGCCCCCGAGGCGCGGACACACGCCCAGGTGCCGCCCGCGATCATCACCCAGCCGGCAAGGG
>JBFFZZ010000065.1:0-12522 GCA_041568335.1 Candidatus Polarisedimenticolaceae bacterium | reverse complement strand
GCATGGGCAAGCTGATGGTCCAGCGCGGTCAGGCCGAGCCCGCGCGGAGGCACTACGAACGGGCGATCGAGCTGCAACCGAGTTTTGCGGAGGCCCATGGCGCGCTCGGCGACCTGTTGCAGCAACAGGGGAATTTCGGCGAGGCGGCGGAGCGCTACGAGTTCGCCCTCTCGATCAAGCCCGATTCCGCCGAGCTGCACAACAACCTGGGCAACCTGCGCTACTACCAGGAGCGCCACGCCGACGCGGTGAGGTGTTACCGACGATCGCTGGCACTGCTACCGGACCAGGTCGAGGCGCACAACAACCTCGCCAACATGTTGTTTCTCCTGGGTCGGCTCGACGAGTCGATCGAGCATTTCCGCGCCGCTTTGGAGATCGACCCCGGCCTGGAGGATGCCCGGTTCAACCTGCAACAGGCCCAGGGGCTGCAGGCCGAACGCGATGCCAAGGTCGCCGAAGCTCGCCAGCGCGTCCGCGCGACCGGTGGGCGCGACGCCCAGGCTCTGATGATCCTGGCGGACACCCAGGCGGTCTACGGTCAGGTCGACGAGGCGCTGGAGACCGCCGGCCAGGCGCTGGCTTTGGCCGACGAATCGCTCGCGGAGCGTATCCGGCGGCAGATGCAACGCTACCGGGATAAGCTGTTCGTCGAACAGCCATGAAGACCCACCCACTCATCCCGACGATCCTGATTGCCGTGACGGTGTTCGCCGGAACGGGCGCGATCGAGGCGCAACGCGAGCCCGAGATCCGGCTCGAAGGGTTGGACGGGAAGCGCGTGGCGCCGCTCGCGGCACACCCGGAGGTCCGCGCAACCGTGGCGTTGTTCGTCCGGACCGACTGCCCGATCTCCAACCGCTACGCGCCGGAGGTGCGGAGGATCCACGAAGCCTACGCCGGGCGCGGCGTGGCCTTCTGGCTCATCTACCCCGATCCCGACACCCGCAACGAGGCAATCCGCGCGCACCTCGAGGAATACGATTATCCGATCGCCGCGTTGAAAGACCCGGAGCACGCGTTCGTCGTCCACGCCGGCGCCGAGATCACGCCCGAAGCGGCGCTGTTCGATTCCGACGGCAAGCTGGTCTATCTCGGTCGGATCGACGATCGTTACATCGATTTCGGCAAGGCGCGCCCCGAGCCGACGACGCGAGATCTCGCGCGAGCTCTCGATGCGCTTCTGGAGGGTCGCGCGATCGAGAACGATCGCACGAAGGCGGTCGGCTGCTTTATCGGCGATCTGCGCTAGCTGTACGTTTCGACCCGTATCCTGCTTTCGTGTCTTGGCCGTGTCGTCCTGGTCTTCGCGAGACTCTCTCCGCAGAGAAACACCGCCACGAGCACCGTGTAGAGCTCCAAACGACCGACGATCATCAGCGTCATCAGGATGATCTTGGCCGCGACCGGCAGCGCGCTCATCGTGTGCGTCGGTCCGACCTCGCCGAATCCCGGACCGACGTTCGCCAGACAGGTCGCCGAGGCGGTGAAGGCACTGATCGGGTCGAGTCCCAGCACCGTCAGCAGCAACCCTCCCACCGCGAACAGCGCCAGGAAGATGAGAAAGAACGTCGTGACCGCGGCCACCACGTCGTCGGGGAGGACCCGTCCGCTCAACCGTACCGGGATGACGGCGTGGGGTCGCAGCGTTCGCTTGACCTCCACAACGAGCCGTTTGAGTACGATCAGGATGCGCGCGACCTTGATCGATCCCCCCGTGGAGCCTCCGCATCCGCCCACGAACATCAACATGAACAGGAGTCCGCGCGAGAAGTTCGGCCAGGCGTCGAAGTCCGCCGTGGCGAACCCCGTCGTGGTGATGACCGTCACGGTCTGAAACGAGCCCAACCGCAGCGCTTCGACGGGGGCTTGCCCGCTGTGGAGGACCAGGTCCCCGCCGATCGCGATCGCCGCGACGAGGATCAGCCCGAGATAGACCCGGAGCTCCGAATCCCGGATGACCGTCGCCAACGACCTCCCACGGAGCACGTGGAAGTGCAATGCGAAGTTGACGCCGGCCAGGAGCATGAACGCCAGGACCACCATCTGGGTCGCCGCGCCGTAGGCGCCGACACTCGCGTTTCGCGTCGAGAATCCCCCGGTCGCCATCGTGGTCAACGCATGGTTGAGCGCGTCGAGCGTGTTCATGCCGAGCAGCGCGAGCGAGCCGAACAGCGCTCCGGTCATGCCGGCGTAGATGCCCCACAGCGCCTTCGCGGTGCGCGCGATGCGTGGTGTCAGCTTTTCGTTGACCGGGCCGGGCGCCTCCGCCCCCAATAGCTCCATGCCGCCGATCGCCAGCTTCGGGAGGATCGCGATGCCCAGCACGATGATCCCCATCCCACCGAGCCACTGCGTCAACGAGCGCCACAGCAACAGGGCCTGCGATTCGATTTCCACGTCGTCCAGGATCGAGGCCCCCGTGGTCGTGAACCCGGATGCGGACTCGAAAAGTCCGTCGACGGCGAACGACGGACCCTTGATGAAGACGTAGGGGAGAGCACCCATCAGGGTGGCCACGACCCATGCCGCGGCGACCAGCATGAACGCGTCACCCTTGCCGAAGCGGCCGTCCAGATCGGTCCGAAAGAAGATCTCGACCAGGATGCCGAGTACGCCCACGATCAACGCGGACTTGAAGAACGCACTCGCGACGGGATCCCCCTGGACCATGGCGAGACCGCCGGGGATCAACAACGTCGCGCCGAGCGCCAGGAGTAGCCTCCCGAGAAGGAAAACCACGCTCCGATAATTCATGACCGTCAGCCTGTTCGGGACCTCACCCGATCGAGTGGTGCCCGAGTTCGTCTACAAACTCCCTTCCGTTGCGCTCACGGCAACGGGGTGCCCCGAAAAGGCGGGGCACGCGTGGGTCGTGCTGAGAGGGATTCGAACCGGGAACTAGGCGGGCGGGGCTCGTAGGCCGTGGGTCAGCGAACCGTGGGGGTCGTCACAGCGGAGCGCCTGCTCGACATGCAGGCGCAAGAACAGCGCGGCGTCGCGCGGCGCCGGACCGTCGAGGTCCGACCCGCGGTACACCTTGTCATCGTTCCGCTCGTCGACCTTGGGCTCGAGGAGCTCGTCGATCTCGGCCGGAAGACCCGTCTCGATCGGCCGCTGATCGGCAACGTCGAACCCGGGGTGACAGAGGACCGGAAGGGACGCCACGGCGGCGCACAGAATCAGCCCGCAGATCGCTGAGCCAACTCGTCTCATGGGTTCAAAAGTAGACCCATTCGCCGGAGCCCGCAACCGGGTGGTCTTTTCGGGTTCGCGGGTTAAGCTTCCCCCTTGAGCATCGATTCGAAGGAAAGGTTCTCCCGCTACGGCCTGATCCTGGCCGCGCTCGGGATGGCGATCGGCACCGGGAACATCTGGCGTTTCCCGCGCATCCTCTCGGAGTACGGTGGGACGTTCCTGGTGCCCTGGATCGTCTTCCTGGCGACCTGGTCGATCCCGCTGCTGATCGTCGAGAGCGCCATGGGCAAGGCGGCGCGTCGCGGCACGGTCGGGACGTTCGCGACGATCCTCGGGCCGCGCTACACCTGGCGCGGCGCCTGGATCGGTTTCTGTACGATCGCGATCGGGTTTTACTACGCGGTCGTGACGGGTTGGTGCCTCCAGTACCTGTTGCTGTCCGTCACCGGCGGGCTGTCGGACGCGAGCGGCGAGGCGGTCTGGGCGGCGTTCACCGCCGACCCGTACCGCCAGGTCGGGTTTCAGCTGTTGACCCTGGTTCTGTGCGCGTTGATCGTTTCTCGCGGCATCAACCGTGGAATCGAACGGGCGAACCGCATCCTGATCCCCTCCCTTTTCTTGATCCTGATCATCGCGGGCGTGCGTGCGGTGACGCTCCCGGGTGCGGGGGAGGGGTTGCGATTCCTGTTCTCCTTCGAGCTCGAGCGCCTCCTCGACTACAAGATCTGGCTCGATGGGCTTTCGCAGTCGGCCTGGTCGACCGGTGCCGGCGCCGGCTTCATCCTGACCTATGCGGCCTACGCGCGCCGGCGGCAGAACCTGATCCACTTCTCGGCGTCGACCGGAGTGGGCAACAACGTGGCGTCGCTGCTGGCCGCGATCGCGATCATCCCCGCGGTCTTTGCGGTCTTGCCGCAGGAACAGGCGCTGGCGGCGGTCACGCAACCGGGACCGGCTTCGACCGGGATGACGTTCGTGTTCCTCCCGAGTGTGTTCCAGGCCATGCCGGCGGGGACGACGGTGTTCCAGCCGCTGTTCTTTCTTGCGCTCTGCCTCGCCGCGATCAGCTCGATGATCGCGGTCCTCGAGCTGGGGGCCCGCAACCTGCTCGACTTCGGTTTCTCGCGCCGCCGGGCCATCGGCGTCCTCGCCTCCGGGATGTTCCTTCTGGGGTTGCCCAGCGCGTTGTCGTCGGGATTCTTCCTCAATCAGGACTGGGTCTGGGGGCTCGGCCTGTCGATCTCCGGGCTGTTCGTGGCGCTCGCGGCCCGTACCCTCGGGCGCGAAGAGCTCCTCGCCAGGATCAACGACGCACCCGGCTGGCAAGCCGGGCGACGCTTCGTCTGGTTCGTCTTCTGGGTCATCCCGCTGCAGCTGTTCGTGCTGCTGGGCTGGTGGCTCTACCGTTCGATCGCCGACGACACCGGGGCGTGGTGGAACCCGTTCCGCACGCACAGCTTCGGCACCACCGTTGCACAGTGGGCGATCGCGTTGACGTTGTTCTTCGGGCTCAACCGATTTCTGAATCGCCACCTGGCGCGCGAAATGAAGGACTGATTCGCTATGCGAGCAGTTACAATGATTCTCTTCCCGCAAGGAGACGGATCGTGCGACGTGTTGGGCTCCTGCTGGCCGCGCTGGGTGGCGGTCTTCTTTTCGCCTCGGACCTGTCCGAGCAGCGCCTTGAGGACATCGCGGCGTTTTGCGAACGATTCCTGAGCGTCGATCGTTCCTACTCGGACACGGCCCGGAAAGAGGCGGAGACGCGTCTCGCCGCACTGGAAAAACGGGCCGCGGATGTCTCGCAGGTCCATTTCGAGCTCGAGCTCACGCGCATCGTCGCGCTCGCCGACAATGCCCACACCGTTGCCTTCGCCGGGCCGCGATCGCGTCGATTCAACCGCATCCCGCAGGTTCGCCTCGCACCGTTCGGTGAGGACTTCTATGTGCTGCGCGCGGGGCACGAGGACGAGGACCTGCTGGGCGCCCGACTGGAGGCGATCGATGGGTCGCCCGTTTCGAGGGCTCGCGACGCCGCTCGCACACTTGCCGGTGGCATCCCCGCGTCACGGGACCGCAACGCGACATACTTCCTGGAAAGTCCGGAGCAGATGCACGCGCTGGGCATCGCCCGCAACGAGGATCACGCCGATTACGCATTCAGACTCGTCGATGGAGGCACCGTTACGCGACGTTTCGAGGCTGAGCCGGCGGATCCCGACCGTATCCGTGCCAACTCCGATCGCTGGCTCTACCCCGAGCTGATGGAAGAGGAACGGGGAGACTGGAGGGCGCTGCTGGCGGTGGATCGGGCTCCCTGGGCTCTCCAGGAACCGGCGAAGCCGTTTCGTATGCGCGACGCCCCGGAGCTGGACGCCTTCGTGATCCAGCTACGCCAGAACGTCTCCTCGTCGGGCGACGACATCGCGGAGTTCATGTTGGAATCGAGTGACGCGGTGCGAATGTCGGGCCGCGGCCACATCGTGCTCGACATGCGCATGAACGGCGGCGGAGATCTCAACAACACGCGCGCTTGGGTGCGGCGCCTGCCGAAGCTCGTCGAGGGGCGGGTCTTCGTGCTCACGAGCCCCTGGACGTTCTCGGCCGCGATCTCCACCGTCGGTTACCTGAAGCAGGAAGCTCCCGGGCGGGTGACCATCGTCGGCGAGCACGTCGGCGATCGTCTCGATTTCCACGCCGAGGGGAGCGTCATCACGCTGCCTCATTCCGGCGCCGCGATCCTCTACGCCACCGAGCGTCACGACTACCGGACCGGTTGCCGCGATATCGAGAATTGCCACGGCTCCGTCGTCCGCCACCCGATTGCGGTGGATAGCCTGGCGCCCGATCTCGACGCGCCGTGGACGATCGCAGCCTACCGCGCCGGAAGCGATCCGGCGATGGAGGCCGTCGCCGCGGAACTGAGCCAGGGTGCGACGAACACCGGCGCCCTGCCCGAGTTGAATCGTGAGTTTGTCGACCCCGAGCTGGACGTCCAGGCATGGGTCCGTCGCTTCGAAGGGGAGAGCCGCGAGGTCTTTGCGAAGCGCCACGAGGTGCTCGAAGCCACGAGGGTCGGCCCGGGGGACCGGGTTGCCGATATCGGCGCCGGGACGGGGCTGTTCACCCGGCTCTTCGCGGATGCGGTCGGCAAGACCGGGCAGGTCTACGCGGTCGAGATCTCCACCGCGTTCTTGACACACATCAACGAGACGGCCGCGCAAGCGGGTTACGACAACGTCACTTCGGTGCTCGGCCAGTCGGGCAGCACGACCCTACCGGCCGAATCGATCGACGTAGCCTTCGTCTGCGACACCTACCATCACTTCGATGCGGTCGAGCCGATGCTGGCCTCGATCCACCGGGCGCTCGCACCCGGCGGCCGCCTGATCGTGATCGAGTTCGAGCGCATCGAAGGAACGTCGCGTCCATGGCTCATCGAACACGTGCGGGCGGGCAAGGAGACGTTCCGCGCCGAGATCGAGGCCGCAGGCTTCGACTTCGTCGAGGAGATCGAGATCGCGGGGTTCGTCGAGAACTACTTCCTCGTGTTTACCAAACGGGGCTGATCGAGGTTCAACCGGAACGCGGCCATCTCCTCGCCGTTACGTACCAGCAACAGGTCGCCGACCAGCACCGGATGGTTCCAGGTCTTCCCGTCCAGCGCGGGGACGCGGCCGAGCTCGGTGAACCCCTCGGGCGTCGCCGAAACCAGCGCCAGCTCACCCCGCTCGGACAGGACGAGCAGCAGGTCTTGGTCGGCCAGCAGGACGAGCTGGCCGTGACCGTAGCGGCTGCCTTTCCACGCACGTTCTCCGGTTTCGAGATCGATGCCGGCCAAAATGCGTCCGTCGAAACCATAGGCGTGGCCCTCGTGCAGGACAAAGTCGTTGAAGTAGGGCTTGAGTTCGGTCGACGTCCAACGCTCCTCGGCGCTCCACCCGTCCGACCCCTGCGTGACCGTGATCCGGCGTGTCCCGTACTGGTTGGCGCCCATCAGGATGTCGCCGTCCGGGGTCATCGCCGGTTGTGCGACGGTGAACCCCGGCCACGCGTGCTCCCAGAGCAGGCTTCCGTCGGAAGGAAGAAGGCTCGTCGAACCGCCGGCGCGAAGGAACAGGATCTGCGGCACGCCGTCGAGCGTCACGAGGTGGGGTGAGCTATAGGTCGTGGTGCTCTCGGGACCGAACCAGCGCGGCTCGCCGGTGATCCGGTCGTAGGCGATGAGCTTGCCGCCATCCACGACGACGAGGTCGTCGACCACCAGCGGTGAGCTGGAGAAACCCCAGTAGGGGACCTCGGAACCGGCGTCGGTTGCCACGTCTCTCGACCAGACGAGCTCCCCGTCGTCAGCGTCGAGTGCGTTGAGGATGCCGGTGGCCCCGAGCGTGTAGACGCGATTGCCCTCGACGGTCGGCGTCGCCCGAGGACCGCCGCCGCCCTGGGCTTCGTAGAAACGCGCGACGTCCCGGTGCCGCCACACCGGCTTCCCTGTCGTCGCTCCGTAGGCGGTGACGACCTCGTGCTCACCGAGCTGCTCCTGCGTGTAAACGAGACCGCCGCGGACGGCGAACGAGGACCAGCCGGGTCCGACCGGGCGGCGCCACAGCTCGACCGGCGGCGACTCGGACCAGTCGGTGGAAATCCGCACACCGCGAATGACCCCGTCGCGGCCGGATCCGCGGAACCCCGGCCAGGAGGCCTGTGCCCCCGGAACCGCTGCTGCGGGTAGGCGGGACATCGGCTCGGCGCCCCTGGCCAGCAATCGCTGTTCGGTGGTCTTCGACCAGCGCCATGCGAAGCTGTTGTTGTTCTCACCGTCGACGCCGTCGGTGCGTACGAACACCCAGAAGCCGGACGACACCAGGATGGTCGCGACGATCGCGGTGCGCCGCTGCACGTCCGGAAGATGACGCGTGACCGCGACACAGAGAACGAAAGCGAGCAGGTGAAACGCCACGCCGTAGGTGGCCACGGCCGGCAGCATCGACTCGTGCCCGAGCAGGACCGCCGCTACGAGGGATCCGACCAGCAGGGCGAAACCCACCCACCGCTCGACCCAGGCGGCCCGGCTGAGGAACAGCCACCAGAGCAGGACGGCGATGGCACAACCGAGCACGCATTTCATCACAAAGACAAACCCGTCCGGTCCCGTCAGGATTTGCTTCAGGCCGAAGCGGCAAAAGAAGAGGAGGGCGACCGCGGCAATCCCCGGCCAGAGCCGTAGCCGCCTGGGCGCGTCGGTCATTGCGCGACGGACAGCCGGTACGCGACCATCTCCCGGCCGTTGCGGACCAGCAGGACGTCGTCGACGACGACCGGGTGGTTCCAGGTCTTGCCCTCGACCGCCGGAAGCCGCGCAAGCTCCGTGAATCCTTCGGGCGTCGCCGGAACCAGGGCCACCTCACCCTGCTCCGACACCACGAGCAGCAAGTCCTGATCGGCCAGCAGGACAAGCTGGCCGTGGCCGTAACGTCCGCCTTTCCACTTGCGCTCGCCGTCCTCCAGATCGATGCAGGAGAGGATGCTGCCGTCAAAGCCGAAGGCGTGGCCGTCATGGACGACGAAGTGGTTGAACTCCGGCTTCAGCCCGTTCGAACCCCAGCGTTTTTCGGTTGTCCAGCCGTCGGATCCCCGGGTCACCGCGATCCGGCGCACGCCGCCCGCGGAGCTCAACAGGACGTCGCCGTCGACCGTCCGGGCGGGCTGGACGATACCGACCGGCCAGGAATACTCCCACAGCAGCGTACCGTCGGACGGTGCGACGCTGACCGTGCCGGATTCGGTCTGGAGCAGGACCTGCGTGACCCCGTCGATCACCGACAGATGAGGCGAGCTGTAGGTCCCCCAGGCTCCTTCCTCGATCGGCGGACCGTGCCATCGCGGCTGGCCGGTCACGACGTCGTAGGCGACGAGCGCGGTCGAGGCGGCGACGATGACGACGTCGTCGATCACCAACGGCGAGCTCGAGAAGCCCCAGAAGGGGAACGTCTTGCCCGTGTCCGAAGCCACGTCGCGCGACCAGATCAGGGTGCCGTTCGCGGCGTCGAGCGCGTTCAGGATTCCCGTCGCGCCGAACGTGTAGACGCGACCGTTGCTGAGCGTCGGCGTCCCGCGTGGGCCCGCGCCGGCATTCGGTTCGTAGAACCGGGCGGCATCGGCATGTCTCCACACCGGCTCGCCGGTCGCCATGCTGTAGCATCCGACCGTCTCGTCCTCACCACGCTGTTCCTGGGTGTAGAGCAGGTCGCCGTGGATCGCGAAGGACGACCAGGCCGGCCCGACCCGCCGCCGCCATAACTCCTCCGGAGGCGACGTGGACCAGTCGGTCGCGATGCGCACCCCTCGGATGACGCCGTCACGGTCGGGTCCGCGAAAGCCGGGCCAATCGGTCACGGCCTCGACCGACGAAACGGCCGGCGGGAGCGCCAGCGGCCCACCGTCGGACTGAGCCAGGAGCCGCTGTTCGGGGGTCTTGGTCCAACGCCAGTGGAACTCGTCCGCCTGGCTGCCGGTGATCCCGTCGCTCCGGACCAGCGTCCATCCCAGACAGGCGAGCAGGATGGTCCCGACCATCGCCGCACGTCGATGCCCGGCAGCGAGGCGACGACTGGCCACCGCCCAGACCACGAAGGCGAGACTCAAGATCGAGGCGGGGTAGATGACGAAGAAACGGAGCCTCATCGACTCGTGGTTGAGGAGCGCCGTCGCGCCGAGGCCGACGATCATCAGGAGAACGGCACCCCAGCGCTCGGGTCGCGGTGCCCGGCTGAAGAACGCCCACCACACCATGACGAGCAACAGCCCCAGAACGCCGCCGAGGATCCCGTACGGTAGGGCCGTGAATCCGACCAACAGGACGACGAGCCAGGCCAGTCCCTGCAGCGCCACGATGACGAGGCCGGGCCACAGCCGGAGGGGCTGCTCTCGGGTCGGGTCGCCGGTCATCTCGAACTCTCGCATGTGGATCTCATGGATTCCCCCTGGTACCGGACTTCGTCTGCTCTACCCCTACAAAAAGAAAACTCCTCACGAGGTTACGAAGGAAAGCGAATCACCTGAAACGAGCCAGGAAACGGCGGCGGATCCAGACCAGGAGGACGACGTCGAGGATCAGCAGGAAGAACATCGCGGCCGGCCCGGCCATCGGGGAGACCCCGGACACCATGCCCGCGATGAAGACGTTCCCGAACAGCAGGATCCACGTCCACGCGCCGACGACCGCCGCGCCGACGCCGTAGAGGCGCGGCCACTCGCGCCGGATCCGGACCAGCGCCCGGAATCCGAGCACGCTCCCGAGGACCACCAGGAAGAAGCCGAACAGACTGAAGACGAAGATCACGAAATTGACGACATCGGGCGGGACCTGCGGGTCGGTCGGTGTCGCGGTCGTCTCGTCGGAGAACGCCGCGGCCATGGCGGCCATCCCCGGCATGAAACAGATCCAGGCTGCCGGAACCAGCCCGGCCGCGACCACGGCCAGGATCGACAGTCTCCGTGGGACGGTCTCCTCGGCCGGCTCTTGCGGCGAGGGCGCCGCCGCGGCCCCCTCGCCCGGCTCCAGCGACTCGAGATCGGACTTCACGTCGGATGCGCGCTGGTAGCGCCGCTCGGGCGCCCGCTCGAGCGCACGCAGCACCACGTCGTCGACCCGTGTGGAAGCGCCCGAATGCAGGGACGGGGGATCGAACCGCCCCATCGGGATCTCACCCGTCAACATCTCGTAGAAGACCACTCCCAGCGAATAGATGTCGGCGCGATGATCGACCTCGAGCGGACGATCGAGCTGTTCGGGGGCCATGTACCGAAACGTTCCGAGCACCTGCTGGGTCCCGGTCAGCGAGACGAGCGCGGTCGGCGTCCCGATCAGCTTGGCGAGACCGAAGTCGGCGATCTTCACGCCGCCCTCACGGTCGACGAGGATGTTCTCGGGCTTGACGTCGCGGTGGACGACGCCGCGATCGTGCGCGAATTGCAGCGCGTCGCAAATCTTCGGGATCAGGGCGAGGGCTTCCGCCGGCTCGAGCTTGCCCCCACGGATCAGATCGCGCAGGTTCGAGCCGTCGACGTATTCCATCAGCAGCCAGCCGAAGTCTCCTTCCTGGCCGTAGTCGTACACCGCGACCAGGTTCGGATGGTTGAGCCGGGCCAGCGCCCGAGCCTCACGCGCGAAGCGCTCGGCGAAATCCGCTTTCCGATCCGGGTCGGGTGCGATGACCTTGAGCGCCACGTCGCGATCGAGCTTCTTCTGGCGCGCGCGGTAGACGTAGCCCATCCCGCCGCGGCCGAGCAGATCGAGCAGCTCGATATCCGGCAATCGCCGCCCGATCTCGGCCCGAACGCGGCGCTCTTCCTCGGCGTCACGTGCGGCGACGTCGGGGTCTCCGGTGATATCCCCGAGCGCCTCGCTGAAGAGCTTCCGGGGCTCCAGACCCTCGATCCCTTCTTTTTTCTCGTCGTCGGACACGGCGTGGAGATTCTCCCTCATCTCCACCAAACGAAAAAACCGGCCGGGGTTACCTTCAACCTTCGAGGGCGCGAAACAGGTGGCCCAGCTCGTCCTCGATCTCCTGCGGCAGATCCACGGTGCGGGTGACTTCCTCGAGGAGGATCTCGCCGTAGCGCTTCTTGAGCCGGTGGGCCGCCACCTTGACGGCGACGGTCGTGGTGCTCAGGCTCGCGGCCACCGCCGCGTAGCCCCCGTCCACCGCTTCGTCGGCAAGCGCCGGCTTCAACCGCTCGAAAATCTCGCCTCGCCCCTTTTCGTTCTGCTCGGCGCGCAACCGCTCCAGCGCGCGCCTCAGCACGGCGAGCGCCCACTGACGCTCGTAAGCGGTCTCCGGAGTTCGTGTCTCCGCGGGATCGATCGCGAGCTCGGAGTCCTCATCGAAGGACAGCGAGAGAACCGGCGCCCCGCCGCCCCGCTTGAGGGCGCGTGCTCGCTCCTGTTCGTTGGCGAGAAAGTTCTTCACGCAGCGCAGGAGGTAGGTTCGAAAGCGGCCGCGCGACGGGTCCAGATCCGCGACGCCGCGACGCTCCAGGAACCCCGCGAAGAAACCCTGGGTCAGGTCCCGCGCCTCCTCCGCCTCGTGGCCGCGACGCAGGATGAACGCGTAGATCGGGCGCCAGTAGGTGCGGCAGAGCTCCTCCATCGCGGCGGGGGAATCGGTCAACGATCCGCCCGCGGCGAGCACGACACTCCAGCGAGTCGTGTGAAAGCGGGAGTCGCCCGGCGAACCGTTCCAGCGGCGCATGGGCCTACTGTAACCGATTCGAATCTGCTGAAGGCAGACCGCGTCAAAGGACCGTCACGACACCATCCGG
>JBFFZZ010000064.1:0-12645 GCA_041568335.1 Candidatus Polarisedimenticolaceae bacterium | reverse complement strand
GGTCGATCTCGGCGACGGCGACGAAGCGGGCGACGGTGCGTACCAGAAACCGGTTGCCGGACCCGATCCACACCGCGGAACGGTCTACACCGTGTCGGGGAATGCCGGCCAACTGGGTGGAGGCCCTCTCGATCATCCGGCGATCCTGACGTCCTATGTCGACTACGGCTCGGTCGTGCTCGATGTGAACGGTCTACGCGCCGACGTGATCGCGCTCGATTTCAACGGAGTCGTTCGCGACCGCTTTACGATGACCAAGGGGCCCACCATGCTGGCGCCCGTCGCGCAGATCGGTGCCGATCCGCCCGCCGGCGCCGCGCCGTTGACCGTCCGCATGCTCGATCGCTCGCGCAATGTCCCGAACACCTGGGCCTGGGATTTCGAGAACGACACGGTGGTGGACAGCACGATGCAAAGCCCGATGCACACCTACGACGTGCCGGGGATCTACTCGGTGGGTCTCGCGGTCACCAACGCCAACGGCATGGACCAGACCGTCGCGGTCGATCTGATCTGCGTCACCGCGGGTTTGCCGGAGCCGGTGGAGGGCTTGAAGTTCGATACCGAAGACGACTTCCACTGGAACCCGGCGGGGGGCGCTCAAGCGCGTTACGACGCCATCCGTGGCAACCTGGCCGTGCTCCGCAGCGGCGATCTCTCCGGCTCGCAGGAAGCCTGTGTGGTCACCGATACGCCGAACACGTTCGCCTCGGACCCAACGCCCGTGGCCGCGGGCGAAGGGGCCTACTACCTCGTCCGGGCGCGCAACTGCGCCGAGGAGTCGGGGACGTTCGACAGCCTGTCGGCGCGACAGATCGCGTCGCGTGACTTCGATCTGCAGGGGGCCGGGTCGGTTTGCGGCTGCGGGCCGGGTGAGGACCTCGACGGCGACGGTCTCTGCGCGAATCTCGACAACTGCCCGTTCCTGGCGAGCCTCGAGCTCGGGGACCTCGATGCCGACGGGATCGGCGACGTCTGCGACGTCTGCCCCGCCGACCCGCTCAACGACATCGACCAGGACACGGTCTGCGGCGACATCGATCTCTGTCCGGACACCCCCGACCCGCTGAACCTCGACTTCGACGGAGATCTTGCCGGGGACGTCTGCGATCCGTGCACGGACGGCGATATGGACTCGTACGGGGATCCCGGATTTCCCGTCAACACGTGCCCCGAGGACAACTGCCCCACGGTCGCCAACCCGAGCCAGGCCAACGACGACGGAGACCTGCTCGGAAACGCCTGTGACGCTTGCCCCACCGATCCCGAGAACGACATCGACAGCGACTCCGTGTGTGGCGATGTGGACAACTGCCCCGGCGTTTGGAACATGGGTCAGCTCGACTCCGACGCCGACCTGATCGGGGACGCGTGCGATACGTGCACCGATCTCGACGGCGACGGGGCCGGTGACAACTACTTCGCGGCCAACACCTGCGTGGTCGACAACTGCCCCGCCGTTCCCAACATGGACCAGGCCAACGCCGACAACGATCTCCTCGGCGACGCGTGTGACACGTGTCCTGTCGACCCGGCCAACGACTTCGATGCGGATGGCGCCTGCGCCGCCGACGACAACTGCCCCTTCGATCCCAACCCGCAACAACAGGATCCCGACGGCGACATGCTCGGCACTATCTGCGACCCCTGTCCGGCCGATCCGTTGAACGATATCGACGGCGACTTCATCTGCGGCGACATCGACAACTGCCCGAACGACTACAACACCTATCAACTGGACGCCGACGGCGACATGCTGGGAGACGTCTGTGATCCGGACAGCGGCTGGATGGAAGACCCCAACGACTGCGCGCCACACGACCCCACACTCACACAGGCCCCGGGGGAGATCCCCAACAGCCTGCGTGTCGAGACCTCCGGCGCCGTCATGACCTGGCTACGCGCCAACCAGGGCTTCGTCTCCAACGTCTACCGCGCCGTCCGGCCGATCAACACGGACTTCGTCTCGGCCTTCAACTGCCTGCTCGCCGAAGTGCCCTCGACCGGCGCAGCCGATCCGCAGCTGCCGGCACAGGGTATGGGCTTTTATTACCTGATCACCGCACGGAACATGTGCGGCGAATCGATCGCGGGCCAGGCCACGTCCGGCCCGACCCTCCCCGCGACAAGGTGCGCGACCTCCTTCAACGACTCCGATGGCGACGGCCTCATCGACCTGCGCGACAACTGCCCGCTCGTCGGCAACGTCTCGCAGGCCGACGGCGACGGCGACTTCGTCGGCGATCCCTGTGACAACTGCCCTGCCGTACCGAACCCGGACCAGCGTGATAGCGACGGCGACACCCTCGGCGACGCCTGCGATCCTTAAGCCCGGTAACGAGCGCCGGCAGGTCCTCAGCCGCAACGTTTAGCCTTTGCGGAGGAGTTCTCGGCCTCCCGAGTCAACCTCGATGCGGGCGAGCCGTCGGTGGTTCAGCGTCGCCGCGTCGCACGCCACATGGGCCAGGAGACGAGCGCGAGGAGACCGGCGGCGACGACGAGGATCGTCCGCGCGTTCGGCGCGGGTGCATCGAGGATGCTGGCGGCGGCGCGTAGCACGCCGGAGGTGCCGAGCAGGAGGCTGACGGCGACGCAGACGTAGTGGGCGAGGTTGGCGGCGGGGCCGTTGGCGAGGTCGCCCATCCGGGAGCGGTCGTTGACGACGACGAAGAGGAAGATCGCGACGATCGGGAGGATCGCGCCGTTGAGGGCCTGTGCGGCGACGATCGCGGGGATGGGCGGCGTGCCGGCGGCGGCGAAGCCGAGCCCGACGAGGAGGACGAAGCCCCAGACTGCGCGATAGCGCCACGAGCGCTCCGACCAGCGGGGGTCGTCGTCGCGTGCGAACAGCCCGCGGGCCGTCAGCGCGGCCGCGAGCGGCGCGGTCAGCGCCGAGGAAAAGCCGGCGGCCGCCAGGCCGAGCCCGAAACCGGAAAAGGCCCATCCGCCGAGGCGAACGGCGAGCGCGGTGGCCAGCTCCTCGAACGAGAACTCCCCCGCCAGCCCGCTTCCCACCAGCAGGACGGCGACCGAGATCGCCCCGCCGAGGACGATGGCGACGACGAGACCGAAACGCATGTTCTCGGAGCCCCGCCCGCGCGCCAGCCCGGCGGCCAGGAACAGGTTGTAGGGCACGACCGTCGTCCCGATCATCCCGAGGACGAGTAGCGCGGAACCGGTGGGGATCGACGGGACCAGCGCGCCGCGCAGCAACGCAGCGATCGGCGGAAGCGTGCCGGCGGCCGTGACGACGAAGACAAGGCCCATCAGGGCGACGATGCCGCCCAGGATACGGGCCACCGTGCGGGTCGCCGCAAAGGCGAGCAGCAGCGTTGCCGGGAGACCCAGCGCCGCGACCCAGAGCGGGTCGGGTCCGGGTTGGATGAGCTGCGCGCCGGCGACGGCGCCGAGGATGTTGCCCGCCTGATACGCCGCACAGCCGGCGACGATGGCCCCGAGGACGAGCGCGGTCACCGCGAGACCCGCGACGCCGCTGAATCGATCGCGCAGCGCGCGACCGAGGTCCTTCCCCGTGGCGACCGTCAGCCGCGTCGCCGCTTCCTGGAGGACCACGCAGGCGAAAGTCGAGAAGACGAGCGCCCAGATCAGCGCCGTGCCGAAGCTCGCGCCCGCCTTGGCGCACGTCGTCACAGTGCCGGGACCGATGAACGCAGCCGAGATCACCGACCAGAACAGCACCTGGGCCCAGCGATGCCTCACCGGGCGAGCTCGACTTCCAGCGTGACGATCCGGTAGGGCGCGACCTCGAGCGACAGCTCGCGACCGGAGACCTCGACGCGGGCCTTGCGCTCCTCGAGCAGATCGACCTGCCATGCGGAGCGCACGGGAAGCCCGACCGTGAGCCGGTCCTTCACGATCTCTCCGGAGAGGTTGTGAAGCCGCACGATCAGCGTGTCACGCTCCTCGTGGCGTTTGATCGCGGTCACGCGCAATCGGTCCGATTCGAGACGGACGAGCTCGTTCCCCCCGGACTCGTGTCCGGCCGCGACGCCTTGAACCACGGGTGGCGGGAGGCGCCAGCGGCGACTTTCGGATGCGACCCCCGCCGTGAACCAATCGCCGCTGAACGGGAGCACCGCATAGCGAAACACGTGTTTCCCTCGACACTGCGCATCCGGCGTCGCCAGGGTCGGACCGGCATTGCTGTGGCGCCGAGTCGGGAAGTCGTCGCGGGACAGCCAGCCGACGGCACGTAGCAGGGTCAGGTGCAAGGCGGTGCCCAGCGGATCCCTCGAGGCTTCGATCTCGGGCAAGCCGCGCGCGAACAGCGCCAGGCCTTGACCGCCGGCCTGGACGAGAGAGAATTCCTGTTGCGGGAACGTCGCCGGAGCGGGCTGCACCCAGTCCTCGCCGCGGGGACGATCCAGGGATCGCTCGTGAACCAGAAAGTGGCCGTCCGACACGAGGTGAGCCGCGGGGAGTCCCGTCGGGAACACGGCGCGTAGCCGATGGTCTTCGGAGCGGTTGTCCAATCGCGTCTGCACATCGATGATCGGACGGTCGGCATCGAGCGTGACGCGGACGGCCAAGCGGCAGCTCACCTTCTCCGCGCACCGGGCGGCGCGGTCGTGGGTCAGGGCCGCGGGTAGCGGCCACTCGAAGCTCGTCTCGAGAGCACCTCGCAGGCCGCCCGACTCCACGACACGGACGGTCCCCTCGAGACCCACGCTGGTAAAGCGCTGTCCTTGCGGCGCGGGCGACCAGTCGTACTCGTCCCCGGCATCCTCGACATCTTCCAGCAAGTTCAATCCCGGATAGACCGCGCCCGTTCTCTTGTCGGTCAGATCGAAGCGGCCGTCGGGGTGCAAGCGCACTCGGAGCGATTCGTTCTCGATGCGATCCGCGACAACCTCGACCCGCGGGGTGCAGCCGGTCGAGGTCGCATCGTCGCGCAGGTAGAAACAGGTGTGCCCGGTCGCGGGAAGCTCGCCCAGAAAACGGAGGGTCACGAACGCGTCCGCGGTGCCCGCTTCCTTCGCCGGCCGTACGATACGCTCGGCGAACGTGTCGAGGTACGTCCGGAGCTTTTCCTTTTGTTCGGCGGCGAAGAGCTGGTGCCGGTAGTCCACGCCCCAGAACCGCTCGAGAAAACGCGTTTCGACGATCTCGAACGGAACCTCGCGCCCCTCGCGGTCGAGCAGCCGGAGCTTGCCGAGATCGTAGCTCAGAGGCTGCAACACGACGATGCGCTCGATCACCTCGCGCCGACGACGCGGAAGCGGGTTGGCGACACACAGCACCGTCTCGCGATCATCCGCGGGTTGCGGGGCGAAGGTCGGGACCAGGCCGATCAGGCTGCGGCGGACGGCGTGCTCGGCGGTCTGCTCGACGGCGTCGAAACGCGGACCCATCTCGGTGTGAACCTCGTCGATGCTGCAGCCGCAGATCGAATCGTGCGGGTGATTCTGGAGCAACTTCTTCCAGGCGTACGTCGCGGCGCCAGCCGGGTAATCCCGGCCGTAGACGAAGTGGGTGTAGGCGGCCAGCGGCTCGAACGTATCGCTCAGCCAGCGCTGGCACGCGTCGTTTCTTTGTTTCAACGGCATCCTCGCGGACCAGACGCCGGAGAGGATGGGGTGCAGCTTGCCGCCGAGAAGCTCGCCTCGAAACCGTTTCAACACGGCATTCTCGTCGCGTACGGCGGCCACGAAGTCGCCGAGTGACGCGTGCCTGAAGACGGTCTCGGGGAAGGCCTCGCGCAACGCCGTCATCATTACGGCGAACTCCTGCTGCGCCGGAAAGTGGTCGCACCCGTTGTTGAGCAACGCCACACCCGTGTTCGCGCGCGGTTTCATCCGGTCGAACAGATCGCGGATCTTCTCGACGGCCCGGGCGGCCGCGGGCTGTCGACGGGTGTGCGCGTGCCAGATCTCCTCGAAGCCCAGACCGGCCGCGTTGCAATAACCGCCACACTGGTTGATCGCGAGAACCTCGCTGCCGTCGGGCGCCTCCCAGAGGTACTCCCAGCCGAGCTCGTCGATCTCGTCCCCGTTGCCACGTGTGTAGACAAAAGAGTCGATACCCGCCTGGCGCAGGAGCTGTGGTACCTGCGCGATGTGCCCGAAGGAGTCGGGCATGTAACCGACCTTCTGGACCGCGCCGATGTCCTGCGCCACACGGTGGCCGATCAACAAGTTGCGAGCGTGCGCTTCCGCCGAGACGAGAAACTCATCGGGCAGGATGTACCAGGGGCCCAGCGACAGGCGGCCCGCTCTCGCGTGCGCCGCCAGCCGCTCGCGATCTTCGGGATGGTGTTCGAGGTGATCCTCGACGAGCACCGCCTGACCGTCGAGCAGGAAGTGCTCGAACGCGGGGTCGCCGTCGAGCCGGTCGAGCACGCCGCGGATCACGGCGGACATGTCGAGCCGGAAACGGTGGAACGTGTGGTACCACTCGCGATCCCAGTGCGTATGCGACACCACGAAGGCGCGGTGGAAGCTCATCGGCAGGCCTCGATCAGATCGCCCACGGTCGCGGTGGCCAGCGCGATCGCCGTATCCGCAGCGCCGTAGTAGAGGTACACCCGCGCCTCGTCGGGAACGGGATCGTCGTCGATGTCCGGCTCGACGATCCAGCCGCTCGGGAAGACCACGTTGGGGACCTGGCCGACGGTCTCGTACGGCTCGCGCGGCTCCAGGACGTTGGCATCGGAACGCGCCAACACCCGGGACGGGTCCCCGAAATCGAGCAGCAGCAGGCCGGCCTGGTAGATGTTGACCCCGCCCGGATGCGTCGCGACGCCGTGGTAGACGCACAACCAGCCGTGGCGTGTCGGGATCGGAGGCGGACCCGGGCCGATCAGCTCATCCCACCGACGGGGCCGGCCCTCGGCGATGACCGCCGCCCGGTCCCAGGCGAGCAGATCGTCGGAGTACGACAAAACGATGGCGTCCCCGGTCGGCGGGCGATCCGCTCGATGAACACGGTTCGGCCGGTCCAGCCGGGCGTAGCGGCCGCCGATCGCACGCGGGAACAACACGCCGTTTCGATTCTCCCTCTCCGAGCAGAGACCCAAGAAGGAATAGCGGCGAAGGTCCTCGGTCTCGAACAGCCCGAGACGACACCCGTCGTCGAGGTCGATCGCCGCGACGACCAGGATGCGGTCGTCCAGCCGCGTGACACGCGGGTCGTAAACATGGTGGACGGTCGTGCCGAGACGCTCGAGCCCGTGCCAGTCGGCGGGCTCCGGCTCGATACGGAAACGCACGCCATCGGACGACGTGGCCCGCATCCAGGCCGTACGGCGAGCGCGTGACTGGACGCGCAGGATCAACTGAAAGCTCCCGTCGTGATGGAGCGCCCCGGGGTTGAATACCGAGCTCGGGTCGGCCAGCGGCGATTCAGCCGGGATCGAGTCCCGTGTCAAGATCGGGTTGGCCGGATGCCTCTCGAAGATCATGCGGGTGGCCCGTCCGTCCGCAGGTCGCCGTCATCGGTGGAATCTCTTTCGAGTGTTCTCAGCCGAGAGAACATCCGCTTGAGATCGATCGTTCCGCCGATCGCGAACCAGATCACGACCACCACCGCGAGCGCCACGTGGATCCACATGTAGACCTTCCAGAAGCGGATCCACGCGGTGTCCGACGCCGGTTGCACCAGGTTGACGACCGTGCCGACCACGAAGACCGTGAACCACCCGAGGATCCAACCGTAGGTCAGACGATACAGCCAGCGATCCCCGCTGGTGAAACCCGGATCGATGCCCGGCAGGATCCAGTTCCGCTTGGCCGGGGCCTTCGGGGTCGGCTCGCCGCCGAACAGCGCTTCGAGATCGAACTCGCGCTTTGCTCCGACGAGCGAGACGATGAGATAGACGCCGCTCGCCCCGAAGATGGCGATGGCCCAGAACATCTGCCCGTTGATCCAGAAGTCCTCGACGAGCTGGTGAACGATGATCCCGCCGACCGCGATCCCCGAGCCGGTCAGCATCGCGGCCCAGGCGGCGGCGGTCGTGCCCCGTTTCCAGTACAGCCCGCCGATGATCACCGCTCCCGAGCCGCCCGCGAAGATCGCCCCGGTGATGGCGAAGAACAGGAAGATGTACTGGCTTTGTGTGAACAGCAGGCTGAACAGGAAGATGAACACAGCGACACCGCAGATCGACAACCGCAGGGCGCGCAGGTGCTGCTCGGGGGTGAACGGTCGCTTGCGCAGCGGGAGCAACACGTCCTGAACGAAGATGCTACCCCAGGAATGCAGGTAGGTATCGTGGGTGCTGATGAAGGCGGCGAGCATCACCGCTGCGAACGCTCCCAGCAAGCCCACCGGAAGAAGCGTCGTCAGGACCATCGGGGTACGCAGCTGGTTGCGAACGGCCTCCGTCTCGACGCTGTCGAGACCCGCCGCAACCGCTTCCGCGTAGGGACCCAGATCGGCGTGATGCATCACCGTAAACGCGACGATCGGCACGAACAGAAACAGCAAGTTCTGTGGAAATCCGCGCCAGTTCGTGAGCACGGCCGCCATCTTGGCCTCGTGCGCAGTGGTGGCGGAGGCGTTGTAGGCCTGGGTTCCCTGCCACGACATCACGCCGTACACGTACCCGAACACACCGATCAGGAAGAACCAGAAGTTGAAGTCCTCGACGTGGCTTGTCTTGAACGGGTTGATCATCGACGCGTTCTCCGGCGCCAACGCGAGACCCTCGAAGACGCGGTCCCAGCCGACCCGCGAGAGCAGGTAGAGCGTGATGACCACGAACGCGATGTTGACGAACAGACCCTGGATGAAGTCGGTGACGATGACCGCGATCTGACCGCCGGCGAAGACGAACCACAGGGAGATCGAAAGCAGCACGATCATGGTGAGCGGAAACGTGGGAATGCCCAGACCGAACAGGATCAGCTCCTGCTGTAAGCCGCAGTAGCGGATGAAGAACCGTGCGCCGACCGCGGGGAAGATGCCGAAGTTGACGATCCCCGAGACGAACGCGACGATACCGGCACAGACACGGAAGTTGCGGCTGTAGCGACGCTCGAAGAACTCCGCCAGCGTGAGGCAGCGGGTGCGCCGAAAACGGTAGACGACCCAACCGGAGGCGGTCACGGCGAGCACGAACACGCTCATCGACATGCCCCACCAGGACATGGAAAAACCGGCGACGTAGTTCATCTCGAGATTGGCCACGATCGTGATCGCGCCGACGCCGGCGAGTCCGTTGCTGAGCGTCAGCAAGTAGCGGCCGGCGCTGCGGTTGGCGGCGAGGTAGTCGGCCACGCTCTGCATGTGGCGACGGCTGGCGAGCGCGCCCCAGACGACGATCCCGAGCAACCCCGCGACGATGGCCCAGTCGAGAACCGTCACGGTTCGTCCGTGAAGACGACGCGACCCCACGTCTCGGGCTGGTGCATGTCGATGATCCCCTGCGGGGACCAGACCCAGTTGTCCTCGGGATGCGGCTCGTCCGGCGGGGCGGTATCCTTGACGTAGCGACCGTCCTCGACATGCACGGACCACTCGACCCGCGAGAAATTGATCCGCCAGCTCGAGCCCACGGCGGGCATCGCCTGTTCGACCGCAGACCACGGGAGCTCGATCTCGACCGACCAACCGCGGTCGGTGTCGGTCGGATCATTGAGCGTCCCGTCGACATGAACCGCGGTGCGTAAACCCACCATGGTCCAGTCGTGATCCGCCTTTCCTCCGTCGGTGTATCGACGCGGGAGCAACAGGTCCCATTCGGTGCCCAGCGCGTTGATCTCCAGCTCGTAGTAGCGCAGACCGTCGAAATCGGGATCGATGAACAGCTCGAAATCGGGGTCGTGGAAGATCACGGAATCGCGCTCGGTCAGCGTGGCCCAGACGTGCGGCTCTTCGAGCTCGGCTCCGACGTACAACCCGCGCTCGCCCCACAGCATCTTGACCCGGGTCCTGAATTCCGGTTTCGGGTGATCCTCGCCGCGAATATCGACGAAATCCTCGGACCACTCCGCCGCGGCCCAGGCTCCGTCGTCGAGCCGCCCGTCGATGACGGGAACGGTGTCGGTCCGGACCGCCGCATAGTCGCGTGGGATCGGCCCTTGCGTCCAACACGACAGTGTCGCGAGCAGAACGAGCGCCACGAAGCCCGCCCTTTGAATCAACGCGAGCCCTTGAGCACCCGTAGCAGCTTTCGAGCCGGGTCGTAAGCCCGATCGACGACGCGCTCCTTCAGAGGGATGATCGCATTGTCGGTGATCGTGATGTGCTCCGGGCAGACCTTGGTGCAGCACTTCGTGATGTTGCAGTACCCGAGCCCGTCGCGCTCCCGCAGCTCACCCAGACGGTCCTCGGTATCCAGCGGGTGCATGTCCAGCGCGGCGGCGTAGACGAAGTACCTTGGGCCGATGAAGCCGTCGTGTTTGTGATGGTCGCGCAAGACGTGGCAGACGTCCTGGCACAGGAAGCACTCGATGCACTTGCGGAACTCCTGCACGCGCTCGACGTCCCGCTGGTCCATCTTCCAGCTGCCGTCCTCGAAATCGGGCTTGCGCGGCTTGAACGGCTTGATCTTCTTCTTGACCTCGTAGTTCCAGCTGACATCGGTGACGAGATCGCGGAGCAACGGGAAGGCCCGGATCGGTTCGACGGTGATCGGACCCTCGGCCGGGAGCTGGTCCATCCGGGTCATGCACATCAGGCGCGGCGACCCGTTCACCTCCGCAGAACAGCTCCCGCACTTGCCGGCCTTGCAGTTCCAGCGTACCGCGAGGTCGTTGGCCTCGCTCGCCTGGATATCGTGGATCGCGTCGAGCACGACCATGCCGTCGGTCACCTCGGTCCTGTAATCTCGAAGCTCACCGCTCTCGGAATCACCGCGCCAGATCCGGAAAGTCCGTTCCGCCATCACTTCATCTCCTCGATGATCGCGGCGAGATCGTCTCGCAGCGGCGGGCGCTCGCGGCGGTCCACGTCCATCGACCCATCGGTTGAGCGGCGGACGATCGTGTTGACCTTGGCCTCGTTCTCGTCCTTGGAGGGATAGTCGTCCCTGGTGTGGGCGCCGCGGCTTTCCTTTCGTGACAGCGCGCTGCGGGCGACCATTTCCGAACAGAGCAACAGGTTCTTGAGGTCGAGCGCCGTGTGCCAGCCGGGGTTGTACTCGCGGTTGCCGTGAACGGTGACCTTGGCGGCGCGCAGGCGGAAGTTCTGGATGCTGTCGAGCGCTCGTGCGAGGTCGTCCGCGTTGCGCACGATGCCGACGAGGTCCTGCATCGCCTCTTCGAGCTCCTGCTGGACGGTGTAAGGGCCCTCGCCGCCCTGGCGCTCGAAGGGCGCCTCGGCCTGGCGCACCTCGGCCTCGACCTGACCGGAGTCGGGCGCACCGAGGTCGTGTTCGGCGGCCCACTTCCCGGCGTGGCGACCGGCCCGCTCGCCGAACACAAGCAGGTCCGACAACGAGTTGCCGCCCAACCGGTTGGCGCCGTGCAACCCGGCCGCGCACTCGCCCGCCGCGAACAGCCCCGGCACCGTCGACATCTGGGTGTCGCCATCGACCCGGATGCCGCCCATCACGTAGTGCGTGGTCGGACCGACTTCCATCGGCTCCTTCGTGATGTCGACGTTGGCCAGCGTCATGAACTGGTGATACATACCGGGGAGCTTGAACTTGATGTGCTCCTCGGCGTTGCTCATCTTCTCTTTGATCCAGGCAATGTCGAGGTAGACACCGCCGTGTTCGCTGCCGCGCCCCTCCTTGACCTCGCGCACGATGCAGCGCGCCACGTGATCGCGGGTCAGCAGCTCGGGTGGGCGGCGGGCACTCTTGTCTCCCTGGACGTAGCGCCAGCCCTCATCGGGATTGTCGGCCGTTTGGTTCTTGTACAGCTCCGGGATGTCGTCGAACATGAACCGTTTGCCGTCCTTGTTGCGCAGGATGCCACCCTCGCCGCGCACCCCCTCGGTCACGAGGATCCCGCGCACGCTGGGCGGCCAGACCATCCCCGTCGGGTGGAACTGGACGAACTCCATGTCCATCATCTCGGCGCCGGCCTCGTAGGCCAGCGCGTGCCCGTCGCCGGTGTATTCCCAGCTGTTGGAGGTGATCTTGAACGCGCGCCCGATACCACCCGTCGCCAGCACGATCGCCTTGGCCCGGAACACCAGGAAACGCCCACGCTCGCGCTCGTAACCAAAGGCGCCGCAGACGCGATCGCCGTCCTTCAGCAGCGCCACGACCGTGCACTCCTGGTGCACGTCGATGCCCTGGTGGATCCCGTGATCCTGGAGCGTGCGGATCATCTCCAGACCGGTGCGATCGCCGACGTGGGCCAGGCGCGGGTAAGCGTGGCCGCCGAAGTTGCGCTGATGGATGCGGCCGTCCTTGGTGCGATCGAACAGCGCGCCCCAGGCCTCGAGCTCGCGCGTGCGCTCGGGGGCCTCCTGGGCGTGAAGCTCGGCCATGCGCCAGTTGTTGAGGTATTGCCCGCCACGCATCGTGTCGGCAAAGTGCACGCGCCAGTTGTCCCGGTCGTCGACGTTGGCCAGCGCCGCGGCCATCCCGCCTTCCGCCATCACCGTGTGCGCATTGCCGAGCAGCGACTTGCAGACCAACCCGACGCGCACCCCCTCGGCCGACGCGGCGATCGCGGCGCGCAGACCGGCGCCACCGGCGCCGATCACGAGGACGTCGTGCTCGTGGGTCGT
>JBFFZZ010000063.1:0-12879 GCA_041568335.1 Candidatus Polarisedimenticolaceae bacterium | reverse complement strand
GCTGCGCAACAACGGGGACGGCACGTTCGAGGATGTCACCGTCGCCGCCGGCATGCTCAGACGTCACCCGACGCCGACCGCCGCCTGGGGCGACTACGACAACGACGGCCGGCTCGATCTGTTCGTCGGCAACGAATCGCGCGGCCGGCCACGTCCCTGCGAGCTGTGGCGCAACAACGGTGACGGCACCTTTACCGACGTCGCCGCCGACACGGGCCTGGCCCACGTCGGTTTCGTCAAGGGCGCCGTGTGGGGCGATTACGACAACGACGGCCGGCTAGATCTGTATCTCTCGCGTCTCGGTGACACCAACTTGCTGTTCCACAACGACGGGCCGGCCGACGCGGGCTGGGGGTTCACCGAGGTCGCGGAGCGCGCCGGCGTGAGCCGACCGATCAAGAGTTTTCCGACGTGGTTCTTCGACTACGACAACGACGGCTGGCTCGACTTGATGGTCGGCACGTTCGCCGATTTCGACGGCAGTGCGCTACACGATGTGGCCGCCGATTACCTCGGGATCGACGT
This sequence comes from Candidatus Polarisedimenticolaceae bacterium, assembly GCA_041568335.1. Lineage (GTDB taxonomy): Bacteria > Acidobacteriota > Polarisedimenticolia > Polarisedimenticolales > Polarisedimenticolaceae > WVWW01. The sequence goes on along the minus strand of JBFFZZ010000063.1, from coordinate 12,354 downwards.
CGACGCGCCCCGCAGCATGCTGTTCCGCAACCGCAGCGACGGGACGTTCGAGGACGTCAGCGTTGCGGCCGGGGTCCATCGTGTGCTCCTGGCGATGGGTTCCAACTTCGGCGACATCGACAACGACGGTTGGCTCGACGTGTACATCGGGACCGGGGAGCCGGCGCTGGGAACGCTCGTGCCCAACGTGTTGCTCCGAAACGACGCAGGTCGTCGGTTCGTCGACGTCACCGCGTCCGCGCGCATGGGCAACCTTCAAAAAGGACACGGGATCGCTTTCGGCGACATAGACAACGACGGAGATCAGGACGTCTACGCCGTGATGGGTGGGGCCTACAGCGGAGACGTCTACCAGAACATCCTGTTCGAGAACCCGAGCAGCGCGCGCTGGATCACCCTGCATCTCATCGGGACCACGTCGAACCGTAGCGCGATCGGTGCGCGGATCAAGGTGATCGTGCGCGACGGTGATGGTGCGATACGAGAGATCCATCGGGTCGTGGGAACGGGAGGCAGCTTCGGCTCGTCGAGCCTGCAGCAGGAGATCGGGCTCGGGGATGCCGCCGTCATCGAATCGATCGAGATCCGCTGGCCGGCGAGCGGCCGAAGCGATGTTTTGACCGACGTTCCGATGGATGCCATGCTCCGGGTCACAGAAGGGCAAGCGGGGTTCGAGGTCGTCGCCGCATCTCCGATCCGTCTCGGGGGGCGGCACGGGAATGCGGCTCACTGACGAGCCGTTGTCGATCCGGGGAGGGGCCTTCCATGCGACATCGTTATCGATGGGCCGTCGCTCTCGTTTGTCTCGCGGCGGTCCCCGTGTCGGCGGGCGACTGGCCCCGGTTCCTTGGCCCGACCGGGGACGGCAAGTCGACGGAAACGGGACTCGATCTCAACTGGTCCGCTGCCGGTCCACGTCTGGTCTGGGAGGCCGAGGTCGGCGAGGGCTACACGATGCCCGCGATCGCCGCCGGCCGCTCGTTCGAGTTCGATCGTCACGGTGACGAGGCGCGGCTGACCTGCCGCGATGCGGCGAGCGGTAAGGAGATCTGGCGTCAGGAGTACCCGACCGATTACGAGGACATGTACGAGTACGGCACCGGTCCGCGAGGGACCCCGGTGGTCGACGGCGAACGCGTCTACACCTACGGCGTCGAAGGCATGCTGCGCTGTCACGCGGTCGCCGACGGCAAGCTGTTGTGGGAGGTGGACACCGTCGAGAGGTTCGGCGTGGTGCAAAACTTCTTCGGCGTCGGGTCGACGCCGGTGATCGAGGGTGACCTGCTGATCGCGATGGTCGGTGGCAGCCCCGAGGGCTCCCCCGGGATCCAGTCCGGCGAGGTCGAGAGCGCCGGGAGCGCCATCGTCGCCTTCGACAAGAAGACCGGCGCCGTGCGCTACGCGAGCGGTGACGATCTGGCGAGCTACACGAGCCCGGTGCTGGTGACGATCGACGGGCGCCGGCGGGGACTGTTGTTCGCACGCATGGGACTGCTGGGGTTCGATCCTTCCGACGGCTCGGTCGATTTCCATTTCCCCTGGAAGGCGAAGAAGCTCGAGAGCGTCAACGCGTCCAACCCGGTCGTCGTCGGGAACCGCGTGTTGATCACCGAGTGCTACGGGCCGGGTAGCGCGTTGTTGAAGCTGACCGGGGACGGCTACGAAGTGGTGCGCAAGGACCCTCCGCGGGGCAAGAGCATGGCCTCGCACTGGGCGACGCCGATCCACGACAACGGGATCGTTTACGGTTGCAGCGGTCGAAACAGCGGCGACGCCGAGCTGCGCGCGATCGACCTGGAGTCCGGCAGGGTTCATTGGAGCCGGCCGGGCATGGGACGGACCACGATGATCCACGTCCAGGACCACCTGATCGTCCTCGGCGAGCGCGGCCGTTTGTGGGCCGTCAAGGCGACGCCCGAGGGCTACAGGGAAGTCAGCGCGAGCGATCCGCTCGTGAGCTACCCGGCATGGAATCCGCCCGTGCTGGCCAACGGGCTGCTCTGTGTTCGCGGCGCGGACAAGCTGCGCTGTTTCGACCTACGCCCCAAGGGCCGATGACCCTGACCACCGAGCGACTGCGGTTACGCCCCATCGGGCGGGACGATCTGGATTCTCTCGCCATACTGTACGGCGACCCGCAGGTCATGAAGTTCAGCCTCGGCCTGCTCGACCGCGAGCAAGCCGGGAAGAAGCTCGACGGTATCCTGGCGTTGATGGCCGAACGCGGGTGGGATTCCTTCGTCATCGAGCTACTTGGCGACGACCGGTTTGCCGGTATCGTCGGTCTGGCGCCGCAGGAGGTCGACGGTGTCGAGGAGATCGAGCTGGGCTACCGGTTGATGCCCGAATTCTGGGGCCGGGGTCTGGCCACCGAGGCCGCGCGCGCCACGAGGGACTACGCGTTCGAGACGCTGTCGCTTCCGCGCATCATCTCGATCATCGAGCCCGAGAACATCGGTTCGATCCGGGTGGCCGAGAAGACCGGCCTGAGCTTCGAGCGCGAGACCCGCAAATGGGACCGCATGGTGCGCATCTACGCCGCGGCCGCCCCGTCTACTCCCTGATCCCGACCTGATCGAGCAGGAACGCGTACTCGAACGCGGTTTCGGCGTATTGCTTGTCGCGCGCCGACGCGCCGCCGTGCCCGGCTTCCATCTCGGTCTGCAACAACACCACCGAGTCACCCGTCTTCGCGACGCGTAGCTTGGCCACCCATTTGGCCGGTTCGAAGTACTGCACCTGAGAATCGTGCAGGCCCGTCGTCACGAGCAGCGCCGGGTAGTCCTGTGCGGCGACATTGTCGTAGGGCGAGTATGACTTCATGTAGTCGTAGTACTCTTTGACCTTGGGGTCTCCCCACTCGTCAAACTCGCTCGTCGTCAGCGGGATCGAGTCGTCGAGCATCGTGGTCACGACGTCGACGAACGGAACCGCGGCGTGGGCCGCGCGGAACAGATTCGGCGCCATGTTGACGACCGCGCCGATCAACAACCCGCCGGCGCTTCCGCCCTGAGCCACCAACCGGTCCGGGCTGGTGTATTTCTCGTCCACCAGGTATTGCCCGCAATCGATGAAGTCGGTGAAGGTGTTCTTCTTGTTGAGCAGCTTGCCGTCGTCGTACCAGCGCCGGCCCATCTCCTGGCCGCCACGGATGTGTGCGATCGCGTAGATCATCCCGCGATCGAGCAGGCTGATGCGATACGCGCTGAACGACGCGCTGCGGCTGGAGCCGTAGGAGCCGTAGCCGCCGAGCAAAAGCGGGTTGCTGCCGTCGAGCTCGATGCCCTTCCTGTGCACCAGCGAGATCGGCACGCGCTCGCCGTCCCGCGCCGTCGCGAACAGCCGTTGGGTCACGTAGTTGTTCTTGTCGAACCCGCCGCGCACCTCGTCCTCTTTCAGCAGCGTCCGCTCGCGCGTATTCATGTCGTAGTCGAACACCGAGTCGGGTGTGGTCATCGATTCGTAGTGGAAGCGCAGGATCGTCGTATCGAACTCGTAGTTGTCCCGCGGGAAGGCGAGGTACGCCGGTTCATCGAACTCGACATAGTGTTCCTCGGAGCCGTCCCACGGGATCACGCGCAGCTGGATCAGACCCTCGCTCCGTTCGGTGACCACCAGGTGATCCTTGAAGATCTGGAAGCCCGACAGCAGGACATTGTCGCGCGTCGGAATCACCTCGGTCCAGTGGCGCATCGCGGTGCGGTCGACCGGGGTCTTCATCAGACGGAAGTTGGTCGCGGAGTCGTTGGTGCGGATGTAGAAGTGCTCGCCGTAGTGATCGACGTCGTACTCGTGGCCGCGCTTGCGCTTCATGAACAGCTTGAAGTTCGCATCCGGTGTATCGGCGTCGACGTAGCGGAACTCGTTGGCCAGGGTCTGGGAGCATCCGATGACGATGAAGCGCTTGGACTGGGTCTTGCCGACCCCGCAGTTGAACGTGTCGTCTTTCTCTTCATAGACGAGAACGTCCTTACTCGCGTCGGTTCCCAGCTTGTGTTTCCAGATCTGGTAGAAGCGCAGGGTGGTGGGATCCTGCCGTGTATAGAACAAGGTCTTGTTGTCGTTGGCCCAGGCGAGATTGCTGGTGACGTTCTCGATGGTCTCGTCCGAGGTCTCGCCGCTCGCGAGGTCCTTGAAAAAGATCGTGTAGATGCGCCGCCCGACGTCGTCCACACCGTAGGCAATCAGATTCTCGTCCTCGGTGACCTGCCGGCCACCCACGGCAAAGTAGCCGTCATGTCCGGCGGCGAGCTCGTTGACGTCGAGCAGGATTTCCTCGTCGGCATCCACCGAGCCCTTCTTGCGGGCGTAGATCGGATAGTCCTTGCCCTCCTCCATCCGCGAGTAATAGAAGTAGCTTCCCCGCCGGAAGGGCACGGAAGAGTCGTCCTGCTTGATGCGCTCCTTGAACTCCGCGATCAGCTTTTCCTGCAGGCCGGCCGTATGCGCGGTCATCGCCGCGGTGTACTCGTTCTCGGCTTCGAGGTAGGCGATCGTGTCCGGGTTGTCGCGCTGGTTGAGCCAGTAATAGTCGTCGACGCGCACGTCGCCGTGGATCTCCATCTCGTGGGGCACGACGGCCGCCATCGGGGGCTCGAGATCGGCGGGCGGGCCTGCGTTCTGCGTGCCGCTACAAGCGGTGACGAGGATCAACAGGAAGAGGGCGGCGACGGATTGGATCTTGCGCATTGGACCGGCTCCTTGAAGGCGCTCCATCCTACCGCCCTACCCCCCGGCTGGCCAGCGGCGCGGCGGGCCGAGGAACGGTTGCGCTATCCTGCCCCGGCGCACATCGAATTTTCTGCAAGGAGACCGAGGGATGCGTTTTGCGACCAAGCAGATCCACGCCGGTATCGAACATGACCCATTGACCGGATCCGTCGTACCGCCGATCTACCAGACGACGACCTACGTCCAGCCTTCGGTCGACGAGTACCTCTCGAAGGGCTATTCCTACTCGCGCACCGGCAACCCGACCGTGCGCACCTTGGAGCGCAAGATCGCTTTGCTCGAGGAAGGCCACGATGCGACCTGTTTCTCCACCGGGATGGCCGCGATCCAGGCGACGATGCTGGCGCTGCTCAACGCCGGCGATCACGCCATCGTCTCCGACGTGGCTTACGGCGGTACCTATCGTCTCTGCACCCAGGTGTTCAACCGGTTCGGGGTCAAGGTCACGTTTGCCGACACCTCAAACGCGGCCAACGTCCGCGAGGCCCTTCGCGACAACACGCGGCTGATCCTGACCGAGACCCCGGCCAACCCGACGCTCAAGCTGACGGATATCGCCGCCGTTTCGGAGATCGCGCAGGAGCGCGGGATCCCGCATGCGGTGGACAGCACATTCCTGACGCCCTACTACCAGCGGCCGCTGGAGCTCGGGGCCGATCTGGCGATCCACTCCACGACGAAGTACTTCGACGGACACAACGCCACCGTCGGTGGCGCCGTTGTCGCAAAGACCGCGGAGCTCGATGAGAAGCTGCGCTTCATCCTGGGTTCCAACGGGACGATCATGTCCCCGCAGGTCGCCTGGTTGACGCTCCAGGGTCTCAAGACGCTGACGGTCCGGATGGACAAGCAGAGCGAGAACGCGATGAAGATCGCGCGTTTCCTCGAGGCACACCCCAAGGCCGAGACGGTCTGCTACCCCGGGCTCGAGTCGTTCCCGCAGCACGAGCTCGCCAAACGGCAGGCGACCGGCTTCGGCGCGATGTTGTGGTTCGAGGTCGTCGGCGGAGCCGGCGCGGGTAAGAAGCTGATGGACACGGTCCAAACACCCTGGACGCTGGCGGAGAACCTCGGTGCGCTGGAGTCCCTCGTGACGCACCCGGCGACGATGACGCATGCCGCGGTCGATCCCGCGGAACGCGCTCGGGTCGGCATCACGGACGGTCTGGTGCGGCTTTCGGTCGGGCTCGAGGACGCGGACGACCTGATCGGTGCGCTGGATCGCGCGTTGGCCGAGATCTGACGCTTCAGTCCTTGCGCTGGGTGTAGTAGCCGTCGAACCAGGGGGCCCAGCCCTTTTCCTCGTCGGCGATCTCCTCGAAGTACTGGCGTACGCGACCGTCCTCGAGCGGGATCCACGTTCCTCGGAACGGGCGCTTGGTGCCGTTGGGCAGCGTGTGGGTTCCCTCGAGCCGCAACGCGCCCTCGCTCCACGACCCCGAGATCTCGATGCGACCCCCGCTGTTGTCGACCCAGTCCTGCGTCCATTTGCCCGTCGCCGGATCGACGAAGTTGAGGCTCATCCCGCGGCTGCCGGAATCGCCGCGCCAGCTTTCGAGCAGATAACAGGCATCCGCTCGTGTGATCTCGTTCTCGCCGACGTGCTTGCCCTGCGCGTCATGGACGTCCCACTTGCCGATCCAGAAGTCGAACTGCCGGTGCTGCTCGGTATTGCAGGGCTTGGCCGGCGGTTGCTGCGCCACGGCCAACGAAAAGGAACACAGGACGAAGACGAGCACGCGAATCATGGGGCCTCCTTCGGGAGGCCATCGTACCGAATCGAGCGCGCAAGAAGAAAGGGGCCGTACCCTCGAGGGCACGGCCCCTTCCAGCCCTTTTAAGGCTGGAGCACGTCAGTTCATCTCGACCACGTTGATCACGGGCCGCAGGATATACGGATGCGTCCCGCCGGTCGTGTTGACCTGGACGGACAGCTCGGCATCGAAGTCCAGCGTGACCGTCATGTCCTCGCCGGCCGTCAGCAGGAACGGCATGGGGATATCGACCTTGCCCGACTCGTTCTTGATCGGTGCAACGACATCCGGGGTCATCGGATCCTGGTCGTCGTCCATGACCAGCTCCGCGTCGGAGACGACGAGTCGGATTTTGGCGTACTCGCCCGCCGGGACATCACCCTCGGCCATCAACACGGTCTCGCCGTCCTGGTAGTCCAGCAGGTTGACGGTCCAGGGATCGTCACCCACGAGTGTCAGCTTCTCGCTGGTGCCGTCGGCGTCCTCTGCCGTCCGCAACGAGATCTCCGTCACGGTCACGTTGACCGCGCTGACCGTGCTGAGGTCGAGCGGAGCGTCCGTGAGGAGGATTCGAACCGTTCCGTTTCCGGCGACGGTATCGTTCGCGCAAGACGTCAGCGTCGACAGGATCAGAGCCAGCACCAGAGCAAGCGTGACAAGAGCCAGCTTTCCGGTGGCCACCGCTTCGGATTGATCGATTCGTTCAAGCATGGCGACCACGGTACGCGGTTTGAGAGCCAATGCAAGCGCGAGATTCGTGTCGACGTTACGAAAAGGTGACCGATCCCCCGATCGGGTCGCGATTCCGGGAGATATCCGGCGAGCTCACGCCCGATTTTTTTTAAACCGGAAAACCCCGACAGATTCTACAGACCGTGTCGCAGCTCCACAGTGAGATCGAGCAGAGAATCGAAAACGCGCTTGGCGTTGGGCCCTTTCAGTGAGGACGGCCTTTGCCTGCGCTCGGGGACCCGCGTTTGCAACTCGAGGTAACGCTCGATCACACGGTGGAGCTCGCGCTCGGAGAGTCGCCCGCGGGCCCGGATCAACCGCCTGGCGGCGTGGAGGGCCGCATCTCCGGTGATGCGGTCGAACCGGTTGATCACCGTCGATCGGTGCGCCACTTCGGACAAGGTCCATGGAATCGAACGCTGGAGTCGCTCCGATGCCAGGTCGATGAGAATCCAGTAGGCGCGCTGGAACTTCGACGCCATCCGTCGACGTGTCGAGGTGATCTTGCGGTCGCGCCGGCTGGCGTAAGAGCTGGCGCCGACTCCGATGAACTCCTCCGCCGTGAACCGCCGGGCCTTGCGCAGCAAGTGATCGGGAAGCTCGCGCAGCAGGTCTCGGGTGCTGAACAACGCGTTCCAGCTCAGACCGTCGCCGACGCGGACGGGACCGCGGGCCACGCGCGCGCGCTCGAAGTGCGCGTGCGCGCGACGAAAGTCCTCGACGGCATCGACCTCGTGACTCGCCAGCGCTTCACAGGCGAGCCGGGGAAGCCCGACGTTGTGGAGCAACAACCGCCGGCGTTCGTATTCGAACCTCTCATCGAACAAACGGACAACGGGGTCCTTCGCGTAGCGATTCAGCGGCTTCTTGCGGCCCGTCTCGATGAAGTCGCGGATCTGCGCGAAGCATTGAACGATGTGGCGCGCCTTGCGGCGTTGCTCGAGGATCGAGGTCGACCAGCGGGGGCCGTCCTCGAAGCGATACTCCCGATGGAACAGACCGAACTGGCGCACCGAGCCGTAGTCGATGATGCCGCCGTTGACGAGACAGTTGTCGCCGTCCCAGTCGAGCCAGCAGAAAATGTAGTCGGCCTCGAACCGCGCGGCCGCGCAGGCGAAATCCGTCGCGACCTGCTCGGCGAGCCGCGCATAACGTCGCTTCCCGCTGTTGCGCGGGAACTCCCCGTTGCGCACCTGGCGTTGGATGTAAAGATCGGCGACGCCACGGAGCCGCTCCAGGTTGCTCTGCTTGAGCCAGACGAAGAAGTGCGACGGTCGAATCAGGTTCGGCGCGGCGCGCACCGTGATCGCGAATCCGTTGGCCAGCAAAAGAACCGCGAGCACGCGTTCGGTCAGGATCCCGTTGCGATGGAACGTCTCGCTCATCAGCGCGGAGGAGATGCCCTCTTCCAGGGAAGACGTCCCGCAGGCGTAGGAGGCATCGTTGTTGCCGGTCTTGAAGAAGCGGCCTTCCTCGGCGGTACCGGGGCAGAGCCGTGTGACCCCCGTCCCGCAGCTCGACACATCCCAGGACTTGCCTCGATGGGTGACCGACCCGTTCCAGACGCTGCGCCCGTCGCCGGATTTCCGGCCGGTGCGGCCGGGGTGCTGCAGCTGCAGGTAACGGGTGGCCATGTAGGTACCCGGCAGGCGGTCCTTTTCGAACGAGCGTCCGCGGTCCAGCTCATACTCGTTGATGATCGTCAGACAGAACGTGTCGAGGATCTTGCCCCGCAGCTCGGCGTCGAGCCTGCCGGCGTGCTTGGATGGGATGAGTCCCATCTCCCGGGCGAGGTCGAAGTTGAACCACACCACCTCGCCGCCCGGCAGCCGCCGCGCCGCGTAATCGACGTACCCGCCGGGAACCGCTCGTTTGAACGCGTGTGACCCGTCGAGCCTGTCGAACTTGGAGTAAGCCCGTTGACCCATTGAGATCAACGTAGTGCCACAACTTGGTGGCGGACAAGAAGGGCAGTTTTTTTCACTAAAAACAGCCCACGAAGGCCATCTCGACCCACTCGCCGTGACGCTTGTCCGTTAGCCGATCGCCATGGTCCCGCGCTCGGCGTTGCTGATCCGGATGCACTCCTCGAGCGGCGTGATGAAGATCACGCCGTCTCCCGAGATTCCGCCGGCGTGCCGCGCCGATTCCACGATCGCGTTGCAACAGACGTCGACGAAGTCGTCGTTGCACGCGATCTCCAGTCGGATCTTCGGCAGCAGGTCGGGGAAGACCTTCTGGCCACGGTACAGCTCCTCGCCGACCTCGTCTCCGTGACCGGCGACCCGGCTGACGGTCAGGCGGTGAACCTCCGCCTGCGCCAGCGCTTCTCGGACATGGTCGAGCTTGTCGGGCTGGATGATCGCGATGATCAGTTTCATCCTGAATCTCCTTCCGCTAGTTCGGGTTGAGCAGCCCGTAGCCGTGTTCCCCGTGAAGCGCCAGGTCCAGCCCGGCCATCTCGCCCGTGTCCGTGACCCGCAAACCAACGGTCTTTTGAACGATGATAAACAGGATCAGGCTGACCACCGCGGTGTAGGCCACGGTGGCCGCCACGCCGATCGTCTGCACACCCAGTTGCTGCCAAGCGGTCCACGATCCTCCCGCCGCGGCAGACGCATCGGCGAGCCACGAGTCGCGGATGAAGCCGGTCAACAACAGCGCGCCCGTGATTCCGGCCAGGCCGTGGATCCCGAAGACATCCAGCGTGTCGTCGAAACCCAGCCGGCCCTTGAGCAGGATCGCCCCGTAACAGATCGCCGAGGCCACCAGGCCCAGCACGATCGCTCCACCCGGCCGGACGACGCCCGCCGCAGGGGTGATCGCGACCAGACCGGCGAGGATACCGCTGGCCATCCCCAGGCTCGTCGCCTTGCCGTGACGGAACGCCTCGATCAGGATCCACCCCAGCCCGCCCGCGGCCGCGGCCACCTGTGTCGCCGTCAGGGCTCGGGCCGTCGACAGCCCGCTTTCGACCGAGCTGCCGGCGTTGAAGCCGAACCAGCCGACCCACAGCAGTCCGGCTCCGATCAGCGTCATCACCAGGTTGCTCGGGTGCATCGCGCTTTGCGGGTAGCCGCGGCGACGGCCCAGGTACAGCGCCCCGACGAGTCCCGTCACCCCGGCGGAGATGTGCACCACGGTGCCTCCGGCGAAGTCGATCGCGCCGGCGGCACCCAGGTTGAACAGAAACCCGTCCTCGGCCCAGACCCAGTGACACAGCGGGTTGTAAACCAGCAGGCTCCACAGCGCGATGAACACACAGAATCCGCGAAAGAGAACGCGTTCGGCGAATGCCCCGGCGATCAACGCCGGGGTGATGATCGCGAACTTGCCCTGGAACATGGCGAACACGTACTCGGGGATGCCGCTCTCCAGGATCGTCCCGTCCAGCCCACGCAGCAGCACGTAGTCCCGGTTCCAGCCGAACCAGCCGCCCAGAACGTTCGATCCGAAGGCCATGGCATAGCCGCAGACGACCCACAACACGCCGATGATCGCCATCGCGGCAAACGCGTGCATCATCGTGCCCAGCACGTTCTTGGTTCGCACCAGACCGCCGTAGAACATGGCCAGCCCCGGTACCATCAACAAGACCAGGGCCGTCGAGGTGAGCATCCAGGCCGTGACTCCGGTATCGACAGAAGCGCTCGCAGTTTCCACGGGTCCCCCTCCTCCTCGAGAAGACGTCTTCTCGGCGCGATTCTAACGTGCCCGGCAGGCAGCGTGGAGATTCGACGCTGTTCTCCCGGTTACAATGAGCGCGCCGTATCGCAGTCGAGAAGCGGGGGAACCCCATGCAATCCAGAACGCCCCTCATCGTCTTGCTCGTGGTGTCCGCCGTCACGGTTGTCGCGTGTCGCAGCGGCGGGGATCGCGATCTCGCGTTCACCGTTCGCTTCGACGCGGGGCTGACGGACGATGCGCAAGATGGACGTCTCCTCGTGCTGCTGGCGACGCATGCCGAGAAGGAGCCTCGTTTCCTCGTCAACAACCGGGCCGACACGCAGCTGGTCTTTGGTCTCAACGTGGAGGACTGGCGCGGCGGTAAGGGAATTCGGATCGGCAGCGACGCCGTCGGGTTCCCGCTCGAGACCCTGTCCGAAGTGCCGGCGGGCACCTACTACGCGCAGGCGCTGCTGAATCGTTACAAGGACTTTCACCTGTCCAACGGAAAGGTCGTGAGCCTGCCGCCGGACCGAGGCGAGGGACAGCAGTGGAACCGCAAGCCGGGCAACTTCTACTCGGAGCCTGTCGAGATCACCGTCGGCGAATCAGGAGGCATGTTCGAGCTCGTGATGGATCAGGTCATCCCGGAGATCGAGCCGCCAGAGGACACCGAGTACGTCAAACACGTCCGCATGCGCAGCGAGATGCTGTCGGAGTTCTGGGGCGAGGACGTGTTCCTCGGGGCGCATGTGCTGATCCCGCACGGCTTCGAGGATCATCCGGAGGCGCGTTACCCGCTGATGATCTTCCATGGCCACTTCCCGTCGGACTTCGGTGGCTTCCGTCCGGAACCCCCCGATCCGGATCTGGAGCCCGACTACAGCGCACGTTTCGACGTCCACGGGTACAACAGGATCCAGCAGGAGGAGGCGCATGCCTTCTACAAGACCTGGATCCGCGACGACTTCCCGCGGTTCCTGATCATCGAGGTCCAGCACCCGACGCCGTATTACGACGACTCCTACGCCGTCAATTCGGCCAGCCAGGGACCTTACGGGGACGCCATCACTTACGAGCTGATCCCCTATATCGAGGAAAAGTTCCGCGGCATCGGCGAGGGCTGGGCCCGGTTTGTCTATGGCGGGTCGACCGGCGGCTGGGAGGCGATGGCGGTGCAGGTCTTTTACCCCGATGAGTACAACGGTGCGTTCATCGCCTGCCCCGACCCGATCGACTTCCGCGCTTACCTGACCGTCAACATCTACGAGGACAAGAACGCCTACTGGTACGAAAGCCGGTTCCAGAAACTACCTCGTCCCGGGCACCGCGACTACCTGGGCCACGTCCAGGCCAGTCAGCGAGACTACAACCGCTTCGAGGCGGCGCTCGGCGACAAGGGCCGCTCCGGTCAACAGTACGACATCTGGGAAGCGACCTACTCACCGATGGGCGAGGACGGCTACCCGGT
>JBFFZZ010000062.1:0-13010 GCA_041568335.1 Candidatus Polarisedimenticolaceae bacterium | reverse complement strand
GCAGTGCGCCAGCAGCAGCCGCATCGTCGGGGACACCGAACTGGGCCCCCAACGTCGCCAGCGCCGCCTCGGTGACGCCGATACCGCCCCAGGCGCCGAACAGGTTGCCGGCGAGATAGCCCAAAACCACGACGACCGTGATCACCAGCAACGGTGCCTCGATGCCGAGCGCGCGCAGGACCAGGGCGTTGGCGACCGGCAACGTGGCAAACGCCAGCGCTCCCAGCAGGACGTCCGGCACAAAGGCCTTCCATGAGGAGCTGTCACGCAAGAGCGGACCGAAGATGCGGTCCAACAGATCGGACGGGACGCCGTCGTCACGCCTGAACCGGTGAGGGATCCAGCGTCCGAGCGCCTGCGTCCGCGCGGGATCTCGAACCCAGTTCCAGACGGGATGGCGGACGAAGAACCCCAACCCGAGCAACGCCAGGGTCGCCGCCCCGACGGACGCGAACACCGGGCTCCATTCGGCGGCCGCAGGGTGCAGCGAAAAGGCCAGGGACCCGACGGCAAAGAGCAGCGCGTGCCCCAGCAGATTGGTGACCTGATCGGCGAATGACCAACCGTAGGCCAGCGGCAGGTTCCACCCACCCCGGCGCTGCAGCAGGAGCGCTCGCACGAAACCGCCGGCGAGCTTCGCGGTGGGGGTCGTCAGGTTGACGAACGACCCGACGGCGATATAGCGCGTCGCCGTCACCAGCGGCACCGGCTTGTATCGCGCGAGCATGTTGGTCCACTTGATCCCCCAGACACCGAAGCGCAGCGCGATGGGGATGGCCGACAGGGCCAGCCAGAACGGGTCGGCGCCGAGGGCGACCGACCAGACGCGGCGCGGATCGAGCGAATAGACCGTCCAAACCACCGCGATCAGGCCGGCGGCGATCAGGAGTGGCCGCAGAAGGCGGCGTTTGGAGCGGCTCAAGGGGCCGAGTCCTCTCCCGGGTCGAGGTGGAAACGGACCAGCTCGTCACGCAGGTACTCGAACGCCTCCTGCGGTGTCGAGGAAACGTGAAACAGATCCTGGTCGCCCTCCGAGATCGTGCCCCAGCGCTCCAGCGCGTCGAGGTTGAGGGCGTCGTCCCAGAAGTGCTCGCCGTAGAGCACGATCGGTAGTTTCTTCTGGGATTTGCGTGTCTGCACCAAGGTCAGCAGCTCGAACATCTCGTCCATCGTCCCGAAACCGCCGGGAAACAGCACGACCGCCTTGGCCAGGTAGACGAACCAGAACTTGCGCATGAAGAAGTAGTGGAACTCGAAGGCGAGCTCACGAGTGATGTACTCGTTGATGGTCGCCTCCATCGGGAGGCTGATCCCGAGACCGATGGAGATCCCGGCCGCTTCCGAGGCGCCGCGGTTGGCGGCTTCCATGATCCCCGGGCCGCCGCCGGAGGTCACGATGAACCGTTTCCCCGGCGACTCGAGACCCTTGGACCATTCGGTCATCATCCGCGCGAGCGTTCTCGCGTCGTCGTAGTAGCGCGAAAGATCGAGCGCGCTACGGGCTTGTTTGATCTTACTCGAGTCGCCGTCTTTTTCCGCCGCCTTGAGCTGCTCACGCGCCTGTTCGCCCGGGATCGCTCGCGCGGATCCGAAGAAGACGACCGTATCGGTCACGTTGTAGCGGCGGAACCGCGCCTGCGGTTCGAGGTACTCCGCCAAGATGCGCAGCGATCGCGCGTCGCGGCTGTTGAGGAACTCGAGATTCTTGTAGGCTTTTTCCATCCGCGGATTATAGCGGCCGGATCAGACCTTTCACGCGTCCGCGGTACTTTCTCCGCCGGCTCGTCGGAGCGCCACGATCGCGAGGATCATCGCGCCGATGCCCGCCGAGGTGGCCGCGTACCAGATCAACGGCCCCGCGTAGGGGATCAGCTTCAACACATAGATCGCGATCAGCCCCAGCGCGAGGGAGAGGTAGGGCGAAGGTTCGGATTCGCGTCCGATCCCGAGCACGCGGTTACCGAACCAGACCGCGGTCGGGATCTTTCCGATGAACACCAGCGTCACCAACAGGAACAGGCCGATGACCCCGAGTGGGATCGTGATCACGAGAATGACGGCCAAGACGGAGGCCACGGCCAGCACGGGGAGCGCCAGCACGCCGACCGCCAGGCCGATCCAGCCTTCCTCGTTCATCCGCTGAACCGGCAGCCCCTTGTGCCTGCCGCAAAGCGCCAGCAGGATCGAGCCGAGGACGAAGGCGGCCACGGGCCAGTAGAGCCAGCGGAGGAACTTGCCGAAGGTGAACCCTCGATCCTCCGTCACTTTCTTGTCCTCGACCTTTTCGTGGACCACCTCGCCGGCGACGTAATCGGCGACCTTCGGGGGGAGCTCGGTCCGCGATTTGTAGACCAGATCGCCCTCGATCCGGGCTCCCTCGTTGAAATTGATCGTGTCGGCCTTGAGGCGGAGATCCTCGCCGACGACGCCCTCGATGCGGCTCTCGCCGGTCGTCAGCCGAACCGTGCCGTCGACCCGGCCCAGATGTGTGAAATGCGCGGCGGAGCCGAAGATATCCCCGGTGATGTGCGCGGTGTCCTTGATCGTCAGCGCGGCGGCGAAGATCAGCAAGTCGCCCTCGATCGTGCCGCTGATGTCCACGGTTTGCCCGAACAGCCGCGTCGAGTCGCGGACCGTCCCGGTGACGTCGATCGAGTTGGCTCCGGCGAACAGGTCCCCGTCGACCTCGCCGCCGATCGAGATCTTCGGCGACCAGCCGAACAGGTCGCCGTCGTGCTTCCCGTCCATCGAGATACCGCCCGCGGCGAGCACGTAACGATCCCCGGTCTCCGTGGCGTCGGAACGCACCAACCAGGTCTCATCGGCCGCGCAGAAGGGGCCGGCCTGTTTGGTTTTCGCGGACGTGAAAGGGCCCACGATCGCGCCCATGATGAGCGCGCCGAACAGCGGAAGGATCGCCTGCCCGAACTTCATCTCACACTCCTCAAATAATTCTCGTCTTCTCTTTCCGAGGCAGCCATCGAATACGCAACGACCGGTCCCGCCGGCCTTGCGAGCGGTTGTTCCATCCGTCCCGGCGGATCACCAGGGGATCAGTTCCTTGAGTTTTCTCGCCTGACGCCGGGACAACGGGATCCGGCTCTTGTCCTCGTTCCTCATCACGACCTCGTAGGTCCCCGCGTCCCCCGGGAGGATCTCGCGGATAAACGCGAGGTTCACGAGGTACCGGCGGTGGGCCCGGAAGAACGTCGGTCCCATCAGGCTCTCCAGATCGGCGAGCGTTCGCTCGACCAGGAACCGGCCCGAGCCGGCGCGAGCGAACACCAGGGTCTCGTCGGCCTCGAACCAGAGGATCTCGGCAGGGGAGAGCACCAGGATCTTCGATCCCCGCTTCGCGGTGAGCCGGGCGGGCGGGCCGGCGCCGACCGGAGCCGGAGGTGGCGCCTCCCCGTCGCCGACACGGCTCTTGAGCTCCTCGATCGCCTGCAGCAGCCTCGCCTCGCCCGTATCCGAGGAGGTGAAGGCGTGACGCACCCGGTCCAACGCCTCGGCAAACCGTTGCTTCGTGAACGGCTTGAGCAGGTAGTCGATCGAATTGACGTCGAACGCCTTGACCGCGTACTCGTCGTAGGCCGTGGTAAAAACGACGCGCGGGAGATGCTCGACCCCGCGCACCACGTCGAACCCGTCACCACCGGGCATGCGAACGTCGAGGAAACAAAGGTCGGGACGCAGCGAGTCGATCGTCTCGATCGCCGCAGCGGGATCGCTCGCCTCTCCGACGATCTCGAAGTCTTCGTGTGCACCGAGCAACCGTTTGAGTCGCTCGCGAGCCGGTTGTTCATCGTCGACCACGACGCAACGCCAAGCCATGGATACCCCCTTCAGCGCTCCGCGACCGGTTCCGCGGGCAGCAGCAACCTTGCCACGGTTCCGCTCTTCCCCGGATGGTTGAGCAGCGACAGCGACCCGCGGCCTCCGTAAACGGCGTCGAGACGCCGCTGGACATTCCCGAGTCCGTGCCCGTCACGGACCAGCTCTTCCTGGCGCCGGTCGATCCCCACACCGTCGTCCACCACGTCGAGATGCAACGTGTGGTCGACCAACCGGCTGGAGATGCGCAGCTCCCCGCCCTCGACGCGCGGCGCAATGCCGTGGCCGACGGCGTTTTCGACCAGCGGTTGAAGTAACAGGCCCGGCACGGCGACGTTCACCGACTCGGGATCGATGTCCCATTCGACCCGCAACCGGTTGCCGAACCGGGCGCGCTCGATCGCCAGGTAGTTCCTGGTGAACTCGAGCTCCTCGCTCAACGCCACCGGGGCCGTGTCGGAGGCCTTGAACACGTAACGGAACAGGCCCGCGAGCCGGTGGAGCACCTCCTCGGCGGCTTCGGGATCGTCTTCGAGAAGCGATGCGATCGTGTTCAGCGTGTTGAAGAAGAAGTGGGGGTTGATCTGCGCCTGCAAGGCCGCGAGCTCGGCACGCGCCGCGGCCTCGCGCAGGCGCGCCTCCACAAGCCGCACCTCCTCGACCTCACGCAACGTGGCTTCCAGCTTGAAACGCATGTTCTCGTAGATGAAGACGATCGCACCGACGATCACCGACAACACACCGTTGATCGCGACGATCGCAGCAATCTGTGAAAAATCACGGACGACGAACAGCGGATAGGCGTAAAGCACCGCGACGCTGCCGCTGACCGCCCCGGTGAGCAGCGTGAACCCGAGCAGCAGCATCCGGACCGGACGGGCCAGCAGGCGCAACCGTGGGAACAGCACCGACGCGGAAAAGAACGCGGTGAAACCGACGACGTTCCCGAACAATACGGAGATCACGATCGTCGGCTGCTCGATCACCCCCGTGTTGAAGAAGCCGACTGCCAGCCCGATGACCGCGCCGGCGAGCGAGTTCCCGGTCAGCCAGATCAGCCCCTGGAGGAGCGTCGAGCGCACCGGGCGCCTCATCGTGCCCTCACGAGCACCAGCGTGGCATCGTCGTGCGCGTCGAGGTCACCTCGCCAGGTGGCGAGCTCCTCGAGCACCGCGGAGCTGATCTGTTCCAGCGGCGATCCGCTGTGCTCGCGGAGCAGCCGGCACAACCGGTCTTCGCCGAACTCCTCCTCGTCTCCGTTGGGCGCCTCGACCAGCCCGTCGGTGTACATCGCCAGAAGATCGCCCGGTTCGAGACGCGCGTGGTTCTCGTCGTATGTCGTCGCCTCGAACATCCCGATCGGGAAGCCCGAGACGGGCTCCAGCGCGGCGACCTGTCCGTCGCGCACACGGATCGGGGGATGATGGCCTGCGTTGCTGTAACAAAAGGTCTTGCTCGCGGTCTCGTAGAAGCCCAGCAGGAAAGTCGCGTAGCGCGAAGACCCGGATGAGCGGTAGAGGATCTCGTTGACGCGGGTCTGCAGCTCGGATGGACTCGCTTCCGCGGAGCTCAGCGCGCGGACCGACGCCTGGATCCCGGCCACGAGCAACGCGGCGGGCACGCCCTTCCCCGAAACGTCGGCGACCACGACACCGACTCGCCCCGGCGATACGGGGAGGAAGTCGAAGTAGTCCCCACCGACGTCCCGCGCCGGGACGACGCGGCCGTGTAGCTCGAGATCTTCGAGTCGCGGGGTCTCGCGCGGGAGCAGTTGCTGCTGCACCTCCCTTGCCGTGCGCAGCTGGCGTTCGAGGACCTCCTTCTCGCGCAGCTCGCGGAACTGATCTTCGATCTGCCGCCGCATCGAGTCGTACGTGTGCAACCCGATGCCCACGACGACGGCGAGCGTGGCGTTGATCGCGATGATCAGGATCGATGTCGTTGCGCGCGCCGCCACGAACAGCGGCTGCGTGATGGCGACCGCGATCGACCCGAAAACGGTCACCGAAAGCAGCGTCAGGATCTGGAGCGAGAAAAACAAAAGGTAGGGCAGGGTGGCCAGTCGGGGGAACACCACACGCGCGGAGATCAGCGAGGCGAAACCGACGACCTCGGCGAACAGGAGGCTCAACCGGAGTGCGGGAAAGAAATCAGAACCCGTCCCGACCGTGATGCCGATCGCCACCGCAAACCCGGCAATCGCCCAGATCAGTGCCCACAGCAGCGCGAAGCGACCCTGCGGGAGCGACCGCGTCAGACGCGGCGAGGAAGCCGGTTGGAGAGACCCCAACCGGGCGGTCTGTTCGATTGACGTCATGCGTCCGCCCGTAAAACCGATCGTCATGTTAGCCGACGCCCCGCAGGTGGAACACATCGGTGCCCGTTGTATTCGAATCGCTCGTCACCGGCGTACGCGCCCCCCCCCGAAAATCCCCGTGGGCGAGAGAATTCGAAACGGTTCGTATAATAACGGTGGAGACAGGGATGAATCTGATCGATCGATTCGGGCGGGTACACGACGATCTGCGGATCTCCGTGACGGACCGCTGCAACCTGCGCTGCACCTACTGCATGCCGTCGGAGCCGGTCTGGTACCCGCACGAGACCATCCTCAGTTACGAGGAGATCACCCGTCTGGCGCGAATCGCTTCTGCACACGGGGTGCGCAAGCTGCGCATCACCGGCGGCGAGCCGCTCGTGCGCCGCGACCTTCCCGTGTTGATCAAGATGTTGCGCTCGATCGACACCATCGACGACCTCTCGCTGACCACCAACGGCATCCTGCTTGCACGATACGTCGACGATCTCGTCGAGGCCGGCCTGTCGCGCATCAACGTCAGCCTGGACACGCTCGATCCCGAGCACTTCCGCCGTATCACCCGCCGCGACCGTTTGGCCGACGTGCTCGACGGTCTGAAAGCAGCGGTTCGCGCGGGACTGAGCCCGGTCAAGGTCAACGCCGTGATCCTCCGCGGGGTCAACGAGAGCGAGCTCGAGACTCTCGTCGAACGTTGTCGGGAGCAGGGTTGGGAGCTCCGGCTGATCGAGTACATGCCGCTCGAGAACGACGGCAGCTGGCGCCCCGAGCGTGTCGTGCACGGCGACGAGCTGCGGCGCAGGATCTTGCGCCGCTGGCCGATCGAGCCGGATCCCGATGGAGACCCGCACGCGCCGGCGACGCGCTGGAGATTCGCCGACGGCCGCGGCCGAATCGGTTTCATCGATTCGATCAGCGCACCGTTCTGTGCGAGTTGCTCGAGGTTGCGACTCACGTCCGACGGGATCTTCCGCGTCTGCCTCTACGACGATGTCGAGTGCGACCTCAAGACACCGCTTCGCGCCGGCGCCGATGACGAGGAACTACTGCAACGCATCCGCGATACCGTGGCGCGGAAGGGCCGCGGTGGCGCGTTGCAGATCCTCGAAGAGCGCCGCGTCCGGCCGCAAACCCGCACGATGCATCAGATCGGGGGATAAGTCCGGCAGAAAAAAGCCGGCAGGTTCGAGAGCGCAACGTGTAGCCTTTGTCGAAGGGCACTCTGACGCCTGAACGATCGACTGAGCCGCTGTCTGGCCGGCTACAGCGCCGAATCCTAATTCAGCAGACCCTCGTCCCGTATCACATCCGGCGTCCTCAACGTCATCACCCGCTCGAGCACTTCGTTGACCAAGCTCTGGGCGCTGCGTTGCCGCTCGCGGAGGTCGTCGATCTCCAGCAGCACCTGTCGGAGCCGAGCTTCGATCGGCATGTTCGCGCAGGCGCCGTTGACCGCGGCACGGAAGGTGAGACGGTCGTTGGCCGCGAGGCTCGACCCCGTCTCGCCCGCGACCTGCTGCACCAGGAAAGCGTGCGATGCGAGAAGGTCGAGCTTGGCGCGGACGACCTCGGGATCCGCATCGTCGATACCGCTCTCGTCTCGCGCGATGAGGCGGGCCACGCGATAGGGTGTCGGCGACGGAATCTCCTCGAACTCGACGCGACGTAATCCAACCAGATGCAGGTTGAAGCGGCCGTTGTCCAGCTTCTCGAGATTCTCGATCCGGCCGAGCGTTCCGACGCGATGGAACGCGGGTGAGCCTTCGTAATCCTCCTCGAACCCCGGCTCGAGCAACGCGATGGCGAGGTGTCCATCGCCGCCGGACACGTCATCGATCATCCGGCGGTAGCGCGGTTCGAAGATGTGCAGCGGGAGCACCGTGTCGGGGAACAGCACGGTGTTGGGTAGCGGGAAGACCGGGGCCAGCTCGATCACGTCACGCCGGTTTACGGGCGACAATTCCGGCGATGGCCCGCATCTGGCCGCTGCGTCGAGCGGGCCCGATCCTCTCGCGATAACGCAGGATCTCGTAACCCGCGAAGGCCTTTTTTAGCTCGCCCGGTTTCAGCAGGTGCGCCGGGTTGCGGGGACGACCGTATCGCGGCTGTTCGTGGGTGAACGTCTGGTACACCACGACGCCACCGGGAACGAGACCGGAACGGATGTCTTGGAACAGCGGCCGGTGCAGATAGTTAAAGCAGACGATGACGTCGTACGTTTCGATCGGAAGGATGTAGGTGCCATCCTGGAGGTTGCCGACGACGGCTCGTATCGGCACACCGAGCTTGCGCGCCGCCGCGCGCGCCCGCGATACCGCCTGCGGGTCCGCGTCGACGCCGTCGACATCAAAGCCACGCGAGGCGAGATATATCGCGTTACGACCTTCGCCCATCGCGATATCCAGGGTCAGGCCGCACGGGAGTAAGTCGAAGCCCTCGAGCAGGAATGACGACGGTGCGATTCCGTGGTGGTGGTCGCCGTTGGACGTACCCGCGGTCAGCGGACCCGGCCACGCTTCGATGCCGCCCTCGAGGTTCAGCAGCGGAGTAAAGCCGTGCTCGGCGAGGAACCGACACGCCGCCGCGCCCCGCTGGCCGTGCTGGCAGACCAGAGCGATCGGGGTACCGCCGTTGGGTAACTCGTTGAGTCGGCCTTCGAGCTCATGCAGAGGAACCAGCGTCGAGCCCGGGATGTGACGATCCTGGAATTCCGTTTCAGTGCGGACGTCGAGGACGACGACCGACTCGCCGGTGGCGAGCCTGCGGTAGAGCTCTTCGCCGTCGATGGTCAGAAAACGTTGCGGGGTAGTCACAATGTCCTCGCGGCCATTCGCGCCACCCGGCAATATACCGCCGCGTCAAGGTTCTGCCCAGTTGCGCAAATCGCCTTTTGGCGCTACCTGTCCGGGAACGGGCAATCCGGGCGCAGCGCGCAGCGGTCGCATTCGGGTCGTCGCGCGTTGCAGACACGTCGGCCGTGCCAGATCAAGGCATGCGAGGCGAAAGTCCAGTCCTTTTCCGGGAATAGCTTTTGCAACTCGAACTCGATCTTTACAGGATCCGTTCGTGTCGTCAGCCCGAGGCGGCCGGCGAGTCGTCTCACGTGTGTGTCGACGGTGATCCCCGGCAGGCCGAACCAGGTCCCGCGAAGCACGTTCGCCGTCTTGCGACCAACGCCCGGCAACTTTACGAGCTGCTCCATGTCCGAAGGCACCTCGCCGTCATGGTGTTCCATGAGCGCGCGCCCGAGACCCTGGATCGAGCGCGCCTTGTTGCGAAAGAACCCGGTCGTTCGGATCAGCTCTTCCAACTCGTCGGGGTCGGCGTCCGCGTAAGCGCGCGCATCCTTGTATTTGGCGAACAACTTCGGCGTGACCTGATTGACTCGTTCGTCGGTGCACTGCGCGGAGAGGATCGTCGCGACCAGCAGCTCGAGCGCGCTCCCGTGGTGCAGCGCGCAGTCCGCATCCGCGTAGAGTTTGCGCAGCCCACGGATCAGTTTCTTCGCGCGTGCCTTTTTCGCCTCGAAGGACTCGCGCGGGGCGCGTTTCTTCGTCTTGGTCATGCGTCACCCGAGGATCGCGTAGCGACAGTACAGCTCGTCCTCGTCGCGGTCGAGCTCCAGCAGCCGTAACCGGCGCTGCTCGCTCATCGGCCAGCCCAACCCGCCGAGCAGCGTCGGCGCGTCACCGCCGCCCAGGAGTGCGGGGGCGATCGTGACGCACAGCTCGTCGACGAGATCCGCCTGGAGCAGGCTCCAGTTCAGTTCCCCGCCTCCCTCGACGAGCAATCGTTGAATCCCGCGCTCGCTCAACGCGGCGAGCGTCGCATGCAGATCGACGCTCTCACGACCCAGACGCCAGATTTCGGCACGGCCGTCGAACCGTGCGAGGGTCGCTTCGGAAACCGCCTCGCTCGTCACCAGGATGCTGTCGCCACCGTGCGACGTGTCGAAGAACCGGCTGTCCGCCGGGATCTCACCGCTCGCGCTCACCGCGACGCGATGGAGCACGGGGTTTCCCGCCGCCTCGCGCACCTCTCGCGTCCGTACGTGGAACGTCGGGTTGTCCGCACGGATGGTTCCCGCCGCGACCATCAACGCGTCAGCAGCGGCACGCAATCGGTCCATCCGAATCCGATCCTGGGGCGAGGAGAACTTCGGGTACTCGCGCTTCGCGGATGTGATCTTGCCGTCGACGGTCATCGCCATGTTGATGAAGACGAACGGGCGGCCGGCAGGCGACGTCATGCGGTTGTACCCCTCAGCACCGCAACCGCGACGCCGTCGCGGATCGGCAGGATCGTGGTGTCCAGGTCGGGCGCGGCGTAGAGCGCACTCGTGAGATCCAGGACACCGCGTGTCGCCGCGTCGGCGCCGGTCTCGTCGAGCACACGTCCTTGCCAGAGCATGTTGTCGGTGATGAACAGCCCGCCCGGACGCAGTCGCTCTCGGGCCACGGGCAGGGCACGCGGGTAATCCTGTTTGTCGATGTCGTTGAACACGATGTCGAACGGGCCGGGATACTCGTTCGCGATCTCCAGACCGTCTCCGACGCGAATCTCGACACGCTCGCCCAGCCCGGCGCGATCCAGGAAGTCGCGCGCGAGCCCGGCGTTGTCGGAGGATCCCTCGGTCAGGATCACGCGCCCCTCCGGTCCCACCGCCATCGCGAACCACCAGGCGCTGTAACCGAAGCCCGACCCGAGCTCGAGCACCCGCCCGGCCCCGATCGAACGCGCCAGCGCGAGCAGCAACCGGCCGACCTGCGGCCCCACGATGGGGAAGCCGCGCTCGCGAGCGAGGCGTTCCATCTCGACGACGACCGGGTCGTCGATTGCGGCCCAGCGGCCCAGATACCGATCGATGTCGGGGTGAACGAGGTCCATCGCGTGCTCGTGGAGAAAGAAAAACGCTAACATGATGGAGAATGGCGATCAACGAGGGGGACACGGCATGGGCTCTGGTGAGAACGCGGCGGAGCTGCCCGGCGGGCGAAACGCCGCTCTGGCGCTGCTGCACGAGTACACGAAGAAACCGGGGTTGATCAAACACGCGCTGGCCGTCGAAGCCGGTTGCCGGGCGTACGCAAGAAAGCACGGTGCCGATGCGGATGCCTGGGGCCTCGTCGGATTGCTCCACGACTTCGACTACGAGCGTTGGCCGACGCCGGAGGAGCACCCGTTTCGCGGTTCGGAGATCCTCACCGAACACGGTTACCCCGAGTGGTTCCGTCGAGCCATCCTGTCGCACGCCAACTACTCCGGCGTGCCGCGCGAGTCGCTACTTGAAAAAACTCTATTCGCGTGCGACGAGCTGTCCGGCTTCCTCACCGCCTGCGCGCTGGTGACGCCGACGCGCTCGCTGCACCACGTCAAGGTCAAGTCCGTGCGCAAAAAGATGAAGTCCAAGGCGTTCGCGGCCAGCGTGAACCGCGCCGACATCATCGAGGGCGCGGATCAGCTCGGCGTCGATCTGAACGAGCACATCGAGTTCGTGCTCGAAGCGCTACGCGGGATCGCCGACGAGCTCGAACTCGGGGGTTCCTAGGCCGCGCGGAGCGCGCCAGAAAGCTGTCGACCATGGAATCTCGCGAGGAACGCGTTGTTTCCTTTTTTTGTTAGAATTCAGCGTATATAAAAAAGCGGATCTCCCGGCCGATGAGCCTCGCCCGGGAGGAGTTCACCCGCAACTCTCCGGGGGCACCCGAACCACGAGGGGCTTTTCGAATGAACCGTTGGACGCTGATCGACCGCCTTGTCTCGGCATGCGCCTGCGCCATCCTCGCCGCGGGAGTCGCCGTGGCCCAATCGACGCCCGACGAAACCCGGGACGTCGACCGGCCCACACTCGAACGACGGCTGGGTGAGGAAGAACAGATCCAGAAACGCAACGAGTGGTTCTTCTCGTCGCGCACGGCGGGCACCTCGAATGCGGACGATCGCGCACGGCTCCGGCGCGAGGCCGTCGCCCAGGCCAAGCGGGCGCTCGATCAACAGAAGGCGCTTCGCGCCGAGGGGCTGGCAGAAACGCTCAATCCCTGGGCCCCCAAAGGCCCCACGCCGTCGAACTTCGGCGGCTGGGCCTTCGGCACCGTTTCGGGCCGGGCCACGGCGGTGGCTGCGGACTGGGCTGGAGGCGTCCTCTACTTCGGCTCCGCCGCCGGCGGGTTGTGGAAATCGACCGACGACGGGTTGAGCTGGACGCAGCTGTTTGCGGATGTCGGCACGATGGCCGTCGCGGCGATCGAGCACGATCCCGCCGACCCCGACACGATCTGGGTCGGGACCGGGGACAACGTCGTCAGCTGCGAGTCCTACTTCGGCCTCGGGTTGTATCGAAGCACCGACGGCGGCAACAGCTGGGAGTCGCGCAACGGCAGCGGTTCGAACACACTCGAGGATCTCGCCAGCTTCGCCGACGTGATCGTGGACCCGCGCAACTCGGACCATCTGGTCGTCGGCGGGCGCATCCGACAGTGCAACGACGGCAGCGGTCTTCACGGGGGAATCTACAAGTCGACCGACGCCGGGCTCAACTGGACCGTTCAGCTCGCCTCGAAGCAGGTTTACGAGATCCAGCAGGATCCGACCGTGATGGACACCTTCTGGGCGGCGACCGATGACGGGATCTACAAGTCGACCGACAACGCGGTGACCTGGACCCAGCAGACGAACAACGGGATCCCGGGCGACGACTCGGGGCGTTGCGAGCTGGCCATCGCGCCCAGCGCGACCGCGACCGTCTATGCGCTGTTTGCCTCGGCTCCCGACGGGCAACCCAGCCTGTGGCGCACGACCGACGGCGGGAACAGCTGGGAAGAGCGCACCTCGGGGAGTGCCGCCTGTGACGGCCAGTGCT
>JBFFZZ010000061.1:0-13022 GCA_041568335.1 Candidatus Polarisedimenticolaceae bacterium | reverse complement strand
TCACGACCAACCTCGAGGAGGCGATCCGCGAGGCGCTCATCGTCATCATCGCCGTCGGCACGCCGCAGGACGAGGATGGCCGGGCCGATCTGTCGTTCGTTCGTGCCGTGGCGAAGACGATCGGCGAGAATCTCGACTCCTACAAGGTCGTCGTGACCAAGAGCACCGTGCCGGCGGGGACGGGGAGGATGGTCCGCCAGGTCATCGAAGAGAACCTCAAGGAACCGCATCCGTTCAGCGTGGCCTCGAACCCCGAGTTCCTCCGCGAGGGCTCGGCGATCGAGGATTTCATGCGACCCAACCGCGTCGTCCTCGGAACCGAGGACGCGCAATCGGCGGCCATCTTGCAGGATCTCTACCGACCGTTGTATCTGATCGAGACGCCGATCGTCGTGACCGACGTGGTCACCGCCGAGGTCGTCAAGTACGCTTCCAACGCCTTCCTCGCGACCAAGATCTCCTTCATCAACGAGATGGCCGACCTGTGCGAGGCCGTGGGAGGCGACGTTCAGGTCGTGGCGAAGGCCATGGGTCTGGATCGCCGCATCGGACCGAAGTTCCTGCACGCCGGGCCCGGCTACGGCGGCTCTTGCTTTCCCAAGGACACGCGCGCCGTCAACGAGCTCGCCAACGATCACGGCGTCGATCTCCGGATCGTGAAGGCGGTAATCGGCGTCAACGACGGCCGTGCCCCGCACATGATCGAGAAGATCAGGACGGCGGTCGGTGGGACCCTCGAAGGGACCACGCTCGCGCTGCTCGGCCTGACGTTCAAGCCAAACACGGATGACCTCCGCGAGTCGCCCGCGATGGAGATCCTCGACAGGCTCCTCGATGCCGGCGCCCGGGTTCGCGCGTTCGACCCGGTGGCCAACGCGGCCCTTGCCGATACGCCGCGTGAAGGGGTCGTCTACTGCGACGACGAGTACGACGCGGTGAGCGGCGCCGATGCGTTGATCCTGGCCACCGAGTGGAACCAGTTCCGCTCGTTGGATTTTAGTAGGATGAAGGACCTGTTGGCCCGTCCCGTCGTCGTGGACCTGCGCAATATTTACGGGCCGGAGCGCATGCGCGACATGGGGTTCGAGTACACCGGAGTGGGGAGATAGCGTGTCGATTTACGTGGTCGTCGGTGGCGGCGGATTCATCGGGTCGAACATCACCGAGTATCTGTTGAGCAAGGGCGAAGAGGTCCGGGTGCTGGACAACTTCGCGACCGGCCGGCGCGGCAACCTTGAAGCCGCCGGGCGATGGGCCACCGAGGGCGGCGGGACGTACCGTCTGGTCGAGGGCGACATTCGCGACACCGCCGCCTGTGACGAGGCGATCGACGGTGCCGACTACGTCTTCTTGCTGGCCGCGATCCCTTCCGTGCCCCGTTCGGTGGCCGACCCGATGACGACCAACGACGTGAACATCCGTGGAGCGCTCACCGTGCTCGATGCGTCGCGCCGCCACGGCGTCAAGCGCGTGGTGTATTCGTCCTCCTCCTCGCTCTACGGCGAGAGCGAGACGCTCCCCAAGGTCGAGGCGATGCCCCCGGCTCCGATCTCGCCCTACGGGCTGCAGAAGCTGACGGCGGAAACGTACTGCGGGTTGTTCCACCGGCTCTACGGTACGCCGACCGTCGCGCTGCGGTATTTCAACGTCTTCGGACCGCGTCAGGACCCCGACAGCGACTACGCCGCGGTGATCCCGCGCTTCATCACCGCGATCAAGGCCGGCGAGTCGCCGACGATCTACGGCGACGGAGAGCAGACGCGCGACTTCACGTTCGTGGCCAACGTGATCGAAGCCAACCTCGCTGCGTCGCGGGCGGGGAAGTCCGCGCTGGGGCGCGCCTTCAACATCGGCTGCGGGACGCAGATCAGCCTCAACGACCTCGTCAGGACCCTCGCCCGGTTGACCGGCAAGGCGGTCGAGCCGGTCTACACCGATCCGCGGGCCGGGGACATCAAACACTCGATGGCCGGCATCGACGAGGCCAGGGAGCACCTCGGCTTCGAGCCGCGCATCGACCTCGTCGAGGGACTCCGGCGGACGCTGGAAGCATACTGACGTGGGCGTGCGCCGATCGCCCGCGGAGCTGCACGTCGTCCTGCTCGCCGGCGGTAGCGGTACCCGCTTCTGGCCGCTGAGCCGGAAGGATCGCCCGAAGCAGTTCCACGCCTTCGGTGGCAAGCACTCGCTGCTGCGTCAGACCTGGGAACGCGTCCGCCGGCTCGCCCCGGCGTCACGGATCTGGGTCGTCGCGCCGCGCGACTTACGCACGGCGGTCCGCCGGGAGCTCGACGGGTTGCGACCCGATCGTCTCGTGGTCGAGCCGTCGCCGCGGGACACCGGCCCCGCGATCGGCCTCGCCTGCGCGCGGATCGCCAAGCGCGACCCCGGGGCGATCGCCGCCGTCTTCCCGACCGACCACCTGGTCCGCGATACGCGACGATTCGTGTCCGCGGTTCGGCTGGCGGCTCGTGAGGCCACCTCGGGTTCGCTGGTGTGCCTCGGCGTCCAACCCGATCGCCCCGCCACCGGGTTCGGGTACCTGCGTTGTGCCTCGCGACCCGTGAGAGGACGTGTCGTGGAAGTGTCCTCGTTCGTCGAGAAGCCGGATATCGCCAGGGCCAGACGTTTCCTGAGAAGCGGCAAGTATCTGTGGAACGCGGGGATGTTCGTCTGGCGGTGTGAGAGCTTCCTCGACGAGATGGCACGGGCCGCGCCCGCCATGGCCCGGGCGGTGCGTGCGGTCGCCGACGGGAAGACCGCTCGGTGGACACGAGCGCCCCGTAAGTCGGTGGACTACGCGGTGATGGAGCACGCGCGACGCGTACGGGTCGTCCCGCTCGACGCCGGTTGGGACGACGTCGGCTCGTGGGACACGGCTTCGTCCCTGTTCGAGGAGTCGGGAAGCGCATCGCGCGAGGCCGTGTTGATCGGCAGCGAGGGGAGCGTGGTCCTCGCCGACGGCCGCGTCGTCGCCCTCGTCGACGTCCCGGGAGTCACCGTCGTCGACACCGAGGACGCCGTGCTCGTCGTCTCCCGCGGAAGCTCCGAGCGGGTTCGCGAGGTGCTCGAGGAGCTGCGTCGCAGGCGCCGCAAGGATCTGTTGTGAATCCGGAGCCACGTGGCTGGTTCCCCGTCGCGTCCCTCGATCTGTCCGATCGCCTGCTGCTCGCCGCCGTTGCGCTCCTGCCCTGGGCATTCGGCGGGATCGAGATCTGGGCCTACCGGTCGGCGGGGCTGTTGATCGTCGTGGCCGCGACGCTACGCGCGGGAGACGACTGGGGCGTCCAGCGCATCCGCTGGCTGCTCGTGCCGGCCGTCTTGATGCTGGGCCTGGCGCTCCTGCAGCTGTTGCCGTTGCCTCCGGCGGTGCTCGAACGCGTCAGCCCCAAGGCGCACGAGATCTACGCCACGACCTTCCCGGGCTACGGGACCGGCGAGGCCGTCGACCCGGTCGCCGGGCTCGAGCAGCGGGCTCTCGCGGAGGTCCCGGAGGCCGACGGCGTCCCGCTGCCGCGCGAGACCGGGGAGCCGCTCTTCGAGGACGTCGGCGGTCGCTGGCACGGTTGGCGCCCGATCACGCTGGCGCCTGCGTTCACTCTCGAGCGGGTGTTCTGGTACATCCCGCTGCTGCTCGCGTTTATGTTGTTCCACTGCGGTGCGAGGGACGTCGGGCGTCGCCGCGTCTTCGAGGCAGTCTTGTTCTGCGATTTTCTGGCGCTGGCTTTTTTCGGTCTTGTCTTTGCGACGATCGGCAACGACAAGCTCTACTGGGTCCGTCCCACGGTTCAGGGAACGAGCCCCTTCGGGCCCTACGTCAACCCGGCCCACTTCGCGGCGGTGATGGAGCTCGCCGTGCCCTGGGTTGCCGCCGCGGCGTGGTCCGCGCGACGATTCAAGCGTCGGTCGTCATTGCCGTTCCCGATTCTCATGGCAACCACGGTCTGCTGTTTCTTGGCGGGGATCGTCTCGGGGAGCCGGGCGGCGGTCGTGTTGACGAGCCTGGGGCTCCTTGCGGTCGCGGCGATGGCACCGGGCAGACGGGCGGTCCGTTGGATGGTCGCCGGGGGGGCGCTCGGTGCGGCGCTTCTCGCCTCGGTGGCCGTCGCGCTGTCCGGCGCGGGCGGTCGCGTCGCTCGTTTCTTCGAACTGGGCGCCGGTGGACTCGCCGATGTCGAGCGGTTGGCGGGCTGGCGAGCTGCCTGGGCGATGTTCGACGACTTCCGGGTGACCGGCGCGGGTGTCGGAGCGTTTCGCGAGGTCTTCCCGATTTACGCGCCCGCGGGTGGCGACGCCCGCATGGCGCACTTGCACAACGACTACTTCGAGATCGTTCTGGAGACCGGATGGCCCGGCGCAGGGCTGCTCCTCTGGATGCTCGTCGCGTTCGTTTGGCTGGTTGTCGTCCGCAGCAAGTTCGGCCTTCGAGTGAAGGGACTTTGCATCGGGCTGGCCTGCCTGTTCGCCCACGCCGCCGTCGACTTCAATCATCAGATCCCCGCCAACGCGCTGCTGTTCGTGGCGGCGGCCGGGATCCTCGTCGCGCGGGAGGGCGAGGCGTGAGCTCCCGGCGATGGATACGCTGGGTTCTCGTGCTGCTGTCGATGGTGTTCGCCGTGCGGGCCGCCTACGGTCTCGTCGCGGGCCTGTCCTACTCCGAAGGCCGGCGTCACGCACGGCTGGGCCGGTACGAGCAGGCGCTGCCCCTCCTCGACCGCGCCGCGGTCGGCGACCTCGAGCCGGCAGCGCGGTGGCTCGCCGGTGAGGTCGGTCTCGGTTTGTGGCAACGCCGCATCGAGGCGGGCGAGGATCCCGAGGAGGTCGCGGGGCTCCTGGCCGACGCGTACGTCGACGCGAGTGCCGCCCTGGCCTCGAGTCCGGCCTCCGGCTGGTACTGGATGGCGCTGGGCAAGCTCTACCACCAGGCCGAGCGATTGGCCGTTCATCGCCAGGGGGTCCCGTTGACCTTGCTGGCCGAGAACCGCTGGGCCTTCGTCGGTCACCCCGGGCGGGTAGCCATCGGCATGATGCGGCTCGCCCTGCAACGCGAGCCGAATTGGTATCCGTTCCACGATCAGCTCGCCTACGTGTATTACGACTATCGCCTGCGGGAGGAGACGCTCGACGCGGTCTATGCGTCGGCCCTCGCGCTCCCGGTCTACGAGCTGCACCCCTATCGCACGCTGCGGCCACGAGACCCCGAGATCCTCGACGTGTTTGCGCGCGGCGCGCTGGACAGCCTGGGTCACGTCCCTTGGATGCGCCCGGTACGCCACCGCATCGCGCTCGGGCGCATCGAGGTCCGCCGCGAGAACTGGATCGAGGCCGAGGAACACCTGCGCAAGGCGCTCGAGCTCGTCGGCGTTCCGCTCAACGTCGCCGAGGCGCACTACTACCTCGGGCTCAGCCTCATCGGTCAGGGACGCTTCGACGAGGGGCGGGCGGCGCTGATCGAAGCCGAGAAGCAGTCTCCGATGGAGCCGCTCGCGGTCGTCGCCCGGGCCCGGCTGGCGGGACGACTCGGGCAATGGGATCTCGCACTCGATCTCTGGGCGCGTGCGCGGAGGCTGGAGCCCCATCGGCTCGACGTCGCGTTGCGGCTGGCCGAGGCCGCCCGGCTGACCGGCAATGACGAGCGCGCCGTCCACACGCTGCGTGAGGCGATCCGTGCGCACCCGGCCCGGCACGAGCCGCGGGTCGCCCTCGTGCGCCTTTTCGTCACCCGGGGGGAGCTCGGCAAGGCCCGGGCGACGCTCGCCGATCTGGAGCGACGGCATCCCGACTTGACCGTAATTGCGGCGCTTCGCAGGGAAATCGGGTCGGATCACGAGCCCTGATCCGAGATCCGCACCGGGTGGACGGTGGCACGGCGGGCGAAGGTCGGTATACAAACGGCAGGACTGGAGACGATTTGGCCGAGGTTTATCAGCGAGTCGCGCACAGGGTTCGGCCGCTCAGAGCGTCCCTGTTCCTGCTCGGCGCGGGCGCGCTGGTCCTGCTCGTGCCGCTCTCCGAGCACGCTTCGATCTTCCTGATCACGATCCTGATGGCGCTCTGCTTGATCGTTCCGGCGGCGCTGGCCTACCAGCGGGACCGTTTCGATCCGTTCGAGATCATCCACGTCCTCGGGTTCCGTTACTGGATGTACTTCGGCCTGGGCGCGTTGTGGATGGTCGCCGATCCCTACAACGTCGCCTACGACTACTACCTGTTGCCGTTCGTTCCGAAGGCGGCGTTGTTCTGCCTGCTCGGATACCTCTGCATGCTCGGCGGCTACTACGGACCGTGGTTCCGTCCGCAGACCGCGCGCGAGACCGAGGACCTGCCGACCGGCGCGTCCGTGCTGGCCGTACCCGGTCTCCTGGGTGTCATCGGCAACGCGGCCGATGTTTCGATGAAGGTGGCGTTCTGGGCCGGCTCGAACTTCTCCGGCTTCGTCAGCTCCCTGGCCCAGCTCGCGCCGCTGTACTACTTCTCGTGGGCGCTGGCCTGGTTGCTGGTGCTGTCCGGAAGGGCCACCTGGATCCAGCGCTGGATGCTGTACCTCGGCTTCATCCCGATCACGCTGCTGATCCTGCTCAACAACCTGTCCGACAAATCCCAGGCGGTGACGCTGCTCGTCGTCCCGCTGATCTCCCTCTGGTACGCCCGGCGGGTGTTCCCCTGGCGCTCTCTGATCATCATCGGTCTGGTCCTGATCTTCGTCATCTTCCCGTTCTTCAACAACTATCGTCTGCTTGACCCTCGCCTGCCGTCGTCCCAGCGGGCTGCGTTGACCATGACCTCGCTGACCTCGATGGATCGCGACGAGTACCTGGAGGAGTCTCTCGGGACGTTCAAGCGGCGCATCGCCTTGATCAACTCGGTCGCCGTCGTCATCCGCGACGTGCCGCGCTGGGTACCGTACGAAAACGGCGAGACGATCTTCGTGCCGGCGATGGCCTTCTTCGTGCCGCGGTTCATCTGGCCCGACAAGCCGTTGTTCATGATGGGCCGCGACTTCGGGGTGAAGTTCCGCATCGTGAGCATCTTCGACGAGAGAACCCGGATCGCGGTGACCGTCCCCGGCGAGCTGTACTGGAATTTCGACCTGCCCGGCATCCTCATCGGGATGGCGCTGTGGGGTGTCGTGGTGCGCTTGTTCTACCGCCGCTATGCGGGGTCGGCGGGGCTCGACCCGGTTCGACGGGCGATCTACATGCTGCTGCTGATCCAGTTCGTCCATTTCGGCGGCGGGATCGCCGGACAATCCGTGGGTTTGATCCGGACGCTGATCCTCCTCGAGGTGTTTTGCTGGATCAGCCGTCGCCTGGGGCTGATCCGGACCGTCCCGGTGGAGTCGGTTCGGTCCCTTCCGTTCCAATAATAGAGCGCTTATTCAGCCAAAACGCCGAAACGACGAACTCCGGCTGACGCTTCCGGGGTCTATCCGTATATTGAGTCCGCATCGGGCGGGTCGGGTCGTTGGAGAACGGATCGGGGTATGTTTCTCGTCGGATTTGCATCGATGATCGTCGCCATGGGCGTGACCTGGGTCGTCACGCCCCTGCTGGTGCGTGCGGCCGAGCGTTTCGGTGCGGTCGACCGACCCGGTGGGCGCAAGACCCATTCCGATCCCACGCCCCGGATCGGCGGGGTCGCCGTCTTCGCCGGCTTCGTCGCGGGGATGGCCTTCGCCGCGCACACGACGGGTCTGCTGTTCCACTTCCCGCAGGGCGTCTACTGGCGTGGGCTGATCTTCGCCGCGACGGGGCTGTTTCTCGTCGGCCTGGTCGATGACCTACGAGGACTGTCCTTCCGCTGGAAGTTCGCGGCCCAGATCATCGCCGCCGTCTATGTCTGGGACGCGGGGTTCCGCATCGACGTGATCTCGCACCCGCTGGGCGGAGACCTGACTCTGGGAGTGTTTTCCCTGCCGCTGACCGTGCTGTGGATCGTCGCGATCACCAACGCGGTCAACCTCATCGACGGTCTCGACGGCCTGGCCACCGGGATCGCGCTGATCATCACGTTGACGGTCGGGATCATCGCGTTCGATCGTGGCCTGGTCGGCGTGACCGCCGCCAGCGTCACGCTGGCCGGCGCGCTCGCGGGCTTTCTCCGTTACAACTTCAACCCGGCGAGGATCTTTCTCGGGGATTCGGGCAGCCTGTTTCTCGGTTTCGTGCTCGCCGTGACCTCGGTCCGCGGGAGCCAGAAGGGCACGACCGCCGTCGCCATCCTGGTGCCGCTGCTCGTCCTCGGTGTGCCACTGATGGACACCGGGTTCACCGTCTTGCGTCGGATGCTACGCGTCGGAAAACGCGGCATGCGGACGGACAACGCGTTGCGCTACGTGGCGACGAACTACCAGCACCTGTTCCTGCCCGACCGCGGGCACATCCATCATCGGCTGCTCGATCTCGGGCTGAGTCATCGCAATGCCGTGCTGGTGTTGTACGGTGTCGGATCCCTGTTTGCGCTGTCCGCCTTTGCCTTCGTCCTGTTCAAGAGCCTCTGGCTCGGCGGGCTGGTGATCGTGGCCTTGGCGGCGGGAATGGCCGGGTTTATGGGCCTTCTGTATTTTCGTCTCCGGCGTGAGGAGCGAGTCGAGGCCTCCCCGGCGCCGGAAAAAGAGCCGCGACCCGTCGCGGCCGGCCGGCCGTTGGCCCCGCAGGGTAGCCAGGCGCGGAGTCGCTGAGTATATAAGACCTAGACAAATGGCACGGATCCTCCCCAACGCACGGCGCCCCCGGGGGTGCCCGGTCGCTTTATGCCTCGGCCTGTTCCTGACCGGCGGGTCGCCCCTCGCGTCCACCCAGGAGGAACCACCCGACGGCCTGCCCGCGGGCCCGATGTTCTTCGCACCCTGGTTCGAGAGCGAGGTGCTTGCCGACGACAATATCTTCCGCCGTAGTGATCAACAGCAACTGTCGCCCCTCGAAGGACTCGAGGATTCCGACATCGCCACGACGCTACGCGCCGGCGTCACGGCATACGTGCCGCTCCGGATGTCGCTTCTCGAGTTTGGGTACGAGGGCAGCACGTTCACCTACCGGGACTCCAACTTTTCCGGGACGGATCGCCACACCGGCTACGCGACGTTCGATCTCAACTTCTCTAGCTACCACACGCTGCGCTTCGAGGAGACCTACACCGACGGTCATACCGAGCTTCAACGCGAAGTGGGTCTCAACGACGACGACGTCGTAGAACCCGAGCTCATCCGACAGGGGATTCCCTTCTCGGCCAACACATGGGCCCTCGAATGGGAGCGCGACGTTCCTGGTAGGCGGAGCTGGCGGGCGCGCGTCGAGCGCGACCACCGGCGATACAAGCCCGAGGACCTCGAGCAGCTTGTCTCTGTGCCGTGGAACGACCACGAGGCGTGGGACGTCGAATACGAATTCAACCAACCGATCTACCGACGTGGTGTGCTGACCGGTCAGTACACCGCACGCCGCGAGGAGCAGTTCGACGCCAACCTGATCACGCAACCGTTCGGTTTCGGTTTCCTGAGACGCGTCGAGTATGACGCGCTGGAGGTGGGTTACAGGGGCTTGATCGGTCGTCAACAGCCGCTGTTCGTCCGGATCGGATACGGGGCACTCGCGTTCCGTGACGTGCAAACCAGCGGGCCGCCGCCTTCGAACTTCCGCGGGCTGGTGGGCAACGCTACCTGGCGTCTACCGGTCGGCGGGTTGTCCAACATGTCCATCACCCTCAACCGCCGCCCGCGGTCCTCGATCCTCAACACCTACTACTTGATCGAGGAGGTGCGGGTTCTGTTCGACCGTCGTTTCAGGGAGGTCTCGCTCTGGGGTGTGAGTCTCCGCGGCTCGTCGAGTCGCTACGGCAACCCGACCTCGACGGTGGCCAACGAGAGCGGGACCCTGACTTGCAGGAACGCCAATGGAGACGACATCATCCGTAGCGACCGCGGTTATCAGATCGAGGGTTTCTGGGAGTGGTACGTTCTTCCGCGTGCGGCGGTCCGGATGACGGCCACGAGTCGCGGAAGCGATTCCAACTGCGTCGCATCGGATTATCAATCGAATTCAATCGCTATGAGATTCAGGGTGGGCTGGTTCTGACATGGGAAGCATTATGAGAAAACACGCACATCGATTCATGCTGGCGACGCTGATCGCCGCGCTGGCCGGCGGAGCCATCGGGGTGGAAGCGCAGCAGTCGCGATCCCCCGACCGCGTCACGGCCAAGGTGGAGATTCGTTTGCCCGACGGCGTCGCACCCGAGATCTCGATCGAACCGGGGGAGCGCATCATCACGTTGATCCTCCCGCGGGGCAGCCAGTTCCCGCTCGATCTGGCGGCCGCCAGCAACGGGTTGGTGCGTGGCGGTGAGGTCACGCCGATGGGGGATGGGCAGGTCCGGCTGGATCTGCGACTCGACCAGGGTGTCCTCGAACGCATCGAGTACGAGCAGCGCGGGATCGCGTTGCATCTCGGCCGGCGCACGTTGGTGTTGGACGATCCGTCCACCTCGGGCAACTATGTCCTCGGCCCCGACGATATCGTGCGGCTCACCGTGCACAACCAGTCGCAGCTGAA
This sequence comes from Candidatus Polarisedimenticolaceae bacterium, assembly GCA_041568335.1. GTDB lineage: Bacteria > Acidobacteriota > Polarisedimenticolia > Polarisedimenticolales > Polarisedimenticolaceae > WVWW01. Next base: position 2,472 of record JBFFZZ010000061.1, on the reverse strand, counting down.
TACGGAGCTGACGGTGACGCGGGAGGGGACGATCTTCGCGCCGCTGGTCGGCGAGACGAGAGTCGCCGGGATGACCCCGCGGCAGGTCGCGATCCTGCTGACCGAGAAGCTCGGACACGAGTTTCTGGTCGACCCGCAGGTCGATGTCGAGGTCAAGGAGTTCCGCAGCCAGTGGGTGATGGTCACGGGCCAGGCGCAACGGCTCGGTCGCATCACGTTACGCGGCGGCACCCGGCTCAAGGAGGTTCTCTCCGAGGCGGGCGGCTTCAACCAGTACGCGGGCGAGACGATCACGATCTCGCGCAGGAAGCCCGCGTCCGACGAGTACGAGATCATCTCCATCGGCCGCACGGAATTCGAGAGCGGGGAAGTCGATCCGATGCTCTATCACGGCGACATCGTGGATGTGACGCATTCGGAGTACGCGTACATCCAGGGCGAGGTGCGCAGCCCCAGCCGGATCGCGATCGAGCGCGGGCTGACGCTGATGCGGGCCGTCGCGATGGTCGGTGGGCTGACCGAATGGGCCAATCGCAAGGAAGTCCGGGTCTTGTACCCCCTGGAGGACGGCACCACCCGCGTAGAAGTCCACAATTTGAGGAAAATCCAGCTCGGCAAGGCCGAAGATCCCTCACTCCACGGCGGGGAGACGATCATCGTCGATCGGCGCTACTTCTGATCCGCATGGTTGTGACCACCGCCGGAAAAGCGTACATTCGGATGGCACGGTTTGGCTGATTCGAGAACTTTTTCGGCGATTTAGGGCGGAGTGACGCATGGAGACCCCCCCAACCTTGACGCGTGACTCGATCTTCCAGGAGGTCCACCTCAGGGACTATTGGAAGATCGTGTGGCAGGCCCGCTGGACCGTGCTGGCGATGTTCGTGCTCGTCGTCGGCCTGACCACCGTCTGGACGTTCCTGCAGACCCCGATCTATCGGGCGACCGCAACGATCGAGGTGCAGTCCAAGGCCCAGCAGATCTCCGTTGGCCAGGACGTCTCCGGGCTCGGCGTCAACAGCTACGGCTGGCTCGCCGAGGAGAAATACCACAACACCCAGGTCGAGATCATTCGCAGCCGCGACGTGGCCCAACGCGTCGCCCACGTGCTCGACCTCGGCAGCCATCCGCAGCTGTCGCAATCCGCCGATCCGATCGAGACGTTCCGCGGCATGATTCAGGTGGTTCCCCGCCGTGAGACCGGCCTGATCGAGATCAGCATGCTCGGCGCGAACCCGGCGGAGATCACGGAGTGGGTCAACGCCGTGGCCCACCAGTACGTCGACCGCAACTTCGAGAAGGCCCGTTCCAACATGGACGAGGCGTTCCGCGCGGTGCAGTCGCAGATGGAGGTCCTCCAGGACGCGCTCGCCTCGGCCCAGGACGTTCGCTTCAAGACGCTCGAGGAGTCCGCGATCGTCTCTTCCGAGCACAAGGAACAGATCGTCCTCGAGAAGCTCAAGGCGTACGACTCCGAGCTGACCACCGCCAACCTCGAGGTGAGCCAGCTACGGGACACGCTCAACCGGATCCGGGGACTCCAGCGCACGAACGGGAACCTGATGTCGGTACCCGAACTGGCCGCCGATCCGGATCTCAAGGAGCTCAATCGCACCAAGGTCGACCTGGAACGACAGCTCGAATCCGACAAGGTCGACCTTCGTCCCGGTCACCCGCAATACGAAAAGACCGAAAGCGAGCTGGCCAAGATCCGGGAGCGCATCCGCGACCGTGTCAGCGTGATCCTCGGGACCCTGCAAAACAAGTACGACGGGACCCGCGAATATGTGGACTATCTGAAATCCCAGATCTCCGCCGCGGAAGAGCTCTCGGTCGACGTCGCCAAGGCCACGTCGGAGTACGACCTTCACAAGACCGATGCGGAGACCCGCAAGCAGATCCTCGACATGATCAACCGAACCATGGGCGAGGTCCAGCTCGGCACCCAGCTTTTGACCAACAATATCTCTGTGCTCGACGAGGCGACGGAGCCGCGCTACCCGATCAAACCCCGCAAGAAGCTCAACCTGCTCATCGGCGCGATGATGGGTGTGTTCTTCGGTCTGTCGACGGCGTTCTTCCTGGATTACCTGGACAACACGTTCCGCACGCCGGACGACATCGAGAAGTACCTGCAGCTCGCCGTGCTGGCCGTGGTGCCCAAGGCGGGGGACGAGGGGATCAAGGAGCGCGCGGTCAAGGAGGCCTACCAGTCCCTGCGAACGAGCGTGATCTTCTCCAGCGAGAGCCGGCAGCGCAAGGTCGTCCTGATCACGAGCACCGGTCCGCAGGAAGGCAAGTCCTCGACCGTCGCCAACCTGGGACGGACACTCGCGGCCGCGGGCGATCGGGTCGTCATCGTCGATTGCGATTTACGCCGGCCGACCCAGCACTTCGTCCACGAGATGGATCGCGACCACGGGTTGACGAACTACCTCGCGGCTCCGGTCGACAGCGCGGATTGGACCGATT
>JBFFZZ010000060.1:0-13056 GCA_041568335.1 Candidatus Polarisedimenticolaceae bacterium | reverse complement strand
GGGTGTTACGTCGGCCAGGAGGTCGTCGCGCGCCTCAACACCTACGACAAGGTCGCCCGGCGCCTCGTCGGGCTCCGCGTCCCGGGCGACCAGCACACCATCGAGCCCGGAACACCGCTGTACCGCGATGGCAAGGAAACGGGCGTCCTCACCAGTGTCGCCGGTCTCGAGGGCGTGGAAACGGTGGCCATGGGTTACGTCAAGACGCGAGTCGCCGATATCGGCGACTCCGTGCGGCTCGGGACGGCCGACGGACCCGCCGTCACGCTGGAAGCATTCCCGATGACGGGATAGGAGAAAAGTCCAATGCCGTTCAAAGCGCGCCCGATCTCCTTGTGTGCCGCCGTCGTCCTGTCGCTGGTCGCCTGTACCGGATCCGAGGGACCAACCCGGACGGACGATCCCGAGGAGTTCGTCGCTCAGATGGAGGCCGAGCTGTTCGACCTGTGGGTCAAGCGTGAGCGCGCCTCCTGGGTCCAGCAGAACTTCATCACCGCGGATACGGAGAAGATCGCTGCCGATCTCTCGAAGGACGTCATCGCCGCGACCGTCGAGTTCGCGTCCCAGGCGACACGCTTCGAGGGCCGGCCGATGTCCGAGGAGACGGCGCGCAAGCTGCGCCTGCTCAAGACCTCGCTCGCGATGGTCGCCCCCAGCGACCCGGCGCTCCAGGCGGAGCTGACCGAGACCTCGACCGGCATGGAGAGCCTCTACGGCAAGGGCGTTTACTGCTCGGACCGGCGTGGCGGGGAGTGTCTGGACCTGGGGTCGATGGGGACGATCCTGGCGGAAAGCCGCGACCCCGACGAGTTGCTCGATCTGTGGACCGGTTGGCGCACCATCGCTCCGCCGATCCGGCCGATGTACGAGCGCTTCGTGGAGCTGGCCAACGCCGGTGCGCAGGAGCTCGGGTTTTCCGATCTCGGCGAACTGTGGCGCTCGAACTACGACATGGACCCCGATGCGTTCGCGGTCGAGGTCGACCGGCTGTGGGACCAGGTGCGCCCGCTCTACGAGGCCCTGCATTGTCACGTTCGGGCCAAGCTCAACGAACGCTACGGTGACGGCGTGGTCGCCCTCGACGAACCGATACCGGCACACCTGCTGGGCAACATGTGGAGCCAGCAGTGGGCCAACATCTACGACCTCGTGTCACCCGGCTCGAGCGATCCGGGGTTCGATCTGACGGCGATCCTGCGCGACCGTGGTATCGACGAGATCGAGATGGTTCGTTACGCGGAACGTTTCTTTACCTCGCTCGGCTTCGAACCGCTGCCGGAGACGTTCTGGGAACGCTCCCTGTTCACCAAACCGCGGGACCGCGACGTCGTCTGCCACGCCAGCGCCTGGGACGTTGACGGTGTGGACGATCTGCGTATCAAGATGTGCATCAAGATCAACGCCGAGGATTTCGTCACGGTGCACCACGAGCTGGGTCACAACTTCTATCAACGCGCCTACAACCGGCAGTCGCCGCTGCACCAGACGAGCGCGAACGACGGTTTCCACGAAGGCATCGGCGACACCGTCGCGCTGTCGATCACGCCGGAGTACCTGGTGCAGGTCGGGCTTCTCGACGAGCTTCCACGGTCCGGCGGCGATCTGGGAATCCTGATGCGCATGGCGCTCGACAAGGTTGCTTTCCTGCCCTTCGGTCTGCTCGTCGACCAGTGGCGCTGGAAGGTCTTTTCGGGTGAGATCGGGCCCGACGACTACAACGCGGGTTGGTGGAAGCTGCGCACCAGGTACCAGGGGATCCAGCCCCCCGTCGAGCGTAGCGAGGACGACTTCGACCCCGGTGCCAAGTACCACGTGCCCGCCAACACGCCTTACACCCGTTATTTCCTGGCCCACATCCTGCAGTTCCAGTTTCACCGCAGCCTGTGCGAGCTCGCCGGTTACGACGGACCGCTGCACCAATGCTCGATCTACGGAGACGAGGCGGCCGGTCAGGCGCTTCGGAGCATGCTCGCGATGGGCGCCAGCAAGCCTTGGCCGGATGCGCTCGAGGCGTTGACGGGGCAGCGCGAAATGGACGCCACGGCGATCGTCGACTACTTCGCGCCGTTGATGAGCTGGCTCGAAGAACAGAACGAAGGACGCAGCTGCGGTTGGTAGCCTGGCTTCAGCTCGCCTTCTGTGCGAGCGTCGTCCGACGCGCCCTCGTTTACGCCGTCGTCGTGGGGGCGATCCTGATCTCGATCAACCACGGTGATGCGATCCTGCGTGGGGAGATCGATACCGTCCGCTGGCTCAAGATGGGCCTGACCGTGATGGTGCCCTACTGCGTTTCCACGCTGTCGTCGGTCGGTGCGATCCGCGCCGCGCGGTCGGTCGGGGGCGACACTCCGTGAACGTCACCGAGGCGACGTTTCACGTTTCCGATCGCGCCGGGACGGTCTCGTGTCTCAGCCTCGTGCCGCGGCGGGCCGTCGCGTTGCTCGTGATGGGTCACGGCGCCGGGGCCGGCATGCGCCATTCCGGGATGGAATCGCTCGCCGCGGTGCTGGCGGCGCGGGATGTCGCGACCTTCCGCTACCAGTTCCCGTACATGGAACAGGGGCGCCGGTTCCCCGACCCGCTGCCGCTGCGCCTGGCCACGGTCGGCGCCGCGATCGAAGCCGCGGCGCATCTCCATCCCGGACTCCCGTTGCTGGCCGGCGGGCGCTCGATGGGCGGGCGCATGAGCTCCACGTGGGTTTCGGAAAACCCGGGGTCCGCGTTGATCGGCCTGGTGTTCTTCGCCTTCCCGTTGCACCCGCCGGGTAAACCGGGTACGGCACGCGCGAAACACCTCAACGACCTCGACGTGCCGATGTTGTTCCTGCAGGGCACACGCGACACTCTCGCCAGGCTGGATCTGATCGAGCCGGCATGCGGCGCGCTCGGCGCACGCGCCCAGCTGCACATCCTCGAAGGCGCGGATCACTCGTTTCACGTGCCGAGGCGATCGGGGCGGACCCACGAGGACGTGCTGGAGGAGGTCGCCCTCGCGACCCGGCGCTTCGTCGATCGCTGCCGGGGTCAGTGATCCAGCAAGCGCTCGAGGTGGAGCCGTGTGGTCGCCGCCAGCGCGTCGAGGTCGTAGCCGCCCTCGAGAACCGAGGCGAACTTTCCGCCGCAGACGTCGTCGGCGAGGCCGAGCAGCAGGTCGGTGGCCTCGCCGTAGGCCTCGGTCTGCACTTGCAGGGACGCCAGCGGATCGGCCTCGTGGGCGTCGAAGCCCGCGGAGACGAGCACGAAGCCGGGCCGGAAATCGCGGGCGGCGGGGAGCACCGTCTCTCGAATCGCCTGCAGGAAACCCTCGCTGCCCGTGCCGGGCGGTAACGGGCAGTTCAGCGTCGCGCCCTCCCCCGCCCCGACGCCGCGTTCGTTGGCGGCCCCGGTCCCGGGATAGAGCGGCCACTGGTGCAATGAAGCGTAAAACACGCTGGGGTCGTCCTCGAGGATGTGCTGGGTCCCGTTCCCGTGGTGCACGTCCCAGTCGAGGACGAACACGCGTTCGATCCCGTGCTCGGCCTGGAGCCGGCGGGCGGCGATCACGACGTTGTTGAACAGGCAAAAGCCCATGGCGAGATCGGCCTCGGCGTGATGGCCGGGCGGGCGCACCGCGGCGAACCCGCGGGACAGCTCGCCTGTCGCGACCGCATCGCACAGGCCGCAAAGCGCCCCGGCGGCGTGACGCGCGATCTCCGCGCTCTCCGGACAGACCGAGGTATCCATCGAGTCGAGCTGGCGTTCGCCCGCAGCGCAGGCACGTTCCACCGCGGCGATGTAGGCGCGATCGTGGGCGCGCTCGAGATCGACGTCGGAAGCGCGCCGCGGCTCGACGCGAGTGCAACGGTCGGCCAGCCCGGAATCGGTCAGCGCCTCACGAACACGTCGCAGTCGACCGGCGTGCTCGGGATGACCCGGTCCGGTGTCGTGCCGCTCGAACAACGGGTCCAGGACCAACCCGACGGGGCGAGACGCGGACATATCGATGTTCAGGGGGTCTCGGTACTGATCCCCGACAGACCGCTGAAACCGTCGGTGATCGTCACGTCATCCGGAAGCTCGACCTGGTAAAGGCTGGCGGACAGATCGGGGTTGAGCTGGATCTTGTCGAACTCGATCGTGCGCCCGGTTCCGTCGGACGCGCGGTATTCTATCCGGGTGGGCAGGTAGGTCTTTGCGTCGAGCCAGAACAACACCTCGTCGACGCGTTTCTTGACGCGGCGACGCTTGGGGGACAACGAGAGCAGGAAACTGTCCTCATCCGCCTCGCGCAACCGGATGTTGTAGAACTTGCCCAGCTCGCCCGATCCCTGACCGACGCCGAAGAAGCGGAACAACTGATCCCGCCAGCGCTGGATGTTGCGTTTTTCCGCTTTCTTTCGAACCGGGAAGTAACCGGTGTACTCGTCGGCCGAGATAACGAAGCTCATCTCCTCGGGTGTCGAGTACTCCCAGCGGATCGCGTCGGGTTTTGTCATGAAGAAACGTCCCCGGGCGACGATCGGCTCGTTGAGCAACGCGCTGGTGTTGGTCTCCGTGAACTCCGCGCTGATCGTGTGCATGCCCGCCTGAACCCGGTCGAACTCACTCAACACGTCGTTCAGATCGGTCGCGCTCACGGGCACCGCGGCGCACGCGACAATCACGGTTATGCACGGAACTCGGCTCGAGGTCATCACGGCACCCACGGTACCAGCCGCTGGATGTAGGGTCAATTTGAGCCCGGTCGGGGCGTGGCCGGTGGCGGCCGCGGATCCTATAATGTCCGCTTCCCAAGCGCGTCTGCGCGGATCGAGGGTCTCATGGATTCGTGGCTCGAGGGCATGGCTTGTCTCACCCTGGTCGGTTTGCTGGCCGGTTGCGCCGGTTCGACTCGCGGTCCGGATACCGCCCCCCCGGTGGAAGCGAACGCACCGCGACCATCGGCGGATCTGGACTGGCGCGCCGCCCTGTTGCAGGTCCAGGACACCGGCCGGCCGAACGATGCCCTACGCGAGGGGCTCGCTTCGGAAGACGTCACGCGTCGGCGCGCGGCGGTCCATGCGTTGCGGTCGATCCGTGACGATTTGATGCCTGGAGCCTTGGCCGCCGCGATCGCCGACCCCGACCCGCGGGTGCGGGCCGAGGCGATCGTCGGGGCCGGCCTGACCGGCGCGCGCGATGTGTTCGCGGCCATCGTCGAGCTCCGCGACGACCCCGACATATCGGTTCGCACGGCCGTTGCCGCGTCGCTGGGCATGTTGGCGATCGACGACGGGCTTTCGACGCTGGCCGAGTTGCTGAACGACGACTCCAAAGAAGTGCGCCTCGCGGCGTGCTACGCGGTGTCCCGTATCAACGGCGCCGACCGTCTCGTTCCTCGACTCCTCGAGATGATCGACGCCGCGGACCAGGACACCAGCGCCGCGGCGCTCTATGCGGCCAGCCGGCTGTCCGCGCAGCTCGATGCCCTGGGCTTCGAAGCGCGCTTCCGGGTTCGTGAGAAGCTCGTCGAGCTCGCCGAATCGCGCAACCCCGGCGTCCAGCTCCTCGTCGCGGAGGGGTTGTACAACCCGCTGGCCGGCAAGCAGGCCGACACGTTGCACGCGATGATGCAACGAACCAATCAGCCGGAGGTCTTGATCGCGATCCTCCGCGCGACGAGTCTTCCCGGCGCGCCGGCATTCGTGTTCCACGAGATCCTGATCCGGCACAGCGATGCCCGCGTCGTCCTGGCCACGATCGCCGGTCTCGGGCGCATGCGCGGGAGTGCGGTCAACGACATGCTGGTCAAGTTCATCGTCGAGGATTCGCGCGACTGGTTGCGCGCCGAGGCGATCCGTGCGCTTGCCAGCTCCGATCGACGCCTGGCCCTGAATGTCGCGAACGGACTGTCCAACGATCCACGCGCGACCGTCCGCGGAGCCACCGCGGAGGTGTTGTATGGCCGGCAGGAGCCCGAGGCCGCGACCTATGCTCGGCGTCTGTTCACCGCCGACGACCCCTGGGTCAAGCTGCAGGCCATTCCCGCGATGGCCGCTGTCGAGGAGCCCTTGTCCGTGGTCTTCGCTGACCTGATCAAGGGCGCGGCCGGCGAGACCCGGGCCCAGATCGTCCGCGCCGCCGGCTATCGCCTGGCGATGGATGGGCGCAGCGCGGCGGATCGCGAGGACGCGCTGGCGCTGCTCCGGACATTCTGGGACGAGGCCGCCGCCGACCGATCCCCGGCGATCCTGCTGAGCATCCTCGAGGCCGCTTCCGAGGCGGACGAGGGGGCGGATCTGATCCGTCGCGGGCTCCGGGCCGACGATCTCGGTGTGAGACGTCGCGCCGTGGCGCTGCTCGAATCCCGCTACGGCGAGACGGTCGAGCTGGAATGGCCTCCGGCCAAGCCGCTGTCGTTTTACCGGGAGATCGCCGAGTGGGCCGAGCGCCAGCACGCCGCGGTGATCACCGTCGCGCGTCAGGGTTTCGTACCGGGCCGTTTCACCGTCGCGTTGGACACGATCAACTCGCCGATGACGTCGTGGCGATTCGCCCAGCTCGCGAAACGCGGGTACTACGACAACCGACGAGTCGAGTCCTACCGTCCGGGGCTGCGAATCCACAGCGGGCCCGGCGCCGACAACCGTTACGTCGACACGACCTGGCGCGCGGAACCCGTTTTCTCGCTGTTCGGACCGGGCACGCTGGCTGCCGCCGGTCACCCGGACAGCCTGCTCGGCGAGTGGCTGATCACGCTCAGTGCCCGCCCGAACTACCTCGGTCGCTACGGACCGTTCGGTCGAGTGCAGCAGAACCTGGCCGGGGTCGTGGCCAACGTGCTGCCGATCGATCGTGTCGTTGCGGTCCGTGTGTACGAAGGCGACGGGAACGAACCGCTACCCCCGCTCGGAGACTAGGGCTTCGAGCGACCGGACCGGTTACGAGCCCAGCACTTGCTTGACCTGCTCCTCGAGAGCGGTGACCTCACGGTGCACCCGTTCGCGCACCTCGCGCCACGTCTCGGCCGGCACACTGAGAAACGCCTCGGCCACGTCGGGATCGAACTGGCGACCGCTCCAATCCCGGATCTCCCGACACGCGTCTTCGATCGCCAGTGCTTTGCGATAAGGCCGGTCCGAGGTCATGGCATCGAATGTATCGACGACGGCGAAGATGCGGGCTCCGAGAGGAATCTCCTCACCCTTGAGGCCACGCGGATAGCCGGTCCCGTCGTAACGTTCCTGATGGCTCATCACGATATCCAGCGCGGGTTCGAGGAAACGGATGTGCTGGAGCATGCGGAAGCCCATCTCGGGATGCCGTTTCATCTCATCCCACTCCGCCTTGTCGAGCTTGCCCGGTTTCTTGAGGATCGAATCGGGGATGCCGATCTTGCCCACGTCGTGGAGGATCGCCCCGCGACGGATCCAGGTCAGCTCGGGCTCCTCGATCCCCATTTCCTTGGCCACGATGACCGCGTACTCGACCACGCGGTAGGAGTGTCCCTGGGTCTCGTTGTCTCGGAAATCCAGCGCGGTGACCAGCGCCTGCAGGGAGCTTTCATAGGAATCCTGCAGGTCGCCGTAGAGCCTCTCGACTTCGCGGTGCTTCTCGACGAGCTCTCCCGTACGCAGCTCGACCAGATCCTCGAGATGCTCCTGGTACGAGCGATTCTCCTGGATCAGCTTTCGTTTCTCGAGGGTGCGCTCGACGACGATCTGTACTTCTTCGAGGTTGAAGGGTTTGGTGAGGTAGTCGCTGGCGCCGTCACGGATCGCGTTGATCGCGGTCTTGGCATCGACGACGCCGGTGACCATCACCACATCGATATCGGGGAAGGCCGCCTTGGCCGAACCCATCAGATCGATGCCGCTCCGACCGGGCATGTCGATGTCGGTCAACAGCAAATGAAAACGCTCGCTCCCGAGCAACGACATCGCCTCGTCGGCATCGGCGGCCATACGCGTCTCGAAACCGAAGGTCTCGAGCCCCTCGCACAGGATCTCGCGAACGGAGAGCTCGTCATCGACGACGAGGATCCGTTTCGTGTCTTTAGCGGTCAGGGTCCCGGCAGGGTCCATCGCTGCTCCTCGGATCGGGCGTGGGTGGCGCGGTCAGGGCCCCAATATAGTTCCTGTCGGGGCCGGACGGAAGAGTATCTCGCCGCTCGTCAGGTCACCTCCTCCCAGCTACGTCCCGTCTTCTGATCGACGGCCAGCGGGACGCTGAGCGGGTGGACGTGCTCCATGGCCTGCCGCACCGTCGTGGCCGTTTCGTCGAGCGCATCCCGGGTCACCTCGAGCAGCAGCTCGTCGTGGACCTGGAGCAGCACGCGCGCCGAGGACCTCGAGGCGTTCAGCTCACGATCGACGGCGAGCATCGCGAGCTTCATCAGATCCGCGGCGGTCCCCTGGATCGTCGTGTTCACGGCGGCCCGCAGGGCCTGCTCCTGGGCCACCCGGCTGATCCGCCGCTGCAACTGCGGGAACCAGCGCACTCGGCCGAACAGCGTGCGGACGGCACCGTCACGCAAGGCCTGCTCGCGCACGGCCTCGATGTAGTCACGGACGCGGTGGAACCGTTCGAAGTAGGTCCGGATGAAGCGCTTGGCTTCCGCGCGCTTCATCCCCTGCTCACGCGCCAGCCGGAACTCCGACATGCCGTAGAGGATGCCGAAATTCACCGCCTTGGCGCTCGTGCGCATCTGATCGGTGACCAGATCCGGAACGACACCGAAGACCTGGGCGGCGGTGAAGCGGTGGATGTCCTCACCCGCCCGGAACGCCGCCGTGAGCTCTTCGTCCCCGGTCAGGTGCGCCAGCACGCGCAGCTCGACCTGGGAATAGTCGGAGGCCAGGAACACCATGCCCTCCGCCGGAACGAACGCCGAGCGGATCTTGCGGCCCTCATCCGTACGCGCGGGGATGTTCTGCAAGTTCGGGTCGTTCGACGACAACCGGCCGGTTGCCGCCCCGGTAGGTTGGTAGGAGGTGTGCACGCGGCCGGTGTCGGGGTGCACGAGGCGCGGGAGCGCGTCGACGTACGTGCCCTTCAGTTTGGACAGCTCGCGGTACTCGAGCAGCAAAGCGGCGATCGGATGGTCCAGCTCTTCCAGCGTCTGCGCATCGGTCGAGGCCACCTTGCTTTTGGCGGTCTTGCGCCCGGGCTTGAGACCGAGCTCGACGAACAGCACTTCGCGCAGCTGCTTCGGTGAATCGACGTTGAACTCGCGGCCCGCCTCCTTGTGAATGTCCGATCTCAGAGCGACGAGCCGCCGCTCCATTTCGCCGGACATGTCGGCGAGCCGGTCGACGTCGACGCGAATCCCGCGTCGCTCCATGCGCGCCAGCAACGGCAGCAACGGTGCTTCCATCTCGTCGTAAAGACGCGCGAGCTCTCCCTCGTCCAGCTCGGCGCGCAGCCGGGCCGCGAGATCGAACACGGCATCGGCTCTCGCCGCGAGATACCCGGTTGCCGCCTCGACCTCGACCTCCTCGAAGCCGCGGCGCTTGGCCCCGCTCCCGGTCAACGCGTCGCGTTTCTCGAGCTCGCGCCCGAGGTAGCTTTGCGCCAGCGTCGCGAGCGCGTAGTTCGAGCGTCCCGAGTGAAGAACGAACGCGGCGAGCTTGGTGTCCAGGCCCCACCCCGTGGTCTCCCAGCCGCGTCGACGCAGCAGATGGTCCAGTGTCTTCGAGTCGTGGGCGTGCTTGACGACCGAAGCGTCGGACAGCATCGCGCCGAGGTGCTTGTCCAGCACGTCGTCGGGCAGCGCCGGCGGGGCCGCGAGGTAACCGTGTCCCAGCGGCAGGTAGGCCGCGCGCCCGTCGCCCCAGGCGAAGGCCAGGCCGATCAGGCCGGCGCTCAGCGGATCGCCCGCGCCGGCCACCGCGGCGAGCGCGCAACCACCGGCGGCGCGGCAACCCTCGATCGCGGTTCGCAGCGAGTCGGCCTCGACGATCGTGACGTAATGCGTTTCGTGGCGCACGGCGGCGGCGACCGGGTTGGTCCCGGACTCCAGATCCGCGACCTGGGCGGTGAACTCGAGGAAGCGGAACAGCTCGAGCGCCTCGTCGCGGTTCATCTCGCCGAGCGCGAGCTCCTCGACGGTTTGCTCGACGGGCGCGCGCGTGTTCAGCGTGGCCAGCTCGCGACTGAGCCGGGCCTGCTCGACGTTGTCGGCGATCGCGTACCAGCTCTTCTTGGCGCTGCCCCGGTCCATCGCCTTGAGCTCACGTTTGACGGGACGGAGCGGCTTGATGGCCGCTTTGCCCGGCTGCCCGGTGCGACCTGCGGCGTCGTGCAGCTCGGCGACCGCGAGCGCCTCCCGGGCGGACTCGAGCCGCTCGGACCAGACCGGATCGGATTCCGCCGCGAGGAACGCTTCCAACGCCGCTCCCGTCTCACCGGCGGCCGCGGCGATCTCCCGCGACGCCGCGTCTTCGACGGCATCGACTTTTTCCACGGCCTCGATGGCCGCGAGCAACCGGTCACGCGCGTCGTAGAGCGTCACGAACCGCTTGGCGCGTTCCAGCACCCCTTCGAGGCTTCCGTACGTGGCCACGATCGAGAGCGCCGTCTTCTCCCCCACACCGGGCACGCCCGGGATGTTGTCCACGCTGTCGCCCATCAGCGCCAAGACGTCGAGCACACGGTCGGGGGGCACCCCGAAGGACTGGGCCACGCCCTCCCTGTCGAGGCGAAGATCCTTGGACGGGTTGAGCGTCGTGACCCCGTCGCCGACGAGCTGCAGCAGGTCCTTGTCGGAGCTGACGATGACGACCTCATAGCCGGCCTCACGCGCCAGTCGCGTGTAGGTCGCGATCAGGTCATCCGCCTCGAAGCCCTCGAGGGCAAGCACCGGAACACCGAGCGCCGCGCAGATCTTGCCCGCGTAGGGTGCCTGTTGCTTCATGTCCTCCGGCGTGGGCGGACGGTTGGCCTTGTACTTCGGATAGCGCTCGTGACGGAAGGTCTTGCCGGGCAGGTCGAACGCCACGCCGAGGTGCGTCGGCCGCTCGTCGGCGATGAGCTTGCGTAGCATCGAGGTGAAGCCGAACAAGGCGTTGGTCGGGAAGCCCCCGGAGGTGGTCAGCCCGCGCACCGCAAAATAGGCACGGTAGAGCTGCGCCGTGCCGTCCAGTAGGTACAGGGTCTTGGAGTCCGCCATGCATCGCCCGCGCTCCGCCTCGGGAGCGGGGCATCATAACGCACCGCATGGGGCCGTCAGCGCCAGCGGCCGAGGACTCCCGTCCAGCTGGCATCGGATCGAGGTTCGGCGACACCGCACGCGCTCCCATTCGAAGCGATCAACGTGTTCGGCCCACCCCAGGCGACCCACAGCTCCTCGTGGTCGAGGCCATCGATGAGCGAACGGAGGTCCGTCCATTCGACGCCGTCGCTGACCAGCAGATGGGTCAGCCCGTGGCCACGGAGAGCCTCGTAGTAGGCGTAAACGAAGGACCGGTCGTCGGACAGGACCCGCCGGGTCACGAGAAAACGTCGCCCGTCGGGGGACACCTTGGCGGCGACCCCTGCGGGGAGCGTCCGCGAAATCACCTCGTCTCCCTCCACGTGATGCAAGACCACGCGAACGTCGCCGCCGCTCTTCTCGAGACGGAGCAGCCGGTCCCCGGTCAACCACCCGCTGATGATGCTGTCGCCGTAGTCGATCTGGGTCCCCTCTTGCAGATCGAAAACGCGCGACGAGTAGATACCACCGTCGTACACCACACGCGCCAGGTAGCGCCCGGATGGAGAAAGGCTCTTGGATGCGAACGTGGGAAGGTCTTGCTCCTCGGTCAGGACCGGATCCTCGAGCCGGAACCCCTCCAGGTCGAGACGGTTCAGCTGATAGACGCGTGCTTCGTTGGCCGCACTCACCAGCCGGTGGAGGAACACCGAGCCGTCCTCCGTCGGACCGAGCAGCTTCCAGGTCTGAGCTCCGTCGCCCCGAACCTCGATGCGGCCGAGAGGCCCGCGGTCCGGATCGATCACGCGGATCGCCGACCGGCGGACCCCCAGCCACTCCCGGACCAGCAGCAGATCGCCCGCCCACATTACATCCTGTGCGAACGACCCCTTGTCGTCGACGGTATAGCTGCCTCGGCTCTTGCCGTCGCGGTCGAACAGCTCCAACCGCATGTCGGCGATCGAGCCGAGAACACCGGCCCGGTGGAGCACGGCCAACCTGGACCCGTCGGCCTTCCAGGCGGTCGATTGGATCGGCGGTTTGAGGTAGCGGATCTTTTTTCTGCCGGCGGCGTCGACGATCCAGCCTCCGCGCGCGTGGTACGGCCCACCCAGCGTCACGGTGATGTCCGCCTCGGCGGGGGCGGCTTGCGGCCAGCCGGCGATGACGAACGCGCGCATCACCACGGGGGCCGAGGCGGCGAAGACCACGGGGGTGGCGACAAGCGCGACGACGAGCACGCCGATCCCACGCTTGATCCGGCCACGGCCGGCCGGTTCCCCGAGACAGCTGGATCGATACGAGGCAACGACGAGCGCGATCGGTAGGATCGGCGCCACGAAGAAGGCCAGCGGTATCTCGAACACCCGGGCAAGCTGAAACACCGACAGGAAGAACATCGTCGCGCCGATGGGCAACACGGTGAGCACCGCGCCGACCAGCACGGCCTGCATCGGGTTTCGCATCAGCGCTCCGGCGGCCATCCCGCCGATCGTGGCGAGCAGGGCGAGCGCGGCACCGGCCCCCATCGGCGGGAGGATACGAGTCCAGATCGACAGATCGGACCCGTCGTGAACCAGCGCGGCGAGCGCCGCGACGTAGAGCGCGTTGCCCGCCATGACGAGCAGCACCGAGGGGAAGCAGGCGAGGACGCGAGCGAGCCAGACGCGGCTTCTCGGGACCGGTCGGTCGAGAAGGAACCGCTCGGTTCCGTCCGCGCGGTCGCCGGCGAACGCCTGCGCCGCGAACATCAACGCCAGCAACGCCCAGAGACCCGCCGCTCCCATCGGCAACGCATCCAGGATCAATGTCATGAGGTCGTAGTCGCTTCGACCGGAGCCGAACCAGCCGCGTCTGGCGGCCTCGGCTCCGGCCCAGAAAACGAACGGCAGCGCGACGCCAAGCCC